>JAADCT010000010.1 GCA_013154305.1 Aquificota bacterium
GAATTTGCCGACGCCGAGCACGGCGTCATTGCCAAAGCGTTGAACGCCATAGCCAAAGCACTGGCGCGGGGCGACCGCGACCTCGCCTTTAACAAGCTCCTGCCCGCCGCCTTGGAATACCTCGACCGCCACCTTACCCACGAGGAAAGAGTCCTCGAAAACGCCATCCTCTATTGGGCCGAAGAAAAAGGCCTCGGCGACGAACTGGAAAGCTTCTACCAAAGCTTTCGGCGCTACCTGCGCCTAAAGGGTAAAAGCGAAAACGACTACTCTTACAAGGACTTTTTGGAGTTTTCCTACGAGACGGGTTTTACCGACAGCCCGCTTTTTAAGTTGGTGGACCTGCTCGAGCACCAGAAAAAGGGTCACGCCGCCGTAAAGAACCAACTATTGGAAGAACTTTCCAAAATCAACCCCGAGGAGGAACCCAAGAGAATTTTGGCCGAGCTGGGATTGGCCGTATCGTTCGTCCTCAATCGGGTTCTCAAACTCGACAAAAAGTACGTCGACTTTTACAAAAGGTACGGCATACCGGCCTGCGGGGAGAAACCCCTTCTTCCCCCGCCCGAGGTCCTGAGGTTGGTTGAAAAGGTCCTAAAGGAGGAAGAAAGAAAAACCGAGACCTAAGAGAGGTAGGTTTTTTCCTTGAGCTTGGGCTTAACCTTCTCCTGATACTCTTCCCACGACATTTCGAAAATTTCGTCGAGCGTAAAGCCGAGGTCCTCGGCAAGCTCCTTGGAAAGCTTTTCCATCCGGAGCAGGTAATCCCACTTGGTGTAAACCTCCTCCTTGATGCGGTCGAGGACCTCGGGCATTTTGAGAACGTGGCGCCATCTGGGCTGCATCGCAATGTAGTCCTCAATCGGTTTGGGTTTGGAGGGTTTAACGTTAATCCTCCAAAAGCGGCCCTCAATGACCTCGTAAAGGGGCCAGTACAGCGTTTCGGTCGCCAGCTTGAGAACCCTAAAGGCGTCCTCCGGCTTGGTTCTCCACGAAAGGGTGCACGACTGGAGAACGTTTATGAACTTAAAGCCCTTAATCTCCTTGGACTTACGAATTTTTCGAACGAAGTCCTTGTAATTGAAGGGATTGGCCTGTGCGGTGTAGGGTATTTCGTGGGCGGCCATAATCAGCGTGAGGTCCTTGCGCTTTTCCTCCTTACCCACCACTTTGGAACCGACCGGGGTGGTTTTGGTGAACGCACCTATCGGGGTGGCCGAGGACCTCTGATATCCGGTGTTTTGATAGCCCTCGTTGTTGTAACAAACGTAGAGCATGTTGTGGTTTCTTTCGGCCGCTCCCGAGAGGGCCTGAAAGCCGATGTCGTAGGAACCGCCGTCGCCGTTTATCGAAACGAAGTGAATTTCCTTGTCGATTTTACCTTTTTTCTTAAAGGCCTTGTAGGCCGCCTCGGCGCCCGAAAGAACGGCCGGATTGTTCTCAAACGCCACGTGTATCCAAGGAACGGTCCAGGCGGTGTAGGGAAACACTCCGGTGGTAACCTCGAGACAACCGGTATTGGAACCGGTTACGGTGTCCTTACCGTATTCGAGCAAAATCATGTTGACTATAGGCGGAATGGAACATCCGGGACACATACGGTGGCCGGGGGCCAAGGGGTTTTCGTAAGGCCACTCGTGGCTCTCCTCGGCCAGGTGGGTCAAAACCGGTATGTTAACGAACTTTTTCCTCTTTTGGGCCATCGTTAAAACCTCCTAAAAGTGTTGTAACAAAGGGAGGAAAAACCCCTTTAGGGCCTTCCTCATTAACCTACTCCCTAACCTGGAGGTAGTCGACAAAGCTCGAGCGCGTTTCCTTTCCGGTGTAGAGGTTTATGAGCCTGTTAAAGGCCTTTAGCATGTCCTCGACTGTAACCTCCCTTCCGCCCAAACCGTAAACGAAGTCGTGGAGCATCGGCCTTTCGGGCAGGTGGTACAGCGAGGCCGCTATGTCCTGAAAGAGGGGGGAGGCCAGACCGTTCATCGAGTCGTGTCTGTCCAAAACGGCGACCGCCTTAAGGTGTTTGAGGTTTTCGACGATTTCGTCAACCGGGAAGGGTCTGAAAAGCCTGACCTTCAGGACGCCCGCCTTGACGCCCCTTTCCCTCAGGATGTCGGCGGCGGTTCTCGCCACACCCGCCGTCGAACCCATTACGACTATCGCAAAGTCGGCGTCCTCAAGTTTGTAAGGCTCAACGAGGGCGTAATCGGTTCCCGCCAGTTCGTTGAATTCCCTCAAAACCTCCTTAACCACATCTTTGGCACTCCAGGTGGCCACGTGCTGCTGATACTTCAGTTCGGTGTAGTAGTCGGGCAGGGCGGTGGCCCCGTAGGTTACCGGGTGGTCGGTGTCCAGCAGAGGGTGGGGAACGGTGGTTCTCCAGTCGCTTTCGCCGAGCCAGTCGCGAACCTCCGCGTCGGCAAAGAGGTTAACGTTTCCGATGGTGTGGGAAACGATGTAACCCTCCATGTTTACTATTACCGGCAGTAGGGCTTTCTCGGCAATCTTTACGGCCATTATTAGGCTGTGGTAGGCCTCCTGGGAGTTTTCGGTAAAGAGTTGAAGCCAACCGCTGTCGCGGGCGGTCATGGCGTCCGAGTGGTCGCAGTGGATGTTCAGCGGTGCCGACAGGGCGCGGTTGACCAAAACCATGGTTATGGGAAGCCTCCAGTTGGAGGCGATGGGCAGGTTTTCGTACATGTAGAGCAGACCCTGGGCCGCAGTTGCGGTCATGGCCCTTGCGCCGGAGGCCGCCGCACCGATAATCGCCGACATTGCCGAGTGCTCGCTCTCAACGGTGACGAACTCGGTGTCGACCAAACCGTTGGCCAGATACTCGGCGAAGAAACCCATCAACTCCGTTTGGGGGGAGATGGGATAGGCGGCCACCACGTCGTAGTTTATTTGGCGCATGGCCTCCGCTATCGCCTGGTTTCCGGTCATCGCGACCGTTTTTCGCTCCTTAATAAGTTCGACGGCCATCGCTTAAACCTCCGCGCGTCTTTACTTCTTTTCAATCAGCTTGAGCTCCTCAAGGATAACGTCGGCCTCGGAAACCATCTCTATGGCCTTGTAGGGGCACTCGACGGCGCATATGCCGCAACCTTTGCAGTGGTAAAGTTCGGTTTCGAACCTAATTTTTCCGTTGGAGGGTATGGAGTCGTCGGGACAAAAGACCCAGCAAATGAGGCAGTCGGTACACTTGGAGGGGTCCACTATGGGGCGGGCAATCCGCCAGGTTCCCGTTTCCACTTCGCGGGAGTTACCCGGTTGGGTAACTATCCCCCCTATGGGGAGCTCCTTCCAACCTTTTAGTTTCATAACCTTCAACCTCCCTCAGCGGCGCTTTTGTCTTAGCACCATAACACCCGGTCCGAAAGACCGAATATGAAGAAGATTAAGCACACCGGACTTCGTTGTAGCCCCTTTCCATGGCCTTCAGGTTGGCCGGTATCAGGGCTTTGAGCTTGGACGAGGCCCCGAAGCTTTCTTCCAACTCCTCCCTAACCGTTTCCATGTCGACCACCTCGGGGAGGATTTTGGCCATGGCGCCCAAAATTGCGGTGTTGGGAACGTTTCTTCCGATTTCCTCAAGGGCTATTTTGGTGGCGTCGACTACGCAAACCTTGTTGGGCTTTCCCTCGAGGCCGAGAATGCGCTTGGCCTCCTCGGGGCTCATGGGCGAGTTTATTATGAAAACGGTTTCGTCGGTAATGCCCTCCCTCGGGTCGGGAATGCTTTCGGGAAGTTTTCCGCCTTGGCTGGCGGCCAAAAACACCATCACCGAGGGGTCGGTAATGACCACCACGTCGGGTTTGCGAACGGGGTCGTTCCTCTGAATGGGTTCCTTGGAAACCCGCGAGTAGACCGCAACGGGGGTTCCCGAACGCTCCAGACCGAACATCGGTATCGATTGACCGTGAAAGCCCTTTTTAACCGCAACGGAGGCAAACATCTTGGCGGCGGTTACGGTTCCCTGACCGCCCCTTCCGTGCCACCTTATTTCTATGGTTCCCTTGTCGAGAGAGAGCGCCATTTTAAACAACCTCCCTTTGGGCTTTTTTACAATTTTAGGCCAAAGTCGGTTCGGGCCCCTTTGCCCCTTCCCCTCGGGTGCGTAAGGCCCTTCCAAAACACCCCTAAACGGACGCGCCGAAACCTAAATTGACCTCTTATAGGAACTTCGGAAAGGTTTTTCCGACCTTCGAACTTCAATCGGGCGGCCGAAAGAAGGTTTAGCCTGATAAACTCAAAAAACTTAACGCGGGCGTTGACAACAAATCGGCCGCTTGCTATATTTATTTGACGAAAAGTGAAAAAGTAAAGGAGGAGGCGGCGATGGCCAAACTCAAACCCCTATACGACAAAATCGTCGTAAAGGTTGAGGAGCCTAAAGAGCAAAGGACCCCGTCCGGAATTATCATCCCCGACGCGGCTCAGGAAAAGCCGCAGGTCGGCGAAGTTATCGCCGTCGGCCAAGGTAGGCTTCTTCAAAACGGCGAAATCAAACCCCTTCAGGTAAAAGTCGGCGACTTCGTGGTTTTCAACAAGTACGCCGGAACCGAGGTTGAGCTTGAAACCGGCGAAAAGTACCTCGTTCTTTCCGAGGACGAAGTTTTGGCCATTCTCGAGAAATAAAAAGGAGGGAGGTGTGAGCGATGGGTGCTAAAAAAATCGTATACGGTGAGGAGGCAAGGGCGAAACTTAAAGCCGGCGTTGACAAGCTCGCAAACGCCGTTAAAGTAACCCTGGGTCCCAAAGGTAGGGAAGTCATCATCGAAAAGCAGTGGGGTTCCCCCATCGTAACCAAAGACGGCGTAACCGTCGCTAAAGAAATCGAGCTGCCCGACCCGCTCGAAAACGTCGGTGCCCAGCTCGTCAAAGAGGTCGCTTCGCAAACCAACGACAAGGCCGGTGACGGAACCACCACCGCAACCGTATTGGCCCAGGCCATCTTCAACGAGGGTATTAAGGCCATAACCGGCGGTGCCAACCCGATGGACATCCGCCGCGGTATGGAAAAGGCCGCCAAGAAGGTAATCGAAAACCTCAAGAAGATTTCCAAAAAGGTCGAAACCAGGGAGGAAATCGAACAGGTTGCAACCGTTTCGGCCAACAACGACCCCGAAATCGGTAAGCTGATAGCCGACGCCATCGAAAAGGTCGGAAAGGACGGCGTTATCACCGTTGAGGAAGGAAAGACCGCCGAAACCACCCTCGAAGTGGTCAAAGGTATGCAGTTTGACAGGGGTTATCTGTCGCCGTACTTCATAACCAACCCCGAGAAAATGACCTGCGAACTGGAAAACCCCTACATCCTGATTTACGAGAAGAAGATTAACTCCATTAAGGAACTCCTGCCGCTGCTCGAGCAGGTGGCAAGGGCCGGCAGACCGCTGTTTATCATCGCCGAGGACGTCGAAGGCGAAGCCCTCGCAACCCTGGTCGTAAACCACCTCAAGGGCGTTCTCAGGACCTGCGCCGTTAAGGCTCCCGGCTTCGGTCAAAGGAGGAAAGAATACCTGCAGGACATCGCCGTCGTTACCGGCGGAACCGCAATCACCGAAGACCTCGGCATTAAGCTCGAGCACGTAACCCTCGACATGCTCGGTCAGGCCGACAAGGTCGTGGTCGACAAGGAAACCTTCACCATCATCGGCGGTAAAGGCGACCCCGAGGAAATCAAGAAACGCATCGAACAAATCAAGCGCCAAATCGAGGAAACCACCTCCGACTACGACAGGGAAAAACTGCAAGAGCGCCTGGCCAAGCTCACCGGCGGCGTTGCCATAATCAAGGTCGGTGCGCCCACCGAGGCCGACCTCAAAGAGAAGAAGTACCGCGTTGAGGACGCCGTTAACGCCACCAAGGCCGCCCTCGAAGAGGGTATCGTTCCCGGAGGCGGAACCGCACTGGTCAGGGCCTCCGAAAACCTCGAGGAGCAGGTCGAGGTCGAAAACGAGGACCAAAAACTGGGCGTTAAAATCATCGCCAGGGCGTGCACCGCACCGCTCAAACAAATCGCCTACAACGCCGGATACGAGGGCGGAATGGTTCTGGCCAAAGTCCTCGAGCTCGGTAAAGAGAACCCCAACATCGGCTTCAACGCCGCCAAGGGCGAATACGTCGACATGATGAAGGCCGGTATCATCGACCCGACCAAGGTCGAAAGGACCGCCCTCGAAAACGCCGTTTCGGCCAGCGGCGTTCTGCTGACGGCCGAGGCCATCGTTGCCAACATGCCCGAAAAGAAAGAGGACAAGGGCGGCGCCGGCATGGACATGCCCGAGTTCTAATTCCTTCCTTTTTCTTTCCCTTTTATGGTCCGATTTCTCGCCGAGTGGCACCTTCAAAGGGTTGCCCGTTGGCTTACCCTTTTCGGTTATCCGACGAAGGTTTTTCCCAAGTTGGACGAAAGGGTCGTTTCCTCCTGTCGGGGCGGAGGGTGCAAGGTTTTGACCACCTCCCGCAGGTTTCGGAGCACCCTCGACCGACTGAAGGTCGAATACCTCCTCCTGCCGAATTCGGAGGACTGGAAGACCCAACTCTGTTTGGTCCTGAGGCACTTTGACCTCAAACCGGAGCTCAAACTCGACCACTGTCCCCTGTGCGTGTCCCCTCTGAGGCCGGCGGACCCGGACCGCGTAAAGGAGCGAATTCCCCCCAAGTCCTACGAACTGGGAAAAAACTTTAAGGAGTGTCCTTCCTGCGGTCGCATCTATTGGATTGGAAGCCACAAAAGGCTTATGGAAAAAACGCTGGAAGGACTCCGCCGAAGGTGCCGAAAACTTTTCGGTCTAACCTCCGTCGGAGAAAACGTTTATTCCGAGTTGAACGAGTAGGGTAAATCCGAAAATCCTGACCCCGCGCGCGATTATTTGCGCAATCATGTAGCGGACGAACTCCATTCGGAAAATTCCGCCGAGCCAACAAACCAGCTTAAAGGGTTCGCCCACTATAACCGCCCAAAAACCGTAGCGCTGAAACACCAACTCCCCCTTTGAATACAACTTCTCTCCGAGAACCTTTTTTCCCCACCTCTCCCCCAGATAACACCCCAAAAAGTAGGTAAAGGCCGCGCCCAAAATGTTTCCGACGAAGGCAACCAGCGCCGCCACCCATATGTTGAGGCCGAAAAAGTGGGCGCCCGCAATGAAAATGTAGGGAACTATCGGATTTATAAAGGCCTCGGTAAAGGAGATTACAAACAGCGCAAGGTAACCGTACTCGCGAACGAATTCCTTGGCCAGTTCAATCCACTCCTGCGGAATTAGCCCTTCCAACATTCGGGCAAAGATTTTAAGAAAAAGCCCGCGCCGAAGGCGCGGGGGTCAATTCCAAAGTTTGGGCCCTTAAAGGGTCCAGGGTTTGGGGTGGGCCTGCCAGTTTTCGGGCCACTCGCCGGTGGTCAGATACTCGTGGCAGTACTTTGCCGCCTTGCGGCCGTGGGCGATGGCCCTGACGACGGTGTCGCCGCCGTTTACGAGGTCGCCGACGGCGAAAACGCCCTTCCAGGAGGTTCTGAAGCACTCGTCAACGTCGACGTTGTTCCATTTGTTGGTCTGAATTTCCTTAACCCCCTCGTAGGCGGTCGGATTGGCCTCCTGACCGACGGCAAAGATTACGCTGTCGACCTCGATGACGTGTTCGCTGCCCTCAATCGGTTTGGGTCTGGGGCGACCTCCTTCGGGGTCGGGAACGAGCTCCATCTTGATGCACTTTAGACCTTTAACGTTTCCGTTCTCGTCACCGATAATTTCCAAAGGTTGGGTGAGCCAGTGGAGGATTGCGCCCTCTTCGGCAACGTGGTCCCACTCGACGTCGCGTGCCGAGGAGGTTTCCCTCGTTCTCCTGTAAACGAGGTGGGTTTCGACGCCGAGCCTTATGGCGTCCAGAACGCAGTCGACGGCGGTAAATCCTCCGCCGATAACGGCGGTTTTCTTTCCGAGTTTGACGGGCGTTCCCGCCTCGGGGAACTTGTAGGCCTTGAGCATGTTCACGCGGGTAAGAAACTCAATGGCGGTGTATACGCCGTTAAGCTCCTCGCCGGGAATGCCCATCATCTTTCCCCTTCCGCTACCGGTGGCGAGGATTATCGCGTCAAACTCCTCGTAGAGGTCGTAGAGGGTTACGGACCTTCCCACGAGAACGCCCAGGTGGAACTTAATTCCCATTTTGCGAAGGCGCTCCTCTTCCCACTTTAGGACGGCGCGGTCGAGCCTTTCGGGGGGAATTCCGTAGTACATCACGCCCCCGACGTAGGGCAGGGCGTCAAAGACGTGAACCTCGTGTCCTTCCTTTCTCAGATAGTAGGCCGCCGACAGTCCGCCGGGTCCGGCCCCGATTATGGCAACCTTTTTGCCGGTGTCGGGCTTAATCTCCTCGTCGATTTGAATGCCGCTGATTCTTATCGCGTCGCCGATGAAGCGCTCTATTGCGCCTATGCCGACGGGCAGGCCTTTGTTCTTTTTCTTTTTAACGGTGTCGTAAGTGAGGATGCAGCTGCCCTCGCAGAGCCTCTCCTGCGGACAAACGCGGCCGGTTATGGCGGGGAAGGGATTGGTCTTTAGAATGGTTTTGTAAGCTTCGACGATGTTGCCCTTTTCAACGAGGTCGATGAACACCGGAATGTCGTTTTCGACGGGGCATCCGGCCTTGCAGCGCTTGTCGTAGTCGCGGCAGAAGATACACCTGTCGGCCTCGTCGAGGAGCTGGTTGATGGTGTAACCCATGTCGTATTCTTTGAAGGTCTTTTTCCGAACCTCGGGCGGAAGCAGGCAGGTTTCGTTCCTGTCAAACCACCTTATGGCCATCTTTTAAACCTCCCTCGGTTGTTTTTTTTAAGTGAACCAAAAGGGAAGAAAACCCCTCTGGCGCTCAGCTTTGTTGTTTTTTCCTCTTTAGCCTGGGCAGGAGTTTGTTGAGGAAGTATTCGAGGCTTTCCTTTTCGAGGTCCCAGTAGTAGCCGTTTCGGAAGGCGACCATTTTCCAGTCGACGGCGTTTCCGTCCAGGTAGGGACCTTCGAGGCAGTTTTGAACCATTTGGTCGCCCTTTTTGACGCGGCACGTCAGGCAAAGCCCGCTGGTGCAGAGCATCATCGAGGCGACGAGGGAGAGGTTTTTAACGTCCTTGGCGCGGGTAACCTCGGCAACCAGTTCGCCGGGACCCACGTTTCCGGCGTAGACCACCAGGTCGGGTTTTCCGACTTCTTCCAGGAAGTTTTCAACCGCCTGGGGCGCCCCCCCCTCGCGGCCGTAGTCGTCGTCCTCGGTGTAGACGAAAACGCGGCTTTCGCCGAAAAATTCCTTGTATTCCTTTTCGCAGTAAACGTTTTCGCGCGTTCCGCCGACCAGGGCGGCGTAGACCTCGTTACCGGCCTCGGCGAGGGCCTTTGCCACGGGGAAGTTGGCGCCGGCGCCCCAACCGTGGCCGACCACCAAAACCGTTCCGTACTTTTCGACGGGAAAGGGTTTTCCGAGGGGTCCCTCGACGTTAAAGAGCTCCTCACCGCTTCCGAACAGTTCGACCAATTCGACGGTGGCGCGGTTGTAAGCCTCGGCCAAAATGGAAAAGGTACCCTTTTGGGGATTGGTGTCGACGACCTGCATCGGTTGGCGGGGCGAAAGCTCGGTGGCCTGAAGGGTTACGAACTGACCGGGTTTGGCGCGGTTTGCCACCAGCGGGTGGTATATCTCAAGAAAGTATCCCCGCGGGGACACCTGCTTCTTTCCGACCACTTTGGGTTTGTCCAAAAGTTCGACGACTTTGGCGGTCATTAACGACCTCCTCCCTTTGAGAGTTTCTGTTAAATGATAACAAAAGGTTTGGTTTTAAAATTTTCTCTCGATGAAGAAGTTGCTCGCCCTGACGGCCTTTGCCGGAGTTGCACTGGCGTGTCCTCCCCCCCAAAAGGTTTTGGAGGCGGTAAAGTTTCTCGACATCCCCGTCAGGGAGGTAAAGGCCGTAGAACCCATGGAGGAATTACCCGGCGTTTGTAAGGCCCGCGGCGTGTTGGAAAGGGAGGGGGCCACCGCCGAGGTTGACTTTTACGTTACCGCCGACGGGCGCTACATCCTGCCCTTCGTCGGGGAAATTTCCTACAAACCCTCCCCCATAAAGGGTCTTAAGGAAATGTGGATTACCAGTTTGAGGAACACGGGCCTCAGCTTTAAGTTGGGTTACGTTTCCGAAGACGGTCGCTTTTACGTTCCCGAGGTTCTCGAGGTGGAAAAACTTTCGGAAAACGGAACGGTTGGGGAGCCTCAATCCGCGGTCGAACAATAACGCCTTCTTACCTCTTCTATTATTTTTGAGGTCGACACGTCAAACTTAAAGGGTATCGTCAAAACCTTTCCGCCGTAAGAGCGAACCAGGTCGGCCCCCACTATTCGGTCCGGGGACCAATCCCCTCCCTTTACCAGGACGTCGGGTTTTATCGCCTCGATGAGTTTTATCGGGGTGTCCTCCGAAAAGGGGACGACGAAGTCGACCGGTTTGAGGTTGGAAAGGAGGTAGGCCCTCATCGGGAGGGGTAAAATGGGGCGCTTGGGACCCTTGAGGCGGCGGACCGAGTCGTCGTCGTTTATTCCCACCACCAAAAGGTCGCCCAGTTTTTTGCACTCGCTTAGGTAGTGGGCGTGACCGGCGTGGAGGAGGTCGAAACACCCGTTGGTAAAAACGACCTTTTTCCCCCTTCGGAGGTCGGGCAAAATCTCCTTAAGCTCCCCGAGGGTGAGAACGCGTCCCATCGTCGCGGGATAAATTTTACGGACCCGTCCTTTCGGCCCTCTCGGCCAATTCCACCGCCTTTATGAGGGCCTTGGCCTTGTTTACGGTTTCCTCCCACTCGCGTTCGGGAACGCTGTCGGCCACTATGCCGGCCCCCGCCTGGACGAAGACGGTCCGGTCCTTTATTACGGCGGTTCGGATGGCTATGGCCATGTCGGCGTTGTTTTGAAAGGAAACGTAGCCGACGGCCCCGGCGTAGATGCCCCTCCTTTCGGGTTCGAGCTCTTCGATTATCTGCATTGCGCGAACCTTCGGGGCCCCGCTGACGGTTCCGGCCGGGAAAGTCGCCTTAAGAACGTCCCAAACGTCCCTGTTTTCCTCCAAAAGGGCGCTGACGTCGGATACTATGTGCATGACGTGCGAATAGCGCTCTATCCGCATGAGGGCGTCGACCTTTACGCTACCCTTTTTGGCAATTTTGCCGAGGTCGTTTCGGGCCAGGTCTACCAGCATTATGTGCTCGGCCCTCTCTTTTTCGTCCGCAAGGAGGTCCCTTTCGAGGGCGAGGTCCTCTTCGGGGGTCCTTCCGCGCGGTCGCGTTCCCGCTATGGGTCTCGTTTCGACCTTTCCCTCCTCCACGCGGACCAAAACTTCCGGCGAGGCCCCCACCACGAAGAGGTCGTCAAACTTCAAAAAGAACATGTAGGGTGAGGGGTTGAGGTGCCGCAAAACGCGGTAGAGGGTTTCGGGACTGCAGTCGAGCCTTTTGGAAAACCGCTGGGAAAGGACCACCTGAATTACGTCCCCCTCCTCGATGTAGCGCTTGGCCCGTCGGACCGCCTCGAGGAAGTCCTTCTTGGGGAAGTTGCTCCTCCAACCGGAGAGGTCGACGCTCGAAAGGTCCCCGCCGAGGGGTAAGAAGGGTTTTTCCTCCGTCGGGCGGGAGAGGGCCTCGACCGCCCGACGGATTTCGGCGGCCGCCTCCCGGTAAAGCTCCTCCGGATTGGCGTCCTCCTCAATTACCACCGGTTTTACTACGGAGAGTTTCCCGCTGAGGTTGTCAAAAACTACGAGCAGGTCGGTGCGGACCAAAAAGACGTCGGGAACGCCGAGGGGGTCGGGATTTTTGTCGGGAACCGGCTCCCAAAACTTTACGGTGTCGTAGCCGACGTAGCCGACCAGTCCGCCCCAAAAGCGGGGAAGGCGCCCGTCCCGATAGGGCTTAAACCTCCTTACCAAAGGCTTTAAAACGTCGAGCGGGTCGGCGAATTCGCCCAGCTCAACCCTGCCTCGGTCGTAAAGTTCGTAGTAGTGGCCCTTACTTTTGAAGTAAAACTTTCCGCCGTATCCCAAAAAGGAATAGCGGGCCCACTTTTCCCCTCCCTCGACGCTTTCGAGCAAAAAGGGAAACCTCCCCAGGTCCTTTATCTTTAAAAAGGCCGTTAGGGGATTCTCCAAGTCGGCCAGAAATTCCGCGTAGAGGGGTATCACGTTGAATTCCTCGGCCAGTCGGAGGAATTCCTCGGGGGAGAGGTTTAACATCAAAGGGTTTAGTATGCTAAAAGGCTGTAAAATAGCAAGGTTTCGATGATTGACCGGGAGACGGTTATAAAGGTGGCCGAGCTGGCCAAGCTGGAGCTGACCGAGGAGGAGGTGGAGCTGTTTGCGCGCCAGCTGACGGCCATTCTCGACTTCGTAAACAAAATGAACGAGGTCGACACCGAAGGGGTCGACCCCTTCGTTCCCGAGGTCGAGGAAACCCCGATGAGGGAGGACGAGCCGGGTCCCACCCTCGCGCGGGAGGAGGTGGAGAAAAACGCCCCCGAGTTTGAAAACGGCTACTTCGTCGTTCCCCGCATCTTTTCGACCGAATAAGGTTTGGGAACCTATTTTTCCAATTAAGGTTAATATTCCCCCTCTTTTGCAAGCTTAATTTGTATTCGGTCGTCCCCTCGGCCCGTCTAAATTAACTTCCTTTGGAGGTAAAAATGGCGGTAAACAAGGAAAAGCTGCAGGCCTTTGAGGTCGCAAAAAGTTTTATCGAAAAGAAGTTCGGTAAAGGGGCCGTTATGCCCCTAAAGAGCGCCGAGCACGTCAACGTCGAAACGATTCACACCGGTTCCTACGCGCTCGACAAGGCCATCGGCGTCGGCGGCATTCCTAAAGGGCGCATTACCGAAATTTTCGGTCCCGAAAGTTCGGGTAAGACCACCCTCGCGCTTCACATCATTGCCGAAGCCCAAAAGCAGGGCGGTATAGCGGTCTTCATCGACGCCGAGCACGCCCTCGACCCCAAGTATGCCGAAAAAATCGGCGTCGACGTTGAAAACCTCTACGTTTCCCAACCCGATTACGGCGAGCAGGCGCTCGAAATTGCCGAAACGCTGATAAGGAGCGGGGCGGTCGACGTGGTGGTAATCGACTCGGTGGCGGCCTTGGTTCCCAAGGACGAGCTGGAGGGCAACATCGGCGACATGCACGTCGGAAAGCAGGCCCGGCTGATGTCGCAGGCCCTGCGGAAGCTGAAAGGGGAGGTCAACAAGTCGAAAACGGCCCTCATTTTTATCAACCAGATTAGGGAAAAAATCGGCGTAATGTTCGGAAATCCGGAAACCACGCCGGGCGGAAGGGCCCTCAAGTTCTTCGCCGACCTGCGGCTCGACATCCGAAAGGTCGGGGAGGTCAAGGAAGGAGGGGAGAAAAAGGGCAACCGCGTCCGCGTCAGGGTGGTTAAAAACAAGCTGGCCCCTCCCTTCCAGGAGGCGGAGTTTGAGATTTACTACGGCGAAGGTATCTGCAAGCTCTGCGACATTATCGACGTGGCCACCGAGCTGGGAATACTTCAAAAGAGCGGGGCGTGGTACTCCTACGGCGACCGAAAGCTGGGCCAGGGCCGCGAACAGGTGAAGAAGTTTTTGGCCGAAAATCCTAAAATTCTTAACGAGATAGAACAAAAAATAAGGGAGGCCCTCGGCCTTGGAACTGCTGACGCGAATAGTAAGGGAGGCTCTTAACCGGAAGGCTTCCGACGTCCACCTCAAGGTGGGCGTTCAACCCCGCATAAGGGTAAACAAGGAGCTCTTGACCCTCGAGGAGTTTCCGGTCCTTTCCCGGAAAGACCTCGAGGGTTTTATAGACTACATCCTTAAGGGGAAGGAGGAAAAGCGGCAGAAACTCCTTAAGGAGGGGCAGGTCGACACCTCCGCCTCCTTCCCGGGGCTGGCCCGCTTCCGGGCCAACATATACTTCCAGCGCTCGACGCCGGGCATAGCCCTGCGTTACATTCCCTTCGACGTTCCCAAGTTTGAAACCTTGAACCTTCCGCCGGTGGTAAAGAAGCTGGCGCTGGGTTCCAGCAGCGGGCTTCTTTTGGTAACCGGACCGACCGGAAGCGGTAAGTCGACCACCCTGGCCTCGCTGATAAACGAAATAAACAACCTTTACAGTAAGGTGATAGTTACGATTGAGGACCCCATTGAATACCTTTTTAAGGACCGGCGGTCTTTCATAATCCAAAGGGAGGTCGGCGAGGACACGCTAGACTTTGCCCTCGGTTTGCGGGCGGCCCTGAGGGAGGACCCCGACGTCATTATGATAGGTGAAATTCGGGACCCCGAAACGGCGAAAATAGCCCTTCAGGCGGCCGAAACGGGTCACCTGGTCCTTTCGACGATGCACACGATTAACGCCAAGGAGACGATAAACCGCTTTATCGGAATGTTTCCCCTCGAAAACCGCGAGCAGATTCGCCTGATGCTCGCCAACTCCCTCATAGGTATCGTTTCCCAAAGGCTTTTACCCCGAAGGGACAAAAAGGGCGTAATTCCGGCGGTGGAGGTTTTGGTAAACAATCCCCTGATTAAGGAGGCCCTTCTTGACCCCGACAAGTTTGACCGGATTAAAGAATACCTCGAAAAGGGCAGGGAGGTTTACGGAACCCAAAGCTTTGACCAACACCTCCTCGAGCTCTACAAAAAGGGTCTAATCGACGCCCGAACGGCCCTCGAATACGCCGAAAATCCGACCGACCTCGAACTCAAAATGAGGGGAGTGGAAGGATAAAGGAAAAACCCCTCAGCGGAGAAGATAAAAAACGTAGTCGGGAAAGCGCTCCTTGGTCCTGTTGAAGGACTTAATTTCGTCGTTTCTTAACATGTAGAGCTGATTAAACATCGTAACGAAGGAGCGGTCGGGCATAAAGTACCACGCGTAAACGTTTGGGGCGTAGGTGTAAACCAATTCGAGGGCGTAACCGTAAAGGGCGTAAGGGTTCTTTTTGACTTCGAGGTTTTGGGGCGTCCGGGTGGCAAAGTACTTAAGCGGAACGGTCAAACCGTTGGGAAAGCGAACCTTCATCTTGGTCAGGTCGACTTCGAAGGAGGCGCCGGGATTGCGGCAGGTGAGTTTGGTAGGTCCGCTTCCGCGGCACACCGACGGGGAAATGAACAGGTGCCGACCTTTTAGGGTCTTAAAGTCCCAGGTGCCGAAGTAGGATATCCAGTAAAACTTACCTATAAGGTCGGAGGTAAAGACCCAGTAAACGGGCCTTGAGACGGTGGCGTTTTTCAGGAGCTTTCCGGAAGCGAACATTTCCTTAATTTCCTCGGCGGTGTAACCCTCCTTCAGGAGCCGCTTGATGCACTTGGCACCGCAAACGGTCAAAGTTTTCGAAACGTTTACCGCCTCGGTGGCGTTGTCGGTCGTAAAGGCCAGCGCCACGAAGTAGGTTTTGGGCGACAACTGGGAACCGCCGTCGTGGAAGGTGGCCCTGCGGGCGTAGTACTGTATGGCGTAGCCGTAGTCCCACCAGGTCAGAACCCACGCCTCGGGCGGCGAGGTTTTTCCGACCTCGATAAAGGCGGAAGCAATCGCCGGCGTCATTATCGGTTTGGGAACGAATTCAAAGCTCTTGCGGTTTAAAAGGACCGCCGAGAGGACCAAAGCCAGCGCCAGGGCTCCGAAGACGGGCCACCGGACCTTGTCGTCCAAACGGTCCTTGACTTTGCTCCAAATCAGGTCGAGCAGAAAACCTATTCCCAATCCCAAAAAGGGGGCCAAAAACATCGCAAAGCGGGAGGCCCCTTTAAAGGCCAAAAGACCCATCAGCAAAACCGGCAAAAGGAGTAAAAACAGCCGCAACCTCAGGACGGCAAAGGCCAAAAGGCCAAAGGCGCCGACAAACAGCGCCAATTCGTTTCCCACGGTCATTTTGGCCACCTGGGAAAGGCCCAGCTTCTGAAGCTCCGAAATGGAAATTTGAACGTTGGGAAAGTTTCCCGTTAGCGGCGTTCCGAACTCAAAAACGTACCTGGCCAGGCGGTCCAAAATACCCTGGACCCCTTTCAGGAGAATAAAAGGATTGAAAGCCACCGTAAGAAGGGCGGCGTCGATTAAAAGCTCCCTTTGAGGTTTCAAAAGCCTCCTTTCCGAAAGGAGGTCCTTCAGGTAAGGGAAAAACAGAAAGAGGAGGGACGAAACCCAGAGGGCGAAGTTGAGGTCGGGGTGGAGGTAACCCCAGTAAAAGAGGTTTGAAAAGAAGGCCACCAGAAGGAGAAAGAGGTACTTCTTCCTTCCCGAGCTTTCGGCAAAGAGGTAGGCCGCCATCGGGAGGGCAAAGAGGGAAAAGAGGACTATGCTGTCGGTGTCGAGGCGCGCCAGCGAGGTTCGGACCACGTAAATGAGCGCCAGGGAGCCGAAAAGGGCGGCCGCAAAGCCCGTCAGCGGCAATCCCGCCCTCCAAAAGAGTAAAACGAGCGGAATTACCACCGCCGAGGCCAAAACGGGAACGAGCCAAAGGGCCAGGTTTTCAACCGGCTTTTTGAAAAGGGCCGAAAGCTGGGCAAAGAGCCACGAGTAAAAGGGTATCACCGCCGGGTAAGTTTTGTAGTCGGGGACGAAGCGCAGGCGGTCCGTTCCGCCCGGTTCGAAAACGCCGAGGCGGTAGTCGTCGGCCAGCCGGGCGTAGTAGTAGGCGTCGTAGGCGGTGAAAATCGGCCTTTCGCCGACGAAGAACTGTTCCTTGTTTGCGTTCCAGACCTTTAGCGGCTCGTAGCGCGCCCACAGCGAAAGGCCGAAAGCCACTACAATGAGAAAAAGGGGTATGACCCACCCGAACTTTTTCATAAACTTCAAATATTACCCCCTGACGGAGCTTATAAAGGCGCTCCTTTTGGTGTTTTTCTTTCACTGGGGCCTTTACTTCGTCGGAAAAACCTACGGTCTTCCCGTTTATCCGAAGACGGAATACGAAACCACTTTGGTTTACGCCCTGGCCGGTTTCGTAGTAGTGAGCTGGCTTTTGGGAGAGAGAAAGCGTTTTTTCCTGGTAATTGCCTACTTTGTAACCTTTCAGATTTTGATTTTTGCCCTCGTTTCGGGGGACTACGCCCTAATTCCGCGAACGCTGACGCCCCTGCTCTTTACCTACCTTCCCCTGTTTCTGTTTAAGTCGCCGGCCGAATTTCACAAAGAACTGGTCGAAAGGCGCCAGCGCGAAATCCTGAAGGAGTTGGAGCGCTCCAAAAGCCTTTTGGAGGACTACCAAAAACGCCTAAACCGGTTAAGGGAGGAATACTCCGCCCTCTCGGAGGAAAAGGCCGAACTGGAAAAACTCCTCCGCGAGTCGAAGGCGGAAAACCTCGAAAGGTTGGTAAAGCAAAAGGAGGACAAACTCCGCGAGTACGAAAGGCGGATAGAGGAACTGGAGAAAACCCTCGGGAAAATCAAGGAAAACAACCGCCAACTTTGGGAGCTCCTCGAGGAGAGCACCCTCGAGGGGGGCGACGAAAAAAAACTGCGCCGGCAACTGGCCCAAACGCGAAAGGAGTTAAAAAAGAGCAAAAAGGAACTTCTCGAGTGTCGGGAGAAACTCAAAAACCTGCGGGAGGAGCTGAGGCGAAGCGGCGAACTCCTGGAGGAACTGGAGAAAGAGAGCGACCTCTGCCGGGAAGAAAGACAAAAGCTCCTTCGGAAGTTGGAAGTAAAGGAAAACGAGCTGAGGAAGTTGGCGGCCCTGCTCGACCGCGAGTTGGTGGAATTTTTAAACCTCCTGTTTGAGAGGATAAGGTTTTCGCCCCGCGCCCTGGTCGACTTTGCCGAACTCGACCCCCAAAGTCAAAAACACCTTCTTAAGTTTTTAAGAAAACTCGAGAGGGCACCGGAAGGCGCCTTCCTCGAACCCCTGGAGCTGGCAAAGGGAAAGGTTTACAAGGCCCGCTTTTCGGGCGGCCGCGTTTACCTGACGAGGGAGGGGGAATACTTCGTCGTCGAGGGGATTTTAAAAGGGGAGGACTCCAAGGCGAAGGACCGCTTTATCCGCGAGCGATTTACCTGAGGGGTTCGTAAAAGTGATACTTAAGGTAGTTACCGTCAAAAAAGTATATCGGGTTGGCGGCGTAGCCCCAGACCAAAGTGGCAAAGTGCAGGTGGTCGCCGAGGGCAAAGCCCGTCGTGTCGGTTCGCCCGATTACCTCGCCCTTTTTAACCGTTTGACCGACCTTTACCGAGTAGTCCAGCAGGTGGCCGTAGAGCGTCAAAACTCCGAAACCGTGGTCTATAACCACGGCGTTTCCGTAGATTTTTAACCGCCCGGCGAAAACGACGCGACCGTCGTTGGCCGCCACCACCGGGGCGTGGCGATACTTGGCCAGGTCGAGCCCGCCGTGGTAGGACTCCCCAATCTTTTTACCCTCGAAGTAGTAAAGTCGATGGTCGCCGTAGCGGGCCGTAACGGCGCTTCCCGGAAGCTGCTTAAAGGCCCCCTTTGCCAAAAGGCGGTCCGTCGAGTTTTGCGCCAACCTCACCAGCGTCCTTTGGTCCTCCCTTCGAAACTCCTCGTTAACGATTCTGAATTGGGCGGCCGGGTCCTCGACCGAGTTGAAGAACTTCAGCAGCAGTTCCTGAAGGGTTTGGCGGTCGAATTCAACCTTAACGGTGCGAAACTTCACCAGTCTCACCGGCAGGGGAACGAACTTCCTGACCTCGTTCCCGGCGGCGTCGACCGCCTCGGCGTAAAAGCTTTGGGGCTCCTCCAGCGCAAAGAGGGGAACGGTTACCACCGTCTTGTACGTGCCGCCCTCGACCTCCAGGAGGGGAAAGACCGCCTCACCGAACCGAATTTGGGCCCTCAGGAGCTCCTCGGAACTCTTTAGGGTCAAAACGCCCGGTTCGCCCACCTTGAGGTAGCGGGGTTTCCGAACCACCTCGAGGGTAGGAGGCGTCAGGTCGACGACCACCTTCTGGTAAAAAATCCGTTCCTCCTTAAACGGGAGGCGAACGACGCCGACCACCTCCGCCTCCCCGTCCCTAAAGCCCGCCTTTTTGGGTTCGAAAATCAGCGTTTCCGCGAAGGGGGCAATCGGTCCTTCGTAGAGAACCGCCGAGGCGTTTCCCTGACGGACGAAAACCTCCACCTCCCCGAAGGGAACGCTGAAGGAGGGTTTTACCTCCAGGTGGACGCGGCTCTTTAGACCCAAGCGGGGATATTCGGGTTTAAAAAAAACCTCAACGCGGAGTTTTTCGTAAAGCAGGTACGTCCCGCCCGCCGCCAGGAGAAGGGCCAAAAGCAGGGCGGTTAAGGTGAGCTTACGCATATAAAAAAACTTTAAGGTTTAATTGAAATTATGGAGCACCTTTCGCCCGAGCAGCTCCGCGAACTCAAAGAGCTGCTTCTACGGCGCCGGGCCGAGGTTTTAAAAAGGCTCGAAAGCTTCCTTTCCGACCCCACGCTGAAGGCCTCCGGCGAAATCGGCGACGAGGTCGACTCGGCCGACCTCGAAATGGCGCGCCTCACCAAAATCCGCCTCCGCGAGAGGGAAACCG
Organism: Aquificota bacterium; assembly: GCA_013154305.1. GTDB lineage: Bacteria > Aquificota > Aquificia > Aquificales > QOAS01 > QOAS01. Next base: position 19,550 of record JAADCT010000010.1, read on the forward strand.
TCTACCTCAAAAAGGTCGAATACGCCCTCCGCAAAATGGAGGAGGGAACCTACGGAATTTGTGAAAACTGCGGCCGGCCGATAGCCTACGAGCGGCTAAAGGCCCGCCCCGTGGCCGTTTACTGCATCGAGTGCAAAACCAAGTTGGAGGCCGAGGGCGAGGAGTGAACCACCCCTTTACCCCTGCAAGGGGCTTTACGCTTCAACGACGGCGAAAGCATTAACCTCAGCCGAAGGCCGGGTTCTGTCGTTAGCCCTCTCCGAGGGCGTAAGTTCGGGTCGCTGAAAGCCCTACCGCCCGAAGGGCTAAGATTAACGAAGGAGGACCGGCCCGGGAAACTTTCGGAAACGAACCTTAGCACCCCTTACGGAGGGCGCTGGTCATTTCCTTTAAAAGCCTAAAACCACTCTACCTTTACGCCCGCCTTTTTCAAAAGCTCGGCCGTGAGCCCTTCCTCCCCGCAGGAGGGGCTTTTGGACTTTAAAAACGCCCTTTTTACGCCCGCGCGCTTGGCCTTTTCCAAAGCCTTAAGGGCCCCCGCGCGGAAAAAGGCCGTAACGTCGCGCCGCGTGAAGTTGGTAAGAACCCGGTCACCCTCGCGGGTTGCCGGCTCTCTAGGCGTCGGCAAACCCCCGTCGACCTCCGGGCAGACCTCCACCACCTCAAAGTCCTTCAACCTCTTTAAAAGTTCGGGACTCAGCTTGTTTCCACCGTCGTAGCGGCAATTTTTGCCCAGCAAACAGGCGCTGACGAGGACCTTTTCCTTTCCCATCGGTAGGTCTAAATTGTGCTAAAATCCAAAATATGTCAAATTTGACACAAACTTTTCCCGCGGCGGTTCGATACCTTCGAATTTCGCTGACCGACCGTTGCAACCTCTCCTGCCTCTACTGCCGCGCCGGCGAAAGCGGTTCCGCCGCCGAGGTTTTGACCCCCGAGAGGGTCGAAAGGTTTGCGGGCGTCCTTAAGGAGTTCGGCCTTCGAACCGTCCGCCTGACGGGGGGAGAACCCCTTCTCAGACCCGACGCGGTGGAATTCGTTCGGAGAATAGCCCGCCGCGGGTTGGAGGTCGCCCTGACCACCAACGGACTGCTGCTCGAAAAGTACGCCGCCGCGCTGAAGGAGGCCGGCCTGCGGAGGCTTAACGTGTCCCTCGACGCCCTCGACCCCGAAAAGTACGCCGAAATCAGCGGAGGGGGAGACCTGAGGAAGGTTTTGAAAGGAATAGACGCCGCGCTCCGCGCGGGCTTTGAGGAGCTAAAACTGAACGCCGTCGCCGTTAAAAACTTTACCGAGGCGGAGGTTGACCGCCTGCTGGAATACGCCGCGGTCAAGGGCCTCCACCTTCGCTTCGTCGAACTTATGCCCGTCGGGCGACTGCCCTTCTTTACCGAAGACCGCTTTTTACCCCTCGACCGGATTAAGGAATTAATCGAAAAAAAGTACGGAAGGCTCGAACCGCTGGGCCGCGGCGGCAGCGGCGCCTCCGAAGACCACTTTTTGCCCTCTTTGGGGGTAAAGGTAGGCTTCATAAGGGGCGTCAGCAAACCCTTTTGCGCCGGCTGCGCCAAGCTGCGGCTGACGGCCGACGGCCGCGTTCGCTTCTGCCTTCGGACCGACCGGGAGTTCGACGTGACGCCCTACCTCGATTCGGAAGAGGAGCTGAGGAAGATAATTCCCCTCCTTTTGGAGAAAAAACGGCTTTCCAACCTGCTGGCGGAAAGGTTGGAACCGACCCGCTTTTCGGAAAGCAGGACGATGATTTCGATAGGGGGTTAAGGGCGAACCTTAAGTCGGATTTTTGAAGGGAGGCGGAGCGGACGGGATTTGAACCCGCGACCTCCGGCTTGACAGGCCGGCGTTCTGACCGGGCTGAACTACCGCTCCAACCTCCCGGCAAGAATAATTATAACGCAAAATCCTTTTAAAGTGGTAGGCGGGACGGGACTCGAACCCGTGACCTCCGGCTTGTAAGGCCAGCGCTCTCCCAACTGAGCTACCCGCCTTCCAGCGCAGGCTCG
>JAADCT010000009.1 GCA_013154305.1 Aquificota bacterium
CCGGCGGCGAAAACGCCCGGAACGGAAGTTTCCATCGTCTCCAGATTTACCTTAACTCCTCCCTCCTCGTTGAGCTCCACCTGACCCATAAGCCACTTGGTGGAGGGCTTGTTTCCGCCCAGGAAAACGAAAACCCCGTCGGCCTCTATAATCCTTTCGTCGTTTCCGCACCTTACCTTCAGACCCTCGACCGCGTCCTTTCCGACTATCTCCAGCGGGCGGCAACCGAGCAAAATCTCAACGTTGTCCTTCAGCTCCAGCTGACGGACCATCTCCTCCGGCGCCTTAATCTTCCTGGTCGGAACGACGATGATGACCTTGGAGGCAAACCTGGAGAGGAGCTCCGCCTCCTCGAGGGCGTATTCGCTGTCGCCGACGACGATGACCGGCCGACCCTTGTAAAAGTGGGCGTCGCAGATGGCGCAATAGGACACGCCCCGGCCCAAAAACTCGTCCTCGCCCGGAATTTTCGAAGTCCTCTCGAGGGCGCCCGTTGCAATCAGAACCGCCCTTCCCTTGTAAACGCGGCCGTCCTCGGTGTACACCTCCTTAATCTCGTTTTTCAGGTTGGCGCCGATTACCGTTCCCTTCTCGAACTCGGCGCCGAAGGCCTTGGCCTGCTTTCTCATAATCTTGAGAAGCTCGTAACCGCTGATGGGGCCCGGAACGCCCGGGTAATTTTCTATGTTGGAGGTGATGCCGAGCGCCCCGTCGGCCTCGGCCCTGTAGAGGACCAAAGTCGACAGGTTTCCGCGGGCCGTGTAAAGGGCCGCCGCCGAACCGGCCGGTCCCCCTCCGACGATAATAACGTCCCAAACCTTGGACTGCTTTTCGTCCCCCGAGGGACCTCCCAGGTTCAAACTCAAAACCATCCTCCTTTCCTCCCGCCGAATTTTTAATCCACGGGCCTCGGAAGCCGCCTTCCGCCCGTTTATTTTTAAACTATCCTCCCCGGCGGGTGAAAACCGACGAACTTCCTACATTAGTAGTATCCTGATGCCGAAGTACCGAAAAGGGAAACTGAAGGTCGAACACCACCTCGTAGAGGGGGCCGAGGACTACCTCAGGACCCTCGAAAGGTTTCAAAGCGTCGAGGCCATAATCCCCGGCCGAATCTTTCGAAACCAAAAGGGCCGCGGCCAAAAGGGATTGTTTCTCAAGTACGAAACCCCCTCCGGTTGGAAACTCCTCTTTAAAAACGGCTCCACCGTCCAGGAGGTCTTCGTAATTACCAACGACCGGGAACTCTTCAAGGCCGAATTCCAAACCGCCTTCGGGTCCGAAAAAGGAAAGTCCTGAAGGAGGAAACCGGCCGGGGAAAGTTCAAAAACCAAAAAGAAAAAGGTTAGGCGGCCCGCCCCGGAACCGCTCAGTCCACCGGTTTGGCGTCGATGGGACCCTCGTCGTCCTTACCCTTTTGGTCCTTCTTTTGTTCGGAGCCGCCTTCGGCGGACTTTTTCTCCTGCTCCTGAGCCAGTTGGTAGAGCTTTTGGGCGTACTTGGAGGCCACCTCCTGCGCCCTTTTGAGCGTTCTTTCGACCTCCTCCAAGTCGGTCGAGGTCTCGATGACCTTGCGGGCCTCCTTGACCAACTCCTCCAGCTCTTTCCTCTCCTCGGGGGTAAACTTGTCGGGAACCTCTTTAAGGAGTTTCTCTATCGGATAGACGACCGCGTCGAGTTGGTTTTTAAGCTCGACGAGCTTTTTCTTACGCTCGTATTCCTCCTTATTTTTCTCGTACTCCTCGAGCATCCTCTGAACTTCCTCTTCGGTCAGTCCGCTGGAGGGCTGGACCGTAATCGACTGCTCCTTGCCGGTGGCCTTGTCGCGGGCCGTCACGTGGAGAATACCGTCGGCGTCGATGTCGAAGCAAACCTCAATCTGCGGAACGCCCCTGGGAGCCGGCGGAATGCCCGTCAGGCGGAAGGTTCCCAGCAGCTTGTTCTCCTTGGCAATCGGACTTTCGCCCTGATAGACCTTAATCTCCACCTCGGTCTGGTAGTCGGTCACCGTCGTGAAGGTTTCGCACTTCCGGACCGGAATGGGGGTGTTCCTCGGTATCAAAACGGTCATGGCACCGCCGTAGGTCTCAATTCCCAACGACAGCGGCGTAACGTCGATGAGCAAAACGTCCTTCTTCTCGCCCGCCAAAACGCTTCCCTGAATGGCGGCGCCGACGGCGACCACCTCGTCGGGGTTTACCCCCTTGTGGGGTTCCTTACCGAAAAATTCCTTAATCTTCTTTTGAACGAGCGGTATCCTGGTGGAACCGCCGACCAGCACGATGTCGTCGATGTCTTCGGGTTTGAGGTTGGCGTCGGCCAGGGCCTTTTTGACTATTTCCATGGTGCGGTCGACGATGTCCTCAATCATCTGCTCGAGGCGGGCCCTCGTCAGCTTCTTCTGAAGGTGGAGCGGCTGCTTCGTCTCCGGGTCTATCGTAATAAAGGGCAGCGAAATTTCGGTCTCCATTTTGAACGAGAGTTCCTTCTTGGCCTGCTCGGCGGCCTCTTTAAGCCTTTGGAGGGCGGTGCGGTCGTTTCTCAGGTCGATGCCCGTCTCCTTCTTGAACTCCTCGATGAGCCACTCCATAATCCGCTCGTCGATGTTGGCGCCGCCCAAAAACGGGTCTCCCGCCGTAGCCTTCACCTCGATAACGCCCTCTCCCCCCTCGAGTATCGAAACGTCGAAGGTTCCGCCGCCAAAGTCGTAAACCAAAATCTTGGCGTCCTTCTTTTTGTCGAGCCCGTAGGCCAAGGCCGCCGCCGTCGGCTCGTTCAAGACCCTTACGACCTCAAGACCGGCCAGCTTTCCGGCCATCTTGGTGGCCTGGCGTTGACGCTCGTTAAAGTAAGCCGGAACGGTTATTACCGCCTTTTTAACCTCCTCGCCCAGATAAGCCTCGGCCGCCTCCTTGAGCTTTCTCAGAATGTGGGCGCCCACCTCCTCGGGGCGGACGACCTTGCCCGCGTTGGGAACGTCGAAGGCCGCGTCGCCCTTTTCGTCGGGAACGACCTTGTAGGAAACCCTCTTTGCTATGTCCTTAACCTCTTCGTACTTGCGCCCGATAAAGCGCTTGCTCTCGTAAATCGTGTTGAGAGGGTCCAAAATGGCGCGCCTTTTTGCCGGCTCGCCCACCAAAATCTCCTTCTCCTTGGTCCAGGAGACCACCGAGGGGGTTATGCGGCTTCCCTCCTGGTTTTGTATGACAACCGGTTCGCCCCCGACGACGACGGAGACGACCGAGTTGGTCGTTCCAAGGTCGATGCCGATAATCTTTTCGGCCATTGCGGCTACCTCCGAAAAAACTTTACTGGAATTTTAATATAAAACTTTAGCGAGTAATTATAAACCCGCGGGCAAAAGGGGATTCCGCCTAAAAAGGCGCTTTTTCAATCGTAAAAAACGGTCCTCCGCCGGAGGTCCGCACGAAAAGACCGCTTCCCGAGGAGGAACAGGGGAAGGTCGTCCGACCGCGGGTTTAAAGGCAATTCCTTCCGAGGAAGGGAAGGGTAAGGGGGAAAGACCCTTAGAGGAGGTACTTTTGTTTTTTGAGCTGTTTGAGGAGACGCTTGCGGGCGGCCCTCATTTTGCGCTTGCGCTTTTCGGAGGGCTTTTCGTAGTACATGCGCCTTTTGGCCTCGGTGATGATTTGCTCCTGCTCGACGAGGCGCCTGAACTTTTTAAGGGCCTTTTCGACGGTGTCGCCCTCTTCGAGGTATACCGCTACCAAGCTCCTCACCTCCTTTTTCCGTTTTTTTAAGCAACTTTTCCATTATCCCACAAAAGGAGGAAGAAAGCAAGTTCTTTTCGCACCTAAAGGCGGTCTCTTCCTTAAAATGAGGCCCCCAAATGGGGGAAAACCTCCGATGGTTTTTGGGCCTCTTTGCCCCCTTTAAGGTCCTTTTGGCGTTGGCGGTTTTCGGCGCACTGCTGGAGGGTCTGGCCGTTTCGGGCCTGAGCTTCGTGCTGCGGGAGCTGGTCGACGGCGTTTTGGTAGGGGGAAACTTGGAACTTTTGGCGGGGCTCGTTTCGGCGCTCGTCCTGTTGGGACTTTTAAAGCAGGTCGGCTTTCTTTCTTCGGAGCTCTTTTACAAGTGGACCGTGGCGCGGATAACGGCCCGCCTGCGCCTTCTACTCTTTCGGAAGTTTTTACTCCTTCCGCTGGAGGAGTTTCAAAAACTTCCCCCCGGCGAGTGGATTGGGAGAATTACCAACGACCTCAAGAGTTTCAGGGAATACTCCGAGGCCTTCGGGGTCAAGCTCGTAAGGGAGGCCTTTTCGGTCCTGCTTTTGACGGCGGTTTTGCTCTACTTCGACTGGCAGCTCTTTCTCCTGTTTCTCCTAATGGGACCGGTTTTGGTCCGCCTCTTTAACTACTTCGGCGCAAAGCGGAAAAAGTATTCCGCGTTTTACCAGGAGACCTTTGCCAGGTTTATAAACTTCGTTTCGGGCCTCGTGGAGGGTTTTGAGGGCGTAAAGTTCTTCCGCCGGAGGTTTCTCCTCTCGCTCTTTTCCGAAAGGTTGGACGAACTCTTCAGGGCCGAATTTCGGAGCGTTCTCTACTCGGCCGGCTACCTGTCGGCGGTCGAGCTGACGGGCTACCTCTTTGCGGCCCTCATTCTGCTTTGGGGAGGGTGGCGCGTGGCCTCGGGCGACCTTTCGGCGGGCACCTTCGTCTCCTTCGTCGGAACGCTCTTTTTGCTCTACAACTCTCTGCAGGCCCTCCAGAGGGCGGCGGTAAACTACAAGGCCCTCGAGCCGGTTTTGGCCCGCGTGCGCGAACTTTTAGACCTTCCGGCCGAGGGGGGCGGAACCGTGCCCTTTAGCGGTCTGAGGAAACAGTTGGAGGTCGAGGAACTCACCTACCCCGCCGAAGGCGGGCATTCCGTCCTCAAAGAAGTAAATCTGAGGGTGGAAAGGGGCTTCAAAGTTTTGGTAAAGGGTCCCTCGGGCGGGGGAAAGTCGACCCTTCTTAAGGTCCTCTCGGGTCTTTTGCGCTCCTACGGGGGGAGGGTCCTCTACGACGGAATCGAGCTTAGGGAGTTTGAGGTTTCCTCCCTGCGGCGGAACCTCTTTTACCTGCCCCAGAAGGTGGTCGTTTTGAACGACACGGTAGAAAACAACCTGCGGGTGGTAAAGCCGGAGGCCTCCGAGGCGGAGCTCGTCGAGGCCCTGCGGTTGGCAAAGGCCGACTTCGTCTTCAAACTGCCCCGGGGTCTTAAAACGGTGGTCGGCGGCGGGGGATTGGAGCTTTCGGGGGGACAGAGGCAAAGGTTGGCGCTGGCGCGCCTCTTTTTGCTGCGACCTTCGGTCGCCCTGCTCGACGAGGCGACCTCGGCCCTCGACCCGGAGACCGAAAGGGAGGTTCTCAAAAACCTTCTGTCGACCTTTGAGGGAAGGACGCTCTTTTTCGTTTCCCACCGGGAGGGCTACGAGGGTCTCTTTGACCTTCTTCTTGAGGTGGAGGGGGGCAGGGTCAGGGCCCTTTGAAGGCGACGGCCTCAAGCTCCACCTTTGCGCCGAGCGGAAGGTTGCAAACGCCCACCGTGGCCCTCGCCGGGCGGTGGTCGCCGAAAAAGCGGGCGTAGACCTCGTTTATCTTCGGAAACTCCTCCAGGTCGGTGGTGTAAATCGTTACCTTTACGACCTCCTTTAGGTCAAAGCCGGCGGCTTCCAAAATCGCCTTCAGGTTTTTCAAAATCCTTTCGGTCTGCTCGGCGGCCGTTTCGCCCTCGAGTTTTCCCGTTTCGGGATTTAGGGCTATCTGACCGCTGACGAAGAGCCAGTTTCCCACCTTTACCGCCTGCGAGTAGGGTCCCACGGCGGCGGGCGCGCGGTCGGTTTTTACGAACTCCATAAAAATCTATTTAGATGTCAATCCTCTTTTTCGGGGGAAGCTTCGACCCGCCCCACGTGGGCCACCTGGTCCTTCCCCGCGACGCTATGGAACGCTTCGGCTTTGAAAAGGTGGTCTTTATTCCCGCCTACACCTCCCCTTTTAAGGCCAAGGAGGGCCACCGCGCTTCGGCCCTCGAGCGGCTGGAGATGGTAAAACTCGCCACCGAGGGGGTTCCCTACTACTCGGTCGAGCCTTACGAGGTTTTAAAAGGGGGAATTTCCTACACCTACGACACGGTCCGATACCTGAAGGAGGCCTACGGTCTCGACCGCGTTTACTGGCTCATGGGCGACGACGCCTTTTGGTCCCTCGACCGCTGGTACCGCTGGAGGGAACTTCTCAAAGACCTCACTCCGGTGGTGATGGTCCGAAGACACGCCCCCGAGGAGGTAAAAAGGAGGGCCGCCCAAATGGGGATCGAGGACTACCTGCTTTTTTCCTCCCGCAGGATGGAGGTTTCCTCGACCGAAATCAGGGAGAGGTTGAAGGAGGGAAAAGACGCGCGCTTTCTCGTTCCCGACAGGGTTCTCGAATACATAGAAAAAAAGGGGCTTTACCGCCCTTAAGGGGCGAGGCGCTTTCTGCCCTTTTTGCGGCGGCGCGCTATTATTTTGCGGCCGCTTTTGGTCGACATGCGGGCCAAAAATCCGCTCTTTCTCTTCCTCTTTAGGTTGGAAATGTGGGTTTTTATCCTCTCGGTTGCCATCGGTCCGTCCTCCCTTTAGGGTGGAGAGTTTCCGAATTTTACGCGGGTGGAGGAAAAAGAAAAGGGGGTTAGAAACCGGCCTTTCCGGACAAAACGCCGGTAAAGAGCAGAATTAGCGCGATGAGCAGACCGTAGAGGATGGCCGTTTCGGCGAACGCCAGACCGATGAAGAAGTAAAGCCTGAGCTTGTTTTCCAGGTTGGGATTCCGGGCCAGACCCTCCATCATACCGCGGGCGGCCGCACCGAAACCGACGCCACCGCCGGCGGCCGCGGCACCTACCGCAACGCCCGCACCTACCGCAACCAGTCCGTAAAAGATAGCCTTAGCCAAGCCTGCGTCCATAGTCTTCAACCTCCCTCTTAGTTTTTGATAACCAAAGCGGGTTTATCTAAAGTCTCTATTAGTTTACATAAACTTTTGCTTTCCAAACAGCCGAGGACCAAAAGTTCGACCTCCGAAAGGTCGAGCTTTTCGACCGTTTTGTGGGCCTCGTTGACCTCTACGACGACGTCCACCTTGGGACCGCCGAGGGCCTCCCACTCGGAGAGGACCTTTTTGCGGTAGCGTTCCTTAATTTTTTCGACCTCCTCCTTCGAGAGGGGCATCGAGAGCGAGAGGACCCACTTTTGGGCGTGATAGGTGTTTTCCAAAACGAGGACGAAGCGTTCGACCTTCCACCCCTGCCGGTGGAGTTCGAAGAGGAGGGAAAGGGTTTTGGTGCACTTTCCGTTTTCGGGATTAATCAGGGCGAGGACCTTTTTCATTTCAGTGCGCCTCCTCGGCCACCGCACCGGCCAAATATATTACGGTTAATATCATAAACACGAAGGTCTGGATAAATATCGCCAGCACCTTTATCAGTATCAGGAACCAAAGGACCGGCGGCGAGATAACCAGCGTAATGAAGTTGGATATCAGCAGTGCGGTGACTACGGCCAAAATGAGCGTTCCGCCCCTCATGTTGGCAAACAGACGCAACGCCAGCGTGATGGGCCGCGCCAGGTGGGAAATTACCTCAATTACGAAGAAAAAGGGCGCCAGCCAGGGTATCGGTCCGAGGAAGTGTTTGATGTAACCGAGACCGTGTTTGCGAATTCCCTCCCAGTTGTAGTAGAGGAAAACTATCAGACCGAGGGCGAGGGTGGTGTTGAGGTTGGCCGTGGGCGCGTCGAAGCCGGGTATCAGCGTAAAGAGGTTTCCGAAGAAGATGAACAGTCCGAGGGCGGCCACCAGCGGAACGTACTTGAGGCCCTCCTTGCCGATGTTGTCGACCAGAAGCTGGCGGACGAAGTTGAGGTAGGCCTCCAGCAGGACCTGACCGGTCCGACGGGGAACGGTTTCGGGTTCCTTGTAGACGTAAAGGAGCCCCAGGGCAAGGGCCATGGCCAGGATGCCGAAACCCACGTGGGTGTAGCTTACGCCTTCCATCCCTTCCTCCCGAAGGTTTTTAAGGTCTTTGAAGACTTTATGAGGATTGAAATTTTATACGCCCGCCCTTCGGAGCAACCGCGGCGGCGGGCCATAATGTTTTGCTGATGTTGTTGCTGTCGCTGGACGCCGCCTTCTCCTACCAAAACTTTACCCTCTTTGAGGCCGAAAGCGGGCGTTGCCTCCTCCAGTGGGGCGAGGACCGCGGAAAGAAGTCGCTCGAGCTCTTTCCCAAGATTTTTAAAGACCTCGGCGTGGACCCGCGGTCGGTCGACCTCTTTGCGGTAAACCTCGGACCCGGCTACTCTACCAGTTTGCGGGTCGGAATTACGCTGATAAAGACCTACGCCCAGGTTTCGAAAAAGCCGCTCGTTACCTACACCTCCTTCGAGGCGATGCTTCCCTACCTCGGAGGGGAAGGCGAGTACCTCCTCCTGGTAAAGGTCTCCAGGTACTGGGTCTTTTCCCGCGCCGGGGTGGCAAGGGGCAAGGTCCGCCTTTCGGAAAGGCCGGGGGTCCTATCGGAGGAGGTCCTGACGGAGCTCTCCCGCTCGGGGGAAAGGCCGACTTTCGCAACCCCGCGCCGGTGGAAAGGGGAGCTGGAGGAATTCCTCAAGGGGAGGTTTGAGGTCAGGGGTCTTCCCTTGGAGGGTTTTTCCTACGGCGGGGCCCTCGCGGCCCTCGAGAAGGTCGGGAGGGGGGAGTTTGCCGACCTCTTTAAGGTCGAGCCGGTTTACTTCCGCCCGCCGGTTTGAGGAACTTTTCTTGGCATAAACCTTAACAGTTTTTTAACAAGGGCTAACTTATATTACCAAATTGAAAAAGAAAAAGTCAAGGAGGAAAGGAGATGAGGAAAGAGGGCGCGGTAGTAGCCTATTCTAACGAAAAAAATCTGTTGGTAATCCTCAAAACCTGCGAGGGTGCCGAAAAGCTCCTTTCGCCCGAGGGTGAAAGGGCCTTTAAAAACTTCGTAAGCGCTTTGGTCGGAAGGATTGAAGACCCCCTCGAGGTCCTCGACCGCTACACCGAGGTAAAGCGCCTCTTTAAAGAGCTCAAGGAGGAGCTGGGCATTACCAAGGCGGGCATCTTCGTCTACGACATCGAAAAGAGCTACCCCTTGAGCACCGAGGAGGGTCTCGACCGGCTGGTGAACCTCATAGAGAGCGAAACGATTTGGGAAAAGCCGGTTTTGGCCTACTCGAGGTGTCTCGAGGATACGCCCATTTTGAGGATTTACGACCTCGACCGGAACGAGGTTTTCGAACCTTCGACCGTCTGAGGGTCTTCCCCACCGCCCGAAGGGCGGCTTTCGTTCTAAATAACTCTCTTTATGCCGCAGGCCGTCGTCCGAAAGATTAAAAAGGAGGGTCTCGACGCCTTTTTGTTCTCGAGCCGGCCTTCGGTCTTTTACCTGACGCGCTTTAGCTCCAGCCACGCCTACGCGCTTTTAACCGCCGAAGGTCAAAGGGTGTTTTTAACCGACGGGCGATACCTCCTGAGGGCCAAGGAGAGGCTAGGACCTAAAGGTTGGACCGTCGTCGAGGTTAAAAGTCCGCTTTTTGAAAACCTCGTAAAGGTTCTAAAGGAGCTGGGCGTTTCCAAGGTGGGGCTCGAGGAGGACCGCGTCGTCCTTTCGTGGTTTGAGAACTTCGCCTGCCGGGCCCGCACCGAGGGGATAAAGACCGTCCCTTACGCCGGTTTTTTGGACGAGTTTCGGATGGTAAAGACTCCCGAGGAGGTTGCCCTCATAGAGAGGGCGGTCCAAATTACGGACGAGGTTTACCTCGACCTTTTGGAGTTTTTGAAGGAAAACTCGGCCCGGCTGGAGGACCTGAAAGAGAGCGACCTGAGGAGGTTCCTCCTGTGCGGTTACCTCGAGAGGGGGGCAAAGGGCGAGAGTTTTCCCTCGATAGTGGCCGCCGGCGAAAATTCGGCCGTTCCCCATCACGAGACCGGCGACACCCCCCTGAGGAGGAATTCGGTTCTTTTGATAGACACCGGATGCGTTTACGGCGGTTATTGCTCCGACTTTACGAGGACGATTTTCTTAGGCCGACCCGACCCCGAGCTCGTTAGGGTTTACGAGGCGGTGGCCGAGGCCCACCGGCGGGCCCTCGAGGCGGTGCGGGTCGGTCGGCCTATAAAGGAGGTCGACCTGGCGGCCCGCGAGTACCTCGAAAGCGTCGGCTACGGGAAGTACTTCACCCACTCAACCGGCCACGGGGTGGGAATAGAAATTCACGAACCGCCGAGGGTCTACAAAACGGAGGAAATCCCGATAAGGGAGGGAATGGTCTTTACCGTCGAACCGGGGGTTTACCTGCCGGGAAAGGGGGGCGTGCGGCTGGAGAACGTGGTGGTTGCCACCGAGAGGGGCCCGCGCGTTTTGTCAAAGGTTTCGCTCGAACCGGTCTTTTTGGGGTAAGGGGCCCGGCGGCCGGAGGCCGCCGGGGTCTTGATTTGCGGGAAAAGACTTGGTATATTTATAGTTTTGCGAAGGCTGGGTAGCTCAGTTGGCTAGAGCGGGGATCTCATAAGTCCCAGGTCCGGGGTTCGATTCCCCGCCCAGCCACCAACTTTCCAAAGTCTTCCCGAAGGGCTACAATCCCAACCTTAAATGTCCAAGGTTGCCATAATTACGGGCGTTCGCCGCATCGGCTTTTACGCCGCCCAATTTTTGCTCTCGCAGGGTTTTGACCTGGCCGTTCTCTACCGCTCTTCCGAGGAGAGGGCCCGCGAACTTAAGACCTACGGCGAGGGTTTGGGACGAAGGGTTTTGACCTTCGAGGTGGACCTGACCGACCCCTCGACCTATCGGGGAATTCCCGACGAGGTTTTCGACCGCCTGGGGAGGATAGACCTCTTGGTAAACGCGGCCTCCCCCTTCGGAAAGCTGTCGTGGGAGGAGACCGACGCCGAGGACCTGCGCTTTTACTTTTCGGCGGTCGTCGAGAGCGCCTTTTTGCTCTCAAAGGGAGCGGCCCGTTACATGCTCAAGAATTCGGGTCCGGTAAAGGGTCGGATAGTAAACTTCGGCGACTGGGCCACGGCGAAGGGAAGTCCCTACCGCGGGTTTGTTCCCTACCTGGTGGCAAAGGGGGCGTTGGACGCCCTCACGCGGGTGTTGGCGGTGGAACTGGCCCCCGAAGTTTTGGTCAACGAAATAGCGTTGGGTCCCGTTTTGCCCCCCTTTTTGGAGGGAAGGGAAAAAGGGGAGGGCTGGGACCGCTACGTAAAGAGGAAAACTTTGCTCGGGCGGCCGGTGGGCCTCGAGGACGTTTTGGCGGCGCTCGACTTTCTCCTCAAGACCAAAACCCTGACGGGGGAAATTTTGCTCCTCGACGCGGGCCAGCGTTTCGTCGGCGGAGGCTACGCCGCGGGGGAACAGTTCCAATAATTGTTTTCTCTATGTCCCGAATTGTGGTCGACGGTTCGGTCGGCGAGGGAGGGGGGCAGGTAGTCCGAACGGCCCTCTTTTTCAGCGCCCTCTTGGGCGTTCCGGTGGAGATAAAAAACGTTCGCGCAAAGCGAAAGCCCGCCGGGCTGAAAAAGCAACACCTGGGCGTCGTCAAGGCGCTTAAGTACCTGACCAACGCCACCGTCGAGGGGGCCTACGAGGGTTCGACGCACCTGATTTTCGAACCGAAGACGCTAAAGAGCGGGGCCTACCGCGTAAACCTGGAGACGGCGGCCTCGATATCCCTCTTTTTACAAACGATTTTGCCGCTGGCCTTTTTCGTTCCCAAGCGGTTTTTAATAGCCGTAAGGGGCGGAACCGACGTCGACAACGCCCCCACCGTCGACTGGGTCCAAAGGGTCTTTTTACCGATTTTGGAGCCTTTGGCCCGCCGCGTCTCTTTAAGGATTGTCCGCCGCGGTTTTACCCCGGCGGGGGGAGGTTTGGTTTCCCTCCAGGTGGAAAGCCGGCTTTCGCAACCGCTTTTCGGTCTCGAGGAGGTTCGGACCTTTGCCAGGAGGTACCTCAACCTCAACCGCCTCGAGAGGGGAAGAATTGAAAAGATTAGGGGCGTTTCGGTGGCCCACAAGAGCCTGCAGGAGCGGCGCGTGGCCGAGCGCCAGCGCCTGGCCGCGGTCGAGCTATTTAAGGAGCGGTGGAACCGCCGCGCCTCGATTATGAACTTTTACGCCGACGCCGACAGCATCGGAACCTCCGTAACGGTTTGGCTTACCGACGATAAGGGCAACGTTCTCGGCGCCGACAGCCTCGGCAAAAAGGGCAAACCGGCCGAGGAAGTGGGCCGGGAGGCGGCCCAAAAGCTGGTCGAGGACTTCGAAAGGGGGGCGACGGTCGACCGCCACCTGGCCGACCACCTGGTTCCGCTGATGGCTCTGGTGGGCGGCGCCGTCCGCGTTCCGGAGGTCACTTCCCACCTGAGGACCAACGTCGAGGTGGCCAAGCTCTTCGTCGGCGACGTTTTCGAGTTGGACGAAAAGGAGCGCGTTTTGGTCGCAAAGGTTTAGGGGCTTAAGCTTTTTCCTTATGGCGCTGGCTTTGGTCTTTCCGGGACAGGGTTCCCAGTACGCCGGAATGGGCCGCGACTTTTACGCGCAATTTGAGGAGGCCCGCGAGGTTTTCGAAAGGGCCGACGCGGCCCTCGGCTTTAAGCTCTCGCGGCTGATTTTCGAAGGCGGCGAGGAACTAAACCGCACCGTAAACACCCAGCCGGCGATACTGACCGTTTCCTACGCCCTCTACAGGGTCCTGAAAAAACTCTTTCCCGAGCTTTCGCCCGCCTTCGTCGCCGGTCACTCCTTGGGCGAATTTTCCGCCCTTTTGGCGGCCGGCGTTTTGGAATTCGAGGACGCGATAAGGTTGGTCAGAAAAAGGGCGGAGCTGATGCAGTCGGCCGTGCCGGAGGGAAAGGGGGCCATGGCGGCCGTTATAGGCGTTTCCCCGGAGGAGGTCGAGGCCCTATGTCGGGAGGTGGACGGGCTGGTCGAGCCGGTGAACTACAACTCGCCCCTGCAGACGGTCGTGGCGGGCGAGGCCGACGCGGTTAAGAAGTTGATAAGGCTGGCCAAGTCGAGGAAAGTCAAGGTCGTTCCCCTCAAGGTGTCGGTTCCCTCCCACAGTTCCCTGATGAGGGAGGCGGCCGAACGCTTTCGCGAAGAGCTGGAGAGGGTCCCCTTTAAGGACGCCGCCGTTCCCGTGGTCCAAAACTACGACGCCCGGCCCCACACCTCGGCCGAGGAAATAAGGAAAAACCTCTACCTGCAGCTGTTCAATCCCGTAAGGTGGACCGATTCCGTTCGCCTCATGGTCTCGGAGGGAACGGACGCCTTTTTGGAGGTTGGACCCAAGGCGGTCCTGTCCAAACTGATATCCCAAACGGTCGAGGGGGTTAAAGTTTGCAACCTCGACAAGGTCGAGGACCTCGAAAAACTCAAAGGGTGCCTGTGACCTCCTCCCCCTTGGGGTCCCCCCCTCGGGTTCCGGTTGAACCCAAAAGGGAGAGGGGAAAAACCAATTCTTCCTAGGGAAGGTTCATCTTTTGACGGACCTCCTCGAGGGTTCGGG
The DNA here is from genome assembly GCA_013154305.1 of Aquificota bacterium. Lineage (GTDB taxonomy): Bacteria > Aquificota > Aquificia > Aquificales > QOAS01 > QOAS01. Next base: position 13,576 of record JAADCT010000009.1, read on the forward strand.
AGGCCGTTTCCCTCGCCTTTTTGGAGCCCTCCTCGAAAATCGTCCAAAGTTCGTCGCGGTTTTCTTCGTAGTAGCGGCGGCGCTCCCTTATGGGTTCGAGGAAGGCGTTTATTTCGGCCGCCAGCATCCTCTTGCACTGGACGCAGCCGATGCGGGCGCTGCGGCAGTCTTCTTCTATCATCTTCAGCGTCGGTTCGTCGGCAAAGAGTTTGTGGAGCGTAAAGACGGGGCAAACCTCGGGGCGGCCGGGGTCGGTGCGCCGCACCCTCTGCGGGTCGGTGACCATCCGGCGGACCTTTTGCTCCACCTCCTCGGGCCCGTCGGAGAGGTATATCGCGTTTTGGTAGGACTTTGACATCTTTCGCCCGTCGATGCCGACGACCTTGGGCGCCTCGGTCAGCAGGGGCTGGGGTTCGGGGAAGGTTTCGCCGTAAAGGCGGTTAAAGCGTCGGGCGATTTCGCGGGCCAGCTCCAGGTGCGGCAGCTGGTCCTCCCCCACCGGGACGGCGTTTCCCTTGTAGACCAGTATGTCGGCCGCCTGCAAAACGGGATAGCCTAAAAAACCGTAGGTGTCTATCTGGTGCAGGAGCTTTTTGTCCACGTTCAATCTTTTCAAAAGGTCGGCCTCGAGGGCCCCCTCAAAGAGGGCCTTTACCAACGCCTCGGCCAGTTCCTCGGTCAGAATTTCCCTCAGGAGGTTTTCGTCCTCGACCTTCAGTCCCAAACGGGGCAAAATCTCGTCCACCAAAACCTTCGCCCTTTCGCGGAAGTTTTCCTTCAGCTCGGCCACCCTGAGGAGGTTGTACTTGAGGTCCTTGTAGGTGGGATTGAGCTCCAACCAACTCTTCGGGGTTATCATTCCAAAGAGCAAAAAGAGTTCGGCGTGCTCCTTAACCTTCGACTGGACAAACAGGGTGTTTTTCTCCGGGTCGAGGCCGCAGGCCAGCCAGTCGAGCATCAATTCTTCGGTGTTTTTCCTGAGCTTTTCGGGTTCGGCGTAGGCCGTCGTCAGCGCGTGCCAGTCGGCGACGAAGATAAACCTCCTTCCCCCCTCCTCCTGCAGTCGCAACCAGTTTTTAATTACCCCGAAGTAGTGGCCCAGGTGCAGGCGTCCGGTGGGCCTCATTCCGCTGACGACCACCCTCTCTTTGGACCTTTCCATCGAGAAAGGTTTATGGTATAACCTTCTCCACCACCAGCGCGCGGCCCAGCCTCCAGAGCCTGTCCCTTTCGGGTCTTTCCAAGAGGTAGACCTCCGTCCGCGGGTCGTCCCAAACCTTAAAGAGGCCCCTCCCGTAGGTTCCCAAAACCCTTCGTTCGACCTCGAGGTGGCGCCTGACCTTGTCAATCCTCCTCGAGCGGACCACCTCCAGCAAAACCACCCTCAAAGGTCCGTTACCGTTGAGAAGGTAAATCCCCCTTCGGAGTTCAAGCCCGCCCCCTTCCCACCGCAGGGAGGTTTCGGTCCGCAGGACCACCGTTTGAGGTTCGTCGAATTCGTAGGTCCTACCGCCGATGGCGACCGAAATCCTGCCCCCCTCCGGCGGAACCACCGCCAGCTTTACCTTTACCGGTTTGAGGTAGTTGTAGAGAAAGACGCCGACCACCGCCAGGACCAAAAGGGCGGTCCACCCCCAGAGGGCCTTAAGGGAGGGTTTCACCCCCAGCGGTTTTCCCAAAAGGGCGAAGACCAACTCGGTCAAAATTCCGAAGGTCGCCAGCAGGACCGAAAAGGACAGCAGGTCCGAAAGTCGGTCGGGCGAGCTCCGGAGAAAATACAGGGCCAAAAGCGGCGGCAAAAGGGCCTTGACGAGCAGAAGGAGCTTTTCCATTCGGTTTAAAAAGGATAAAGCCCGCCTTCGGCGGGGGTCGGTCCCGAAATTAAGATAGTTTAGGAGAATGCCGAAGCACCTCGACCCCGCCAAAAAGCTCAAACTGCGCGAGGAAATCCTCCAAAGGATGAGGGAAAGGGGCCTCAAACTGACCGCCTCCCGACTGAAGGTCGTCGACCACCTCCTCGAATACGGTAAGCACTTCGAAATTGAGGACCTCGTTTTGTGGATAAGGGAGAGGTGTAAAAACCGCCGCGAGTGTCCCTCCCGTCCGACCGTTTACCGCACCGTAAAACTTTTGGAGGAACTGGGCTTCGTAAAACCGGTCCTGAAGCAGGGAACCCGAACGGTTTACGAGTTTATCCCCCTGACGGGGGAGCACTACCACCTGCTCTGTCTAAAGTGCGGAAGGCTTTACGAGTTCGAGGAGCCGACCATCGCCTCCATAGTAAAGGAGGTGGCGAGGCGCGTCGACTACAAGTACATCCACCACCACCTGGAGGTCTGCGGCATCTGCCCCGACTGCCGGAGGGAGTTGGAAGGGGAAGGTTAGCGCTCGAGCAGGCGCAAAACCTCCTCCACCTTTTTAAGCTCCAGCTCCAGCTCCTTGGCGATTTTGCGCTCGCGCTCGACGACCTCCTTCGGCGCCCTTTGGACGAAGTTGGGATTTTCCAACTTTTTGAGACTGCGTTCGAGCTCCTTGGAGACCTTTTCCCTCCTTTTCAGAAGGCGCGAGCGCAGCTCGGGAACGTTCACCTCACCCTCGACCGAAACGAAAACCTCCAGACCCTCCAGCGGTAAAACCAGCGTGCCCTCCGGGCGTTCGGAGGCCGGTTCGAGGCTTTCGAGGCGCGCCAGGCGCAGGATTTGGGACCGAAAGCGCTCGACCAGAGCGGCCTTGGGCGAGTCGGCGCGGTAGTAGGCCCTGAGCCTTTTGGTCACCGGCAGGTCGAGGTTGGTCTTGAGGTTCCTGACGGAGGAAACCACCGCCTTCAAAAATTCCACCTCGCGGGCCGCCTCCTCGAACTCCTCAAAGCGGTCCTCCGGTTTCGGATACGGGGCGAGGGATATCGACTTTCGGTCCTTGGTGGGGAGGTGGTCCCAAATCTCCTCCGTCAGGAAGGGCATGAAGGGATGCAGGAGCCTGAGGGCCCGGTCGAGGACGAAAACGAGGGTGTTCAGCGCCGCCTCCCGGCCGGGGCCCCCGTCCTTGTAGACGCGCTCTTTGGTAAATTCGATGTACCAGTCGCAGTACTGGTCCCAGAAGAAGGAGTAGAGGGCGCGGGCGGCGCGGGCAAAGTCGTAGGCGTCGAGGCCGGCCCTGACCTCCTTGACGGTCCGGTTGAGCTCGTAAAGTATCCAGCGGTCCTCGGGCTCGAGGGCCGTCTCGGAGGGGTCCCGGAGGGAAAAGTCGGCGGGCAGGTTCATGACGACAAAGCGCGAGGCGTTCCAAATCTTGTTGGCAAAGTGCTTGTAGCCCTCTATGCGGCTTTCGTCAAACTTTATGTCGCTTCCGGGAACGGTTTGGACGGCCAGGCCAAAGCGCAGGGCGTCGGCCCCGTACTTTTTTATCATGTCGAGGGGGTCGACGACGTTTCCCTTGGTCTTTGACATTTTGTTTCCGAAGCGGTCCCGTATCAGTCCGTGGACGTAGACCGTCTTAAAGGGTTCGGCCCCCATGTCGTACATGCCCATGAGAACCATTCGGGCGACCCAGAAGAAGATGATGTCAAAGCCGGTAACGAGCAGGTCGGTCGGATAGAGGCGATAGAGGTCGCTCTCTTTGACCTTCTGCGGGTCCTTAGCCATGGCAAAGGTAGAAATTCTAAAGGTTGGTCTTTCCCGCGCCCTTCGGGCGCGGGCATTCTTTTTGGCGTTCAGAAAAACTTTCGGACTATTCGGTAGTAGGTGTCGCGCTGGGCGGGCTTGAAGCCGGCCTTTTTAATTTCCCTTACCATGTCCTCCACCTTCGGTATTCGAACTTTGTGGGAGGTTGCGGAAACGACGTTTTCCTCTATCATGACGCTGCCAAGGTCGTTGGCCCCGTAGTGGAGGCCGACTACGCCCACCTTCATCGTCTGGGTCACGTGGGAACTTTGAACGTTTTTAAAGTTGTCGAGGTAGACCCTCGAGAGGGCCAAAACCTTCAGGTACCTCGTCGGGGGACTCTTTTTCAGGTGGTCCAGTTGGGTGTTTCCCGGCACGAAGGTCCAGGGAATGAAGGCGGTAAAGCCCCCCGTCCGGTCCTGAAGCTCCCTAATCCTCTCGAGGTGTTCAACTATGTCCTCGTCCGTTTCGAGGTGGCCGAACATCATCGTCGCCGTCGTCGGCATTCCGAGGCGGTGGGCCGTTTCGTGGACGCGAAGCCACTCGTCGACGCTGCACTTGGCGGGACTGACCTTTTCCCTGACGCGGTCGCTGAGAACCTCGGCCCCCCCGCCGGGAAGGCTGTCGAGTCCGGCCTCCTTCAGGACGCGGAGAACCTCCTCCACCGAAAGGCCCTCCTTCCTGGCCAGGTAGACCACCTCGGGGGCCGAAAGGGAGTGGACCTGAACCTGGGGAAAGTGTTTTTTGACCGCCCTAAAGAGTTTGACGAAGTAGTCGAGGCCGACGTCGGGCCTCATTCCCCCCTGCATGAGGAGGGTGGTGCCGCCCCACTCGACCAGCTCGCGGACCTTTTCGAGGAGCTCCTCCTCGGTAAGGAGGTAGCCCTCCTCCTTCCTCGAGTAGGGGACGAAGAAGGCGCAAAACTTGCAGGCGGTGGTGCAGACGTTGGTGTAGTTCACGTTCCGGTCGACGACGAAGGTAACGACCCCGTCGGGGTGGAGGCGCTTTCGAACCTCGTTGGCCAAAAAGCCGAGGGCGTTCAGCGGGGCTTCCTTCAAAAGGAGCAGACCCTCTTGGGGACCTATCCTTTCGCCGGCCAAAACCTTCGAGAATACCTCCTTGAGGCGGGAGGCGGCTGAAAGGGCCATCGCTTTCATTTTAAATAAGGTTCTATAGTGGACCCGAAAAAGGTTTTGCTGGTCGAGGACGAGAGGGCCACGGCCGAAAACGTAAAGCTCATGCTCGAGCTGGAGGGCTTTGCCGTCGACACGGCCTACGACTTTAAAACCGCCAAGGAGAAGCTGTCCAAGCACCACTATCCCCTGGTGGTTTTGGACCTGCTCCTGCCCGACGGAAACGGCATAGACCTGCTTCCGCTGATAAATCCCGAAAGGACCAAGGTCGTGGTTTTGACCGGCCACGGGACCATAGAGACGGCCGTCGAGGCCCTAAAGAGGGGGGCCGCCGACTTTCTCCAAAAACCGATTTCGGTAAAGGAGCTGGTAAAGAGGCTTAAAAAGGCGGCGGCCGAGCTGGAGGCCGCCTCCGCCTCCCCCGCGCCCGGGTTGGCGGCCGAGGGCTTGGTCGGAAACTCCGAATTCGTTCGCCGCCTGAGGGAACTTTTGCCGGAGGTGGCGGCCTCCGACAAAAACGTTCTTCTGAGGGGGGAGGAGGGGGTCGGAAAGACCTTCGTCGGGAGGCTCGTTCACCTGCTTTCCCCGCGCAGGGAACTCCCCTTCGAAAAACTCCTCGTAAGGGGGAAAAAGGAGAGGGAATTCGAACTGGAAAAGGAACTCTTCGGTTGCGAGCTTCCGGGAAAGGAGAAGGTCGGACTGCTGGAGCGCTGTCAGGGCGGGACGCTGATGCTGGTTGGCGTCGAGGACCTGCCGCCGAGGCTGCAGCAAAAGCTGGCCGACGCGATTGAGAAACGCTCCTTTACTCCGGTAGGTTCGTCCAGGCGCGTCTACTTCAACGCCCGGTTGATATCCACCACCACCAGTAACCTCTACGAGATGGCCCGGAGGGGGCTCTTCAGCGAGGAACTCCTGGTCAAGCTCAACGAGGTCGAGCTCGAAATTCCCCCCCTTCGGGAGAGGCGGGAGGACGTTTTGCCCCTCTTTGAGTACTTTTTGGAAAAGTTTTCCTCCGAAAGGGGTCTTCCCAAACCGATACTTTCGGAGGAGGCGACCGAATTTTTGCTCTCTTATCCCTTTCCGGGAAACGTTACGGAGCTGAAGGCGGCGGCCGAAAGACTCGTTTTGATAAAGGCGGGACAGGTGGTTTCCGCCGCCGACCTGGGCCTGGGCGGCGGCTCGCCCAAAGAGGAGGCAAAGAGCTCCCTCTTTGACATCTCCAACTGGAGGGAGGCCAAAAAGCGTTTCGAAAAGGAGTTTTTAAAGCGCAAGCTCCTCGAAACGGGCGGCGACGTCAAGAAGGTCGCCAAGATGATAAACCTCGACGTTTCCAACGTCTACAGGAAAATCCGCGAATACAAACTCGACGAGTACCTCAAAAAATAGCAACTTAATGAGGGTTGCCGTCGTCGGGGGCGGGGCCTGGGGCTCGGCCCTCGCCCACCTGCTGTCGGAGCGCCACGAGGTTCTGGTTTACGACCGCAGTCGCGAAAAGGTGGAACTGATAAACTCGGGCCTCTATCCGGCCGACCCCTCCCTGAGGTTGTCCCCCAAAGTCCGGGCCACCGCAAGACTCGAGGAGCTGTTTGACTTCGGCGAGGTCTTTCTGGTGGCCGTGGCCGCCCAGGCCGTCAGGGAGGTCCTCGCCCGCTTTCCCGCCGACTTTTCCGCCCCCTTAATAAACACCTCCAAGGGAATAGAGGTCGAAACCCTCAAGACCCTCTCGGAGGTGGTCGCCGAGGTTCTCCCGAGGGCGGATTACTTCGTTCTTTCGGGACCCTCCTTTGCGAGGGAGGTGGTTTTGGGAAAGCCCACCGCCGTGGTCCTTTCCGGAAAAAATTCTTCCCTCGGTAGAAGGTTGCAGGAGGAGTTTAACTTTCCCCGCTTCCGGGTCTACTGGAACGACGACACCAAGGGCGTCGAACTGGGGGGTGCGCTCAAAAACGTCGTGGCCATAGCGGTGGGCATCTGCGACGGTCTGGAGCTGGGTCTTAACGCCCGCTCGGCCCTCATCACCCGCGGGCTGAAGGAAATGGCCTTCGTCGGCGAACTTTTCGGCGCCCGCCGCGAAACCTTTTACGGCCTGAGCGGCCTCGGCGACCTCGTTCTGACCGCCACCGGAGACCTGTCGAGAAACCGCCGCTTCGGTCTGGCCGTCGGAAGGGGCGTTCCGGTTGAAAAGGCCCTGCGGGAGGTCGGAACCGTCGAAGGCTACTACACCGTAAAGGCCCTCAGGAGGTTTGCCGAGGAAAAGGGCGTCGAACTTCCCATAACGGAAACGGTCTACAGGGTCCTCTACGAGGGCCTCAAACCGACCGAGGCCGTGGAGGTGTTGACCAACAGGGAACCGAAGGAGGAATAAGAAAAAAAAGAGACTACTTCCTTCCCCTGGAGGCGATGACCTCCTCCAAGTAGCGGTCGTAAACGGCGGCCAGTTCGTCGCGCAGGGCCGCGAGGGCCTTTTCCAACTCCTTCAGGTCGTCGAGGTTTTGAATTTGCTCCAGCCTCTCGAGGGCCTCGTCCGCCTTGGGGTCCTCCCAAATGTCCTTGAGGTCGAGCGCGTACTTCTCAATTTCGGTCAAAATTACCAGGTAGTCCTTGAGCCACTCCTGGAGTTCCTCCTCGGTCTTGGCCAGGTCCTTACCTTTGCGGACGATGGCGTTCAAAACTATGTCCATGCGGTAGTAAAAGTCCTTTTGCATCCCGAACCTCCCGAAAATTTTGGGTTAAAGATTTTAACCCACCGCGGGAAAAGACCCATCCGACCGAAACCACCCGAAGGAAAAAGAAAAAAACCGAACGGGGTGTTTAACCTCCCCCGTATTCCTCCCTCAGCTCCTTTGCCATCTCGACCATGTTTTTGAGGGCGGGAATAACCTCCTCCCACTTTCTGGTCTTCAGTCCGCAGTCGGGGTTCACCCAAAGGAGCTCCTTGGGTAGAACCTTCATAACGCGCAGCATTATCGCCTTCATCTCCTCCTTGGTCGGAATTGCCGGCGAGTGGATGTCGTAAACGCCCACGCCTATCTGCCTGTCCCACTTGCCGAACCTCTCAAACGCCTCGATAATCTCACCCTTGGAACGGGAAGCCTCAATCGAAATCACGTCAAAGTCCATCTCGTAAATTTTGTCGATGATGTCGTTAAAGTCCGAATAGCACATGTGGGTGTGAA
>JAADCT010000055.1 GCA_013154305.1 Aquificota bacterium
CGCATCACCCACCTTCCCACCGGAATAGTGGTCCAGTGCCAGGACGAGCGCTCCCAGTTTCAAAACAAGCAAAAGGCCCTCAAAATCCTGAGGGCGAAGCTCAAGCAATACTTTGAGGAACAAAAGCTCAAGGAGCTGACCGAGGAGCGGCGCCAGCAGGTGGGCCACGGGGAGCGTTCGGAAAAGATTAGGACCTACAACTTTCCCCAAAACCGCGTCACCGACCACCGGATTAACCTCACCCTTCACAAGCTGGACCAGATAATGGAGGGCAAACTCGACGAGCTCATCGAGGCCCTCCAGCAGCACGAGCAGCAGCAAAAGCTAAAGGAGCTGGAGGAAAGCCCCGCGTGAAAGGGGAGGGGGAATGGTCGACTTTGAAACCTTCGCCGCCGAGTTTAAGGCCCTTTGCGACCGAAACGGGATAGCCTTAAAGGGGGAGCACCTTCAAAAGTTTTTCGTCTACCTCAACGAACTCCTTCGGTGGAACCGCGTCCACAACCTGACGGCGGTCCGAAACTGGAGAGAGGTCCTAAAAAGGCACTTTTGCGACAGCCTGACCCTCGTAAAGTTTTTCGAGGCCGTCGGCTACCCGGTGGAGGGAAAAAAGCTGGCCGACGTGGGCAGCGGCGCCGGCTTTCCGGGCGTTCCGCTCCAAATTTACTACGGCGACGCCCTAAAGGTCCACCTGATAGAGAGCGTTTCGAAAAAGTGCTCCTTCTTGACCTACCTAAAAGGAAGGCTCGGCGTCGACTACGAGGTTCACTGCCGAAAGGCGGAGGAGCTGGAGCTGAAGGTGGAGGTTGCCGTCGCCCGCGCCCTGGAGGTTAAAGGTAAAAAAACCGACCCCGTCCGCTACGCGGACGGGCTTTTGACCAAACTGGCCACCGAATTGGCGGTAATAATGAAGGGGCGCGAGCTCGACGCGGCCGCAGTGCGGGAGCTCGGCTACGAGGTTTTCGAACTCGACCTTCCCGACTTTAAGGGGATGAAGATTTTGTACAAGTTCCTCCGATAGTTTTTATTTCCGATGGCCAAACGCAGAAAGGGCTTTAAGGACCTGAAGCCCACCACCGGTTTGGTAAAAAACGCCCTCTTCAACATTTTGGGGGACCTCTCGGGACTCGAGTTTTTGGACCTCTTTGCGGGAACCGGTCAAATCGGCCTGGAGGCCGAACGGCGGGGCGCGCGCGTTTCCTTCGTCGAAAAGCACAAAAAGCGGGCCGAGGACATCAAAAGGAAAACCAAGGGCCGGGTTTACGCCGGCGACGCCGTAAGGGTCCTGACGCGTTTGGGAACCTTCGACGTCATCTTCGCCGACCCGCCCTACGACTACCGAAATTACCGGCAACTTCTTGAGGAGGCGGCCCGCCACCTCAACGAAGGGGGACTTTTGGTCGTCGAGCACTTTAAGAAGGTCGACCTCGAACCGCTGACGCCCGAAGGTTTGGAATTCGAGGAGGCCCGCACCTACGGCGACACCGTCTTGTCCTTTTTCAGGAGGGTCGGCGACTTAAAATAACCGAGACCTATGGAAAAGATAGCGGTCGGCAGCGACCACGCCGGCTTCCGCCTCAAGGAGTTCGTTAAAAAACTCCTCAAGGAGAAGGGATACGAGGTCGTCGACGTGGGCACCCACTCCGAAGAGCGGTGTCACTACCCGGTCTACGCCGCCGCCGTGGCCAGGCTGGTTTCCTCCGGCGAGGTCGGCCGCGGCATCTTGGTCTGCGGCAGCGGCATAGGAATGTCGATAGTGGCCAACAAGTTCAAGGGGGTGAGGGCGGCCCTTTGCCACAACGTTTACTCGGCCAAGTATTCGCGCCTCCACAACGACAGCAACGTCCTTTGTCTGGGCGGGCGCGTAACGGCCGAGGGCCTGGCGCAGGAAATCGTCGAGGTTTGGCTCTCGACCCCCTTCGAGGGCGGCCGCCACTCGGAGCGCCTGCGGCTGATAGAGGAGCTGGAGCGGGAAAACTGCCGCTAAAGCTTTTGCCCTTATCCTTTTAACCTTCGATGTCGGAAAGGCTCAAAAAACTCCTCTCCTCCGGAAGAAAACTTTTGGTCTCCTACATGATGGTCGGATACCCCGACCCGGAGACCTCCCTGCGGGCCTTCGAGGTTTTGGTCGAAAACGGGAGCGACCTGCTGGAGGTCGGTTATCCCTTCTCCGACCCCGTCGCCGACGGGCCCACCATCCAGCAGGCCCACGAGGTTGCGCTGAAAAACGGCGTTCGCTTTAAAACCGTCGTCGACGCGGTGGCCCGCCTGAGGGAAAGGTTTCCCGACACCCCCCTCCTGGTAATGACTTACTACAACCCCGTTTTCAAGGTGGGCTTGGAGAGGTTCGTCGACGCCTTTGCGGAGGCTGGCGCCGACGGCTTTATAGTGCCCGACCTGCCGCCCGAAGAGAGCTCCGAGCTAAAGGGCGTCCTTTCCGAAAGGAATTTGGCGCTCGTAATGCTGGCCGCGCCGACCTCCACGCCCGGGCGCCTCCGCCGCATCTGCCGGACCACCGACCTCATGACCTACTTCGTTTCGGTGACGGGAATAACCGGCGAGAGGGACCGCCTGCCGCTCGAAAACCTGAGGAAAAAGCTGGAGCTTTACCGCTCCCTCTGCGACAAGAAGGTGGTGGTGGGCTTCGGGGTTTCCAAACCGGAGCACGCCGAGCAGGTGGGCCAGCTGGCCGACGGGGTCGTGGTCGGCAGTCACTTCGTCAAGCTTGCCGGCAAAAGGGACCTTAAGGCGCTGGCCGAGGCCGTCGCCGCCCTAAAAGAGGGTCTGCTCCGCGCCTCCTGAAAGAGGAGGAAAAAACCGATGTTTCCCTTTTTGGAAGTTTTCGGTCTGAAGGTTCCCGCCTACGGGATTATGCTCCTTTTGGCCGCTTTGAGCGGTTTTTTGGCGGCCGTTTACTTTTCCGGGAGGGAGGGAATACCCCTTCCGAAGGTGGAGGCCCTCTTTTTTTGGGTCTTTTTGGCCGCGCTGGTAGGCGCCCGCCTCTTTTACGTCGTCGAACACGGCATCTACTCCGACTTTTACAAGTTTTGGGAGGGGGGCCTCGACTTTTTCGGCGGCTTTACCTTCGCCACCTTGACCCTGTTTGCCCTCATAAACTACTACCGCCTCGACTTTTGGAAGACCGTCGACGCCGCCGCCGCCTCCCTCCTTTTGGCCCACTCGGTGGGAAGGCTCTCGTGCTGGCTGGCCGGCTGCTGCTACGGCCGGCCCACCGACCTCCCGATAGGGGTCGTCTTTCCCGAAGGCTCGGCGGCCCCCTCCGGCATCCCCCTCTATCCGACGCAGCTGATGGAGGCCACCGGGAACTTCGTCGGCTTTTTAGTCCTCTACGCGGTCTACCGAAGAAAACCCTTTGACGGTGCCGTTGCCTCCCTCTACCTCGTTTGGTACGGAACCGAGAGGTTTCTCCTCGAGTTTTTGCGCGGAACCACCCCTCCCCTCGAGGGCGTCGGCCTTACGTGGAACCAACTCTTTGCCCTCGGGGCCGTTTTCGTCGGCCTCTCGGTCGGACTTTGGCGGCTCTTTCGCCACCGGAAAGGAGACCGGATACTTTAACCGCTGACCGGGAACGACGTAACCCCACCTCAAAGAGGGATTAAACCGGACCAGCTCCTTCAGGGGAACGCCCAGCTTCTCGGCTATCGTCGAGGGGCGGTCGCCGAACCAAACGGTGTAAAAGTCTACGAGGGTCTCGTTTTTCAGGGTCGGATAGAAGTTGGCCACCCTGTAGGGCTTTACCGGAACCATTCCCGCGGAGCGGGCAAACTCCAAAGCCCTCTCGTAGTTTAAAACCCTCGAAATCTTCCAGTAGAGCTCGTCGTTTTCCTTCCTCAGCTCCCTGAGCTCCAAAACCAGCCTGTACTGCTCCATCCTCAAAGCGTTTACGAAAATCGCGTAAAGCCCCGCCGCCAGCCAAAGGAGCGTTCCCGCCGCCAGCAGGAAAATCCGAACCTTGGTCGAAAACATCGACCGACCATTTTAAGACCCCCGCGCGGCGAAAAACCCTTAATCCTTATTCCCTTTATGGGAACCTTCCTCTCGGCCCTCCAGATGGAGGTCCTAAAGGGCGACCCGGAGGCCAACCTCAAAAAGGTCGAAAGACTTTCCTCCCTCCTTCCGAAGGGGGGACTTCTCCTTCTGCCCGAGGTGTTTTGCTGCGGCTTCGACTACGGGCGGCTTCAGGAGCTGGCCTCCCAATCCGCGGCGGTTCTCGAATTCCTGAAGGACCTTTCCGGAAAACTCGACGGGGTCGTCGTCGCCACCCTTCCCCTGAAGGAGGGAAACTGCGTCTACAACGCCGCCGTCGTCTTCGACAAGGGCCGCCTCCTCGGAAGGAGGCCCAAGATTAAACTCTTTCCCCTCTTCAAGGAACCCCTCCACTTTTGTCCCGGAAGGGAGGAGGAAAATCGCGTCTTCGAAACCTCGGTCGGCAAGGTCGGAATAGTCGTTTGCTTCGAGGTCCGCTTCAACTCCCTGACCAACGCCCTCCGCCGCCAAGGGGCCCAAATAATCCTCGTTCCCGCCCTCTGGGGGCTGGAGCGCCGCGAGCACTTTAAGGTCCTGACGCGCGCCCGCGCAATCGAAACCCAAAGCTTCCTGGTGGCCGCCAACGGTTGGGGCAAAGGGGGCGACCGCACCTTCTTCGCCGGCTCCTCCGGAATTTACTCCCCTTGGGGCGAGGTTTTGGCCTACAAGGAAGACGGCGAGGGACCCCTCGTTGCCGAAGTCGACCTCTCGCAGGTCGAGAAGGTCAGGAAAAAACTGCCGGTGGACCTTTAAAGGGCGCTTTCCTTAAAGTTTCCCCCTCTTCGAACCCCGTCGGGGCCCCAAAAGGGGTTCCGAAAAGAGGAAAAGGGTTTTACTTCACCTCGCGGTGGATGGTGTGCTTGTTGCACCACTTGCAGTACTTACGAAACTCGAGCCTCTTGGCGTGCCTTTGAGGATTTTTGGTCGTAACGTAGTTCCTCCTCTTGCACTCGGTGCAGGCCAAAGTCACCTGAACCCTCTTGGAAGCCATCGCCGAAACCTCTCCGATTTTTCTTTAGGAAAAAGCCCGCCCCAAAGGGCGGGAGAAAAAAGGGGTTATTCGAGAATCTTAGTTATAACTCCGGCTCCCACCGTCTTTCCGCCTTCCCTTATCGCAAACCTCAAACCCTCTTCCAACGCCACG
>JAADCT010000072.1 GCA_013154305.1 Aquificota bacterium
TAACTGTGACCGTGAAGGTGTCTACACTTGTTTTCCGGGGGACAGGTCCGGCCGCTTAACTCCGCACCCCTGCCTTTGGACAGGTCCTGGTTCCAAACGCGGTGGCCCGCCTCAAAGCGGTATACCTTGGTTATTTCAAACTTCATAAGGAATAAAGAGGTTAACGGGGAAAAGGGGAAGAAAAGCTTAGAAGTTGGGAACTTCCAGTTCTTTGTAGCAGAACCACCAATCTTTACATTCGCACTCGCCGCGGGCTTCGCAAGCCCTGCGCTCCTCAACCTCCTGAATGCTGGATGCGGGAGGAACTATAACGTAGTCCTTACCGTTAAACACCTCGGGACCTACCCACTTCATCTTAGTGGCCATCCAGTTGGCCGGAGTGGCCACTTTGTACTTGTCGGTGGTCTGCAGGGCCTTTACGAGCCTGATAATTTCGGGAATGTTCCTTCCGTTGGAGAGGGGATAGTAGAGTATGGCCCTTATTACGCCCTTGTCGTCGACGACGAATACGGCGCGTACGGTTTCCGTTCCGCCTTTGGGAAGCATGTTGAGGGTTTTGGCCACCTTACCGTTGGCGTCGGCAATAATGGGAAACTCGATTTCAACGCCGAAGTTGTCCTTAATCCACTCCATCCACTTGATGTGGGACCAAACCTGGTCCTCCGACAGGCCGATGAGCTCGGTATTCAGCTTCCTGAATTCGTCGTAGTGCTTTTGGAAGCTGACGAATTCGGTGGTGCACACGGGGGTAAAGTCCGCCGGGTGGGAAAAGAGTACGAACCACTTACCTTGGTTGGTGTAGTGGTCGGGCAGAACAATTTTACCGTGGGTGGTTTGAACTACCATACGGGGAAACTTCTCGCCGATGGTGGGAATAAACCGCTCGGCGGTTTCGGTTTGAACGGGTGCGGCGGGTGCGGTTTGAACGGACGCATCCTCAACGGCGCACGCCATTCCTACCCCGGCGGTAAAGGCGGTGGCCAACAACAGTTTTTTCATGGCTTCTACCTCCTATTTAGGAATTTTTAGCAACTTACGATTAGGTAATCGTAAGGCTCACACGGCTATCAATTATGATTGAGTTTGTAAAGTAAGAAAGTATTTGAGAACTAAAATTCCTCCTCGTCCTCCTCCGTTAGGGAGCTCATAATGGCCTCGATAATCATGATGACTATCGAAACGATGTTTGCCACCACCGCACCCCACACGAGGGAAACCGACTCCTCGAGGTCCCCCATTTGGGCCACCACCAGGGCCGGGATGAGGTGAAAGTCGGCAACTATGCTGGTAGCGAGGTACTCGATGTTTAAAATGCCGCGGGTACCGATTTTCAAGATGGTGGCAACGAGGTTTAAGGTTACGGCCGTTATGAGTTCGTAGATGTTGGGATGGGCTATGTAACTGACCGAGGTCGTTAGTGCCATCAGCATGAAAAAGTCGGCTATCAGCTTTTTACCTTTGCGAACCATACGGTTTATGATGATATTCGGGTTCGGGGTGTTGACTAAGACCCGGCGGTGATATAATAAATACTTTCGTAGAGCGCGTAGCTCAGCTGGGAGAGCGCCGGCCCGACACGCCGGAGGTCCCAGGTTCGAGTCCTGGCGCGCTCACCTCTTTCTCCATTCTTTCAAAAAACCTTTCGATGGTCGAATTGAAGCCCCTCGAAGACCCCGGGGAGGTCCTGAGCCTTTCCGACCGCTACGGGAGAAGGGAACTGGAAAGACTACTGGAAAGGGACTTCGTAAAAATTTTCGTCCTGAAGGCGGGGGGCAGGGCGGCGGGTTTCGCCGTCGTTTGGACGGTCGAAAGGGAGGCCGAACTTCACTGGTTTGAGGTCTTCAAACCCTTCAGGGGAAGGGGACTGGGAAAAACCTTTTTCGGAAAGTTGTTGGAACTTCTGCGGCGGGAGGGTCTTGAGAGCCTCCTGCTGGAGGTTTCCGAAAAAAACGAACCGGCCCGAAGGGTCTACGAGAGCTTTAAACCCCTTTTGGCGGGAAGGAGGAGGAAATACTACCCCGACGGGAGCGACGCCCTGATTTACCTCTTTCGGTTAAGTTCCTCATAAAAGACTCGAAGGGGTCGGTTATCTATAGGTTCCCTATGAGCGTGGAGCTGGTGAAAAAGTACTTCCAAAAGATGGACCTGAGAAACTCGGTCCCCTGCGGGGGAACGGTCAAAATTCCCGCCGTCGTCGGCTTCATCTTTCCCGAACAGCTCAAGGAAATGCTTGAGGGCGGACAAAGACCGCTGATAGTTGACGTGAGGGAAGAGTGTGAGGCTCAAAAGATGCCCTTCAAGGCGGAGGGTGCCGAGGTAAAGGTTATCCCTCTGAGGGAGCTTTTGGACCGCCTCGACGAGATTCCCAAGGACCGGCCCGTAGTTTTGGTGTGCAACTTTGCCATAAGGGCCTCGATGGCCAAAATGGCCCTGGACCTCATCGGTTACGAAAACGCCAAGGTTTTAAAGGGCGGCGTCGAGGAGTGGAACCGACTGAACTCCTAAACCGTTCCCTTCCTAATTTTTTCACCTGAACATGGAAAAGGCCGGCGAAAAGCCCTTTATCCCCCTTTCGCTTTTCGACTATCCCCTCCCGGAGGAATTGATTGCCAAGTATCCAGTCGAACCGAGGGACCACGCCCGTCTGATGGTCCTCGACCGAAAAAACCGGTCGATAAGACACGACTACTTTTACAACCTTCCCGAATACTTGGAGGAAGGAGACCTGTTGGTTTTAAACGACACGAAGGTTATTCCCGCCCGACTGCTGGGTCAAAAACCCACCGGCGGAAGGGTGGAGGTCCTTCTGAACCGTAAGCTGGCGGAGGAAAACCGCTGGCTGGCCCTCGTGGGGGGAAAGAAAATTCGGCCGGGTTTGGAGGTTTCGGTCGGCGACGGTTCCCTGCGGGTGCGGATTGTAAGGCAGGTCGAGGGTCCCCTCTTTGAGGTCGAACTTTCCGCCGAAGGCGGCTCGGTAATGGAAAAGATTTACGAGTTCGGAAAGATACCGATACCGCCTTACCTGGAGCGCGACGAGGAGCCCCTGGACCGCGAGCGTTATCAGACCGTCTTTGCGAGAAAGGAGGGTTCGGTGGCGGCGCCGACGGCCAGCCTCCACTTTACCGAGCGGCTGTTTGAAAGGCTGCGGAAAAAGGGCGTAAAAACGGCGTTCGTTACCCTCCACGTGGGACTGGGGACCTTTAAACCCGTAAAGGCGGAAAACGTTTTGGACCACCGGGTGGACCCCGAGTTCGTCGAGGTTCCCCCCGAAACGGTGGATGCTATCAAGGAAACCAGGAGGAGGAAAAGGAGGATAGTGGCCGTCGGAACTACGGTGGTCCGCAGTTTGGAAACGGTCGCCTCCTTGGCCGCCGAGAAGGCGAAAACGGAAGACCCGAGCGAGGTCTGGAAGTTTTTAAAACCCTTTAAGGGTTTTACCGACCTCTACGTGCATCCCCTCTATCGATTTAAGCTGGTGGACGCGATGATTACGAACTTCCACCTGCCGAAGAGTTCGCTGCTAATTTTGGTTTCGGCCTTTGCGGGGAGGGACTTCGTTTTGGAGGCCTACCGGGAGGCGGTACGGCGGCGCTATCGCTTTTACTCTTACGGTGACGCGATGTTGATTATTTAGTCCCCTTTTCGCAGGTTCTTTAAGTGGGATAATTGAAAACCGAACGATGGACAGGGAAAGGAAGTTGGACCAACTCGAGAGGTACCTCGAAAGTTTGACGCCGAAAAAGGTGGTCGAGGAGCTCAACAAGTTCGTCGTCGGGCAGGAGGAGGCCAAGAGGGCGGTCGCCATAGCCCTCCGAAACCGGTGGCGGCGGCAAAGGCTTCCCCGCGAGCTTCGAAACGAGGTGGTTCCCAAAAACATTTTGATGATTGGACCCACCGGCAGCGGGAAAACGGAAATAGCGCGGCGGCTGGCACAGCTAATTCGGGCGCCGTTCGTAAAGGTGGAGGCCACCAAGTACACCGAGGTTGGCTACGTTGGACGCGACGTCGAAAGTATGGTCCGCGACCTGGTCGAGGAAGCCTATCGAATGGTAAAGGAGGAGATGGCCGAGGGGGTAAAAGAGAGGGCCCGCCGCTTTGCGGAGGAGAGGCTGGTCGGCTACCTTCTCGGAGAAGGTTCGGGAGGCTTGGAACTGCCCTTTCCCTTTCCCTTCGGGGGGGCGGCCAAGGGTCGGGGTGAGAGGGTTCCCGAATACAAGCGTCGCGAGCTTTTGGAAAAGTTGCGAAGGGGAGAGCTCGACGAGGAGGTCGTGGAAATAGAGGTCTTTACCAAGGCGGGTGGTCCGGCGGTTTTGACCCCTCCGGGAATGGAGGAACTTCAAAACCAGCTCGGGGAGATTTTAAAGGGACTGCTGCCGGGAACCAAAAGGCGCAAAAAGGTTAAGGTAAAGGAGGCCCTGGAAATCCTGACGCAGGAGGAGGCGGAAAAGCTCCTCGACCCGGAGGAGGTGGCCTCCGAGGCCATATACCGGGCCGAGAACTACGGGATAATCTTCATCGACGAAATTGACAAGATTGCGATTAAACACCGCGGGCTGGAGGGGGGCGTTTCCCGCGAAGGGGTTCAAAGGGACCTCCTTCCCCTCGTGGAGGGAACGACGGTCTCCACGAAGTACGGTCCGGTAAAGACCGACCACATTCTGTTTATCGCCGCCGGGGCCTTTCACCTGGCCAAACCCTCCGACCTCATTCCCGAACTTCAGGGCCGGTTTCCCATCCGCGTTGAGCTAAAGCCCCTTACCAAGGCCGACTTCGTTCGCATTTTGACCGAACCCCAAAACGCCCTCGTCAAGCAGTACAAAGAGCTGCTGAAAACCGAGGGGGTCTACCTCGAGTTTACCGACGACGGGGTCGAAAAGGTGGCCGAGTACGCCGAGCTTTTAAACGAAAAGACGGAAAACATCGGGGCCCGGCGTCTCCACACCGTCATGGAAAAACTTTTGGAGGACATACTCTTCGAGGCTCCCGAAATGAAGGGTCAGACCCTGGTGGTCGACGCCCGCTTCGTCGAGGCAAAGCTCGGGTCCCTGGTGGAGGACGCCGAATTGGCCAAGTACATTCTCTAAACGCCCTTCGGGTATTCTCAAACTCTATGGAGGTCGGCGAAAGGACGAGGGTTTGGGAACTCATAGAGGCCTGTCCCGAAATGGAAAAGTTTTTCGCCGAAAGGAACATGTACTGCCGAACCTGCAAGGGGCGGGAAAACTGCACCCTCCGAAAGGTGGCCTACTACTACGGCCTCTTACCGGTTGAAAAGTGGATAGAAGAGGTTCGAAACGAGTTTAAGAGGCGGTGCCTGAAGCCGAAGGTCGTAAAGGCTCCCTCCCGCGGCTAGCGCCGGCCTCTTCCCTTTCCAGGTATCCGCCCTTAAGGAGCACCTCCCTCAGTTGGTGATTGAGCAGGTGGTTGCCCTTAAAGGAGTAAACCCGGCCGACCAACCTCCCCCCCAGGAGGGCGAGGTCGCCTATAAGGTCCAGCAGTTTGTGGTAGGCGGGTTCCTCCGAGTAGACCAGGTAGCGGAGGCTCTCGTCGAGGGCCAGGGTGTTTACCGGATACCCGCCCAAACCCAACCGGTTGGCCCACAGGAGCGGAAAGTCCTCCAGCCGGCAAAAGGTCCGCGCGCCTAAGAGCGCCTCGGTGGGTTTCCCGTCGAAGACGGCCCGCTTCCTTCCGACGAAGGGAAACTCACCCTCGTACTCGAAAAGCTCCCCTTCGAAGGGAAGGACTTCGATAAAGTTTCCGTTGGGTTGGACGCGGACCTTTTCCTTTACCCTCAGCAGGGTTTGACGGCGGCCGGTTTCCCGCAGGCCGACCGAGAGCACTTCCTCGACGAAGGTTTTGGCTCCGCCGTCGAGTATCGGAACCTCGCTTCCGTATTCGACCTCTATCAGGACGCTGTCCACCCCGAGCAGGTAAAGGGCCGCCGTGAGGTGCTCGACGGTTTTTACGAGGAAGTTTCCCTTTGCCAGGTCGGTGGAGGCCACCGCGTTTACCACGAAAGGGTGGAGGGCGGGCAGCAGTTCACCCTTTCGGTAAAAAAAAATTCCCTTATCCTCGGAGGGGTGGAGGGTGAGTTTGGAAACCTCGCCGGTGTGAATTCCGACGCCCCTGAAGGTTACCTTCCCGGCGAGGGTTTTACTTCTAAGTTCCATTGAGCGCCTCCGCAAGCGTTTTCGCCAAAAGGGCCGGGTCGGGCTCCGGCGGCGTAAAAAACACCTCGAAACCCGCCCTCCTTACGGCCTCTTCGGTGGTCGGACCTATCGCTACTATTATCTTTTCGGCCAAAAGGGCCTTGTGTTTTTGCAAATTTCGGAGCAGTCCCTCGAAGGTCGATGGACTGGTAAAGACCACGGCGTCGGTTCTCCTTAAAGTCTCTACGACCCTTTCGGCGGGGTGTTCGACGAAAACCGTTTCGTAAACCGGAAGGTGGAGAAGGTCAAAGCCGACCTCCCTGAGCTTAAAGAGGGCGGGGGTCGGCCTTTTGGGGCCGGGCGCCAGCAGGGAACCCGGTTTCAAAAGCCCGTCTTTGGCCAACTCGAGGAGGCGCCGAACCGAACCCTTTAAAACTAGGTGGGGAACGACCTTAAATTCCTCCAAACGGCGGGCGGTGGCCTTACCCACCGCTATTACCCTCGTTCGGTCGGGAAGTTTTCCCACCCGCCGGAGGAAGAATTCGACCGCCCTCTTGCTTCCGAAGTAGGCGTAGTCAAAACTTTCCAACTTCGGAACCTCAAATTCGAGGGGTCGAAACGCGACGGTGGGTAAAACTTCCACCTCGAAGCCGAAGCGCTCGAAAACTTTGCGGTCGCGCTCGGCGTCCTCGGCCGGTCTGGTGAGTAAAACCCTTTTGGCCACCAACCGAAGTTTCTATATCTTAAATCGGAAGGATGGCCAGGATTATTAAGTTCGACCCCCGGGGCGGCGACGAACCTTCCAAGAAGGGGTCCGGGGGAAAGGAAACCCCGCGGGTGGTAAAGGCCGAGGCCAAAAACCGCAAAGGGAAACCCGAACCCCTGACGAAGGAGGAGTTTGAAAAACTGCTGGAACCCCTGAGGGAAGGTTTAAAGAGGCTTTACCCCTCCCAGGTGGAGGAGGTTTTGGGTTTTTCCGGATTGGGGGAAAAGAACGGCGACAGGGTCTTTTTGGTGGGGGCCCTGATGTGGAAGCGCTACGGAACGGAGCAACCCCTCCTTTCCACCTTCGTGGCCCTTTTTGAAAGGGGCCGCCTCGAACAGATATCCTTCCTCGAGGCCAAAAACAACTACTGGGATTGGAGGACGATGATAAAACTCCTCAAAAAGGACTTTCACACGGAGGAGCTCTTCAACCGTTTTATGGAGCTGGTCGGGGGAAGACACCGCGTCTAAATGCTATACTTTCCTCTTACCTTTTTCCCTTTTTGTCCGGAGGAACTAAAAGGATGGCGAAAGAGAGACGGGGGGCCGACATTATCGTCGAGGTTCTCCAAGCGGAGGGGGTTGAGGTCGTCTTCGGGGTCCCCGGCGGCGCCATAATGGAGGTTTACGACGCCCTGTTTGACAGCGACATAGTCCACATTTTGGCCCGTCACGAGCAGGGTGCCGGCCACATGGCCGAGGGCTACGCCGCAACCAGCGGGAAGGTGGGCGTGGCCTTTTCGACGTCGGGTCCGGGAGCGACCAACCTGGTTACGGCCATAGCCGACGCCTACATGGATTCGAGGCCGGTGGTCTTTATAACCGGCCAGGTTCCCACCGGTCTCATAGGAAACGACGCCTTTCAGGAGGTCGACATAGTCGGAATAACGAGGCCGATAACCAAGCACAACTTCCTCATCAAAGACATAGAGGAGCTACCCCTCAAGCTCCGCCAGGCCTTTTACATAGCGCGAACCGGCCGTCCGGGTCCGGTGGTGGTCGACGTTCCCAAGGACATAACCCAAAAGAGGTCCACCGTCGAAATCCCCTCCGACCGGGAGGTGATAAATTCCCTTCCGGGATACAAACCCCACTACGAGGGAAACATTCAGCAGATTAAAAAGGCGGTGGACCTAATAGTTTCGGCCCAGCGGCCGGTTCTTTACGTGGGGGGCGGTGCCGTTTACGCCAACGCGCAGGAGGAACTGGTCGAACTGGCCGAAATGCTCCAAATTCCGGTCACCACCACCACCCAAGGAAAGGGGGCTTTTCCCGAAAACCATCCCCTTTCGCTTCAGATGCTGGGAATGCACGGCACCTATTACGCCAACATGGCCGTCTACCACTCGGACCTTCTGATAGCGGTGGGGGCGCGGTTTGACGACCGCGTCACCGGCAAAATCGACGAATTCGCCCCCGAGGCGAAAATCATTCACATAGACATAGACCCGGCCTCGATTTCCAAAACCATTCAGGTCGACGTTCCCATAGTCGGCGACGCCAAAATTATCCTGCGAAAGCTTCTCAACGAACTCAAAAAGAGGAAGGTAAAAGTCCTTTATCCCCAGCAGAGGAAAAAGTGGCTCGAACAAATCGAGTATTGGAAAAAGCGCTATCCTCTGACCTACGACTGGAGCGACGAGGTAATAAAGCCCCAATTCGTAATAGAGCAAATTTACAAGGCCACCGAAGGGAAGGCCACCATCGTTCCCGGCGTCGGTCAGCACCAGATGTGGGCGGCGATGTTTTACCGCTACAGCTATCCGAGGCAGTTCGTCAACTCCGGCGGATTGGGAACGATGGGGTTCGGTCTGCCGGCGGGAATAGGTGCCAAAATCGGGGCGCCCGACAAGGAGGTTTGGGTCGTCGACGGCGATGGTTCGTTTCAAATGACCATGCAGGAACTGATTACGGCGGTTCAATACAAGGTTCCGATAAAGGTGGCCTTGATAAACAACGGGTTTCTCGGAATGGTGCGCCAATGGCAGGAGCTTTTTTACGACAAACGCTATTCGGAAACCTGCTTCGGCGTTCAGCCCGACTTCGTCAAGCTGGTCGAGGCTATGGGCGGCGTAGCCTTCAGGGCCACCAAACCCGAGGAGGTTCCCGAGGTCATCGCCAAGGCGCGGGAGATAAACGACCGTCCCGTGGTTATAGACTTTTGGGTCGACAAGGAGGAAAACGTCTTTCCGATGGTTCCGGCCGGAAAGTCCTACCGCGACATGATTATCAAAGAACCTAAAGGAAAACCGCAGGCCGACACCAAGTACCTGGTCGGCTGAGGGACTTACCTTTTCCTTCTCAAAAACCAATTCCTCTGGCCCTTTTCCTCCGTAAGTTTCACCGCTTCTTCCCAATCCATCCGGACGAAGCGCTTCTCGTGACCGACGAAGGGTTTTTCGAAGTACTCCTTGAGGAGGTCCACCAGTCGGCGAAACTCCTCGCGGCCCGAAAAGCGGGGGGAAACCTCGACGAAGAGCCAAAGGTCGGGACTGCCCTCCACGAGGCGGATGGCCCCCTCCAGCACGAACCTCTCGTAACCCTCGACGTCCACCTTAAGGAGGTCCACCGGAGCCCCGTCCCAAATCCCGTCGAGGGAAACGGCCTTTACCTTCACCTCCCCCTCGGAGGGAAGGTCCCTCCGGACGACCGAGTGGTGTCCCGAGGAGGTCGAGGCCACCTTAAGGGTTAAGGTTCCCGGCCGGTCGGAAACGGCGTAAGGAAAGGTTTTCGTTCGGTCCTCAAAGCGGTTCAGTCTTAGGTTTCGAACCAGCATTCGGTAGTTTTTGGGAAAGGGCTCGAAGGAGAATACCGCCCCTTCGGGACCGACCAGGTGGGCAAAGAGGAGGGAAAAGCCTCCCCAGTGGGCGCCCACGTCGAAAACGCGCGCGCCCCTTTTTAAAATCCGCTTGACGAAGCGGTCCTCGGGACTTTCAATCCTTCCCCTTTTTAGAACGCCGACGCCGTAGGGGTCCCTCAGGTCGACGAGCATAAAGCAAGGGCAGTCGCGGCGGCGGACGACCGCAAAGCGGCCCCTCGGAAGACCGAAGGCGTAAGCCAATTCCCTCAAAGGTCTAAAAAGGGAAAGCGGGCCCCTGCAAAGGGGCTTACAAATTTCCTCCATTCCTAGAAAAGAGAATAAAAGAGGAGACCGAAGTACTCCTTGAGGGCCAAGGAGGACACTCGGAGCCAGTAGGCGGTCGGAAGGAACTTGTAGACCGTCAAAGGGGAGCGGGAAGCCTTGTAGTCGACCGGAACGGGAACTACGCGTTCTTTGTCAAGTCCCACCTTTCGAAAGAGCAAAAGGGCCCGCTCCATGTGGTAGGCCGAGGTAATCAGGCAAAAGTTTCGAACGCCCAGCTTTTTTAAAACCTCCTTTACGAAAAGGGCGTTTTCGTGGGTGTCGCGGCTTTTTCCTTCGGCGTAGACGAGCGAGGGGTCAACGCCCATGTAAACGAGGTAGTCTTTTAAAACTTTTGCCTCCGAAACGCGGTCGGAGACCGAGTATCCGCTGACGACCACGGGACGGGGTCTTTGGAGGTAGAGTTTCACGGCGGCGGTGGCCCTTTTGAAGGCACCCTCGTAAAGGTCGTTTTTGAGTTCCAAAAAGGGGGCGCCCGGTTTGACGCCGCCGCCGAGGACCACGAGGGCCCCGCAGGAGAGGAGCTCCTCCCTCGGCGGCGGGGAGTATCGGTCCTCCAAGGGTTTTATCAGAGTTCTGGCAACCGCCTCGGTCGAAAGGAGGTATAGCACCGCCGCCGTGAGGAGGAGGGTAAGACCCGCCGCCCGAAGTTTCTTTTTCAGGAGGTAAAGACTCAAAAGGGTCAAAATTAGAATTGCGTTTCCCGGCGGAAGGAGCAGAAAGTAGGTAACGACCTTTTTGAGGAAAAACATAGAGTTAGAAATCCTAATGGTGGTTCTTCAGGTGGTCGGGCCCCACGACGGTGGAAAGACCACGCTGGTCGAATTCCTGGTGAGGGAGCTGAAAAAGAGGGGCTACCGCGTCGGATACCTCAAGCACGACCCCAAGGGGAAGGGAATTACCGACAAGGAGGGCTCGGACACGGCGCGCGTTAAGCCCTTTACCGAACGGACCGTTCTCCTTTCGCCCTCGCAGACGACGCTCTGGTTGCAGGGGTCGCTTTCCTTAAAGGAGGCCCTGAGGTTCTTTGAGGGGCTGGACGCCGTTTTAGTCGAGGGCTTTAAGGGGGAGGAGGGCTTTCCGAAGGTTTGGGTCGACCGAAGGGGAAACTTCCCCGAAGGGGCTTTTGTCTTTAAGGTAAGGGGAAGGGAGGACTACGAAGGGGTTTTGAACTGGCTTTTGGAGAGGCTTCAGGAGACTTCGAGCAACCACAAAAACTTAAGGTAGACGGTGGCAAAGGCCCCCTTGGGCAGGAAAAAGCGCAGGGACCGCGGATAGCGCTTCAGTTTCTCCACCCTTACCACAAGGGGTCGATAGTCGCCCTTTAGGCCCCACCTTCTGAAGTCCTCGAGGGTTATCCCGCCCTTTTGAAGGATTTGGAGGATTACGGGTTTTACCTCGGGGTCGAGACGGACCTTGTAACCGACGAGGGGAACCTTTATTCCCTCCAAACTTTTTAAAAAGTCGAGAAGGGCACCGCGGTCCTTGGAGCAGGGAAAGACGTGAAAGACGCGGCCGTCCTCGACGCGGCAGGGACGCAAAACGGGAAAACCCCTCTTGGAGTTGAATTCCTCTATTTTCCTCTCCAGGAGGCGGAAGGCCGTCAGGTTCCAGACGAAACTTTGATAGGAGTTTATCCAAAAGACTTTTTCCCACTTTTTGGCGGGTTTCTCTTTGAGCGTTCGGCGGCCGCGGGCCACGTTCTTTCCGAGCCTCTGGCTGTCGTAGTAGTTGAGCGAGTAGGGGAGTTGGTAAAAGAGTCTCCCCCAATGGTTTACGAAAAAGGTGTTTCCCTTGAGGTGGCCGACCTTTATCTTCCTCGCTATGCGGTCGACGAAGAGGAGGGCAAAGTAGCGCCCCAGCTCCCTTTTTATCAGCTTGCGGCCGACGAAGCGGTCGAGGCTGACGCTCTGGACCGTAAGGGCGTGGCGGTCCTTTAAGCCGGCGTAGCCGTACTCCCTGACGCCGAGCTCTTTCAGGAAGTTCACTATAAAGGGGTCGTTGGTGTTGAGGTTTCTCTTTATCAGGAGGTAGCGGTAGTAGTTCTCTCCGGGGGGAAAGGTTGCCTCCTCCTTGACGATAAAGTCAAAGGGGGAAACCTTTAAGGGGAAGTCGAACCTGTAGGTTTCCATCGGCGGTAAGAAGTTAGTTATTTAAACCTTTCCTCCTTCCACGGGTCGCCGACGGGATGATAACCCCTCCTTTCCCAAAAGCCGTCCTCGTAGTGGTCCAAAATTTCCAGTCCCCAAACGTACTTGGCGCTCTTCCACGCGTAGAGCTGGGGAACGACCAGCCGCAGGGGAAAGCCGTGGCGCTTGGGAAGGGGCCGGCCCATCATTTTGTAGGCCAGCAGGGAATCCTCCTCGAAGAGATACCTCAAAGGGAGGGAGGTCGTATAACCCTCCAGACAGTGGACGAGAACCCAGCCTTCTTTCACCTTCGGTTTTACCCTCTCCATGACCTTGCGGGTTTGGATGCCCTCCCAAACCAGTTCGGGAACGCTCCAGCGGGTGACGCAGTGAAAGTCGGCCACCAGCTCCACCGGTTCGAAGGAGGAGAGAAGCTCTTCGTAGGTAAGTTCCAAGGGCCTTTCGACCAACCCCCAAACTTTAAATCGGTAGGCCGACAGGTCCCAGTCGGGAACCTCCTCGACGACGTCGTAAACTATCGGGGCGGGGATGAACTTTTGACCCGGCGGCGGACCCTCCTCCAGGCGGCGGACCACCGTCGGCGATATTATCCTTTTTTTGGCCATCGGAAAAAGGGATACCGCCGTTGGCGTCCCCTTTCCTTGAAAAACCTCATAAGGGGAGTCTTATCCTTAAAACCTTTAATGGTCAAAGTTAAAGAGGGGCTTCTCCACCGCGGCGGCAACTACAGGTTCGCGATAGTCGCCTCCAGGTTTAATTCGGCCATCGTCGACCGTCTGATAGAGGGGGCCCTGGACTGTCTGCTTCGCCACGGCGTCAAAGAAGAAAACGTTTTGGTCGTAAAGGTGCCCGGAGCGTGGGAGCTGCCGCTGGCGGCCAAAAGGCTGGCCGGCCGCGACGACTTTGACGCGGTTATCGCCCTCGGGGCGGTGATAAGGGGGGCAACTCCCCACTTCGAGTTCGTGGCGGCCGAGGTTTCTAAAGGACTGGCGGCCGTGGCCCTCGAGACCGGAAAACCGGTGACCTTCGGCGTCATAACGGCCGACACGCTCGAGCAGGCGGTCGAGCGGGCGGGCACCAAACAGGGCAACAAGGGTTGGGAAGCGGCGCTGGCGGCCCTCGAAATGGTCGACCTCCTTAAAAACCTTTGAGGGAGATGGAACTGTTGGCCAAACTGCTGGCAACCTGGTTTTTCGTCGGGCTTTTGCCCAAGGCGCCGGGAACCTGGGGCTCGGCGGCCGCCCTGCCGCTGGCGTGGGCCCTTTGGAAGCTGGGTCCGCTTTTTTACGCCGCCTTTACGGCGCTTCTTTTTCTGTTGGGAACCTGGGCCTCCGGCCTCTACGCGGAGAGGAGTAAAAAGGAGGACCCCGACGAGGTCGTGGTCGACGAGGTGGTGGGAATTTTGACCGTCTTTTTCTTCGTCCAACCGACGCCGGTAAACCTTTTGTTCGGCTTGCTCCTATTTAGGTTCTTCGACGTTTTAAAACCGCCGCCGGTAAGTTGGTTTGAAAAACTCGGCGGGGGGTGGGGAATAATGGCCGACGACGCCGCCGCCGGAGTTTTGGCCGGCCTCGTTCTGTATAGTTTTCAACTCTTATGGAAGTAAAAAAAATTCCCCCCGGAAAGAATCCGCCCGAGGACGTTTTCGTCGTCGTCGAAATTCCCAAAGGGAGCCCCGTAAAGTACGAGCTCGATAAAGAGAGCGGGGCCCTTTTCGTCGACCGCGTCCTCTACACGGCGATGTATTACCCCTTTAACTACGGTTTTATTCCCAACACCCTGGCCGACGACGGTGACCCGGTTGACGTTTTGGTCGTCAGCGAGTGGGCCGCCGTTCCCGGCAGCGTGATAAGGGCGCGCGTCGTCGGCATGCTGGAGATGGAGGACGAAAGCGGCGTCGACGCCAAGGTCGTGGCCGTCCCCCACGAAAAGGTTGACCCCACCTACGCCTCCGTCAGGGACGTCGGCGACCTTCCGGAGGCCGTCCTCAACAAAATCAAACACTTTTTCGAGCGCTACAAGGAGCTCGAGCCCGGAAAGTGGGTTAAAGTCCGCTCCTTTAAGGGTCGGCAGGAGGCCCTCGAGGAGGTCCGGAAGGCGATAGAAAACTACAAAGGTTAATTTTCTTTCCGTTTTCACCCTTTTTCGGTCCTCCGCGACCCTAATTTATTCCTTGATGAAACCTTACGAGGTTGAGGTTTGGGGAATTGCGATAGACCCCATAAATCAGTCGCCCATAGTGGTCCTAAAGAACAAGGAAAATCCCCGGGAGGTCCTGCCCATTTGGATAGGCCACCCCGAGGCGTCGGGAATAATGATGGTCCTAAACGGGGTGGACTTTATCCGTCCGCTGACTTACGACCTCATTAAAAACACCCTGGAGACCCTCGGCGTGGTCGTCGAAAAGGTTGAAATTTCCGACATAAGGGAGGGAACCTACTACGCCACCATATACCTGCGCACGCCCGAGGGGGAGGTCAAAGAGGTCGACTCGAGACCCTCCGACGCCATAAACATCGCCCTTCGGACGGGGGCGCCGATTTTCGTCGCACCCCACGTTATGGACAGCAGTAAGGTCGTCGTCGACGAAGCCCTTACGGTCCAAAAGGAGGAGACCAACCCCGCCGAACCCCCCTCCGGGGAACAAAAGGACGAAAACCTCAAAAAGTGGATTGAAAACCTCAAACCGGAGGACTTTCAAAAGTTCGGAAAGGAGGAGAACTGAAGACCCTAAAATGGTCTCCCTATGAGAGAGGTCCGCGTAGAGGAGATAACCCGGGCGGTGAAGGAGCTCTTTCTGAAGGCCAACTACGAACTTCCGCCCGACGTCGAGAAGGCCTATCGCGAGGCCCTCAAGAGGGAGGAAAGCGAGGCCGGTAAGGAGGTTTTAAACCTCATACTGCTCAACGCCGAGGTGGCCCGAAGGGAGCGGGTGGCCTACTGTCAGGACACCGGCGTGGCCGTGGTCTTCGTCCAAATAGGACAGGACGTTCGAATCGTCGGCGGCGACCTCAACGAGGCCATCATCGAGGGCGTTCGCCAGGCCTACAAGGAGGGGTATCTCAGGGCCTCGATGGTTTGGGACCCCGTTTTTGAGAGGAAAAACACCGGCGACAACACGCCCCCGATAATCCACTACGAAGTGGTTCCCGGCGACAAAATCAGGATTGTCGCCGCCCCGAAGGGGGGAGGCTCGGAAAACACCTCCCGCCTGGCGATGCTTAAGCCCGCCGACGGCTGGGAGGGCGTTAAAAACTTCGTTTTGGAAACGGTTAAGCTGGCCGGACCCAACGCCTGTCCGCCCTTTATCGTCGGCGTCGGAATAGGGGGAAACTTCGAATACTGCGCCTACCTGGCGAAGAAAGCGCTCCTTAGGCCCGTGGGCCAAAGACACGAAAACCCGCTGATAGCCAAGGTGGAGGAGGAACTCCTCGAGGAGGTCAACAAAATAGGTTGGGGTCCGATGGGCTTCGGCGGCCGGGTTACCGCCGTTGACGTTAAGGTCGAAATGTATCCGTGCCACATAGCGTCGCTGCCCGTGGCCGTAAACATTCAGTGTCACGCCGCCCGCCACGCGGAAGTGGAAATTTGAGAGAAATTTTCAACAAAAGTCATAATTGTTTTTTCACTTCCATTTTTATTGTTGGTCTTATGCAAGAAGCGGGCACCATGGCCATCTACCGCCAAATAGGCGAGAAGATAAGGCGGCTTCGCCTGACCAAGGGACTTTCGCAAAAGGAGCTGGCCAACTACGTCGGCGTCACCTACCAGCAAATACAAAACTACGAAAAGGGGAAGTCCAAAATACCCGTCGACCGACTCATAAAAATAGCCGAGGCGCTGGAGGTGTCGCTCGACTACTTTTTAAAAGAGTTTGACAACAACCACGAAAAGGTTCCCGAAAGCGAGCTGGCCCTCTTAAAGACCTACTACAAGAGCATCTCCTCCGAAAGGGTCCGAAAACAAATCCTTTCCCTCCTCCACGCGTTGGCCGAAGAGAGCTCTTAGACCTCCTTTCGCTTTCCGAACCTTTAACCTTTCCCCTTCGCCGAAGGAGTTTAAAAAGGGAAACCTCAGTAGACGACGACAAAGTCGTGCGTCCGACAGGAGGTTTCGGGTTTAAATTCGGTCCCGTAAGGGAGCCACTTTTTAACCGTCAGTTCGCGGTAGTTGACCCAATCGCCGTGGTAGACGACCTTGTTAATCCAACCTTGGTGGTAGGCCAGCTTTAGCATCGCCAAAAGGAAGAGGTCGTTCCAGTCGACCTTTTCCGAAATTTGGAAGTAGAGGGGTTTTTCGGCCGCCGAGAGGAAGGCCCTCCACGCGTTCAGAAACCTTTCCTTGAGAACGCTTTCGAGGTTCCTGTACTGGCGGTAGACCTCGTCGTCGGAGGTCCGCTTGCCTATCCACCACTCGGCGTAGGCGTTGTAGGCCGTTTCAACCTCCGCCAGGAGGACGGGAAGGCTTTCGAGCGCCCTTCGGTAGGACTCGTAGTTGAGGTTTTTAACGAAGTACTTGTGGGCCTTGCAGTCGGCGGGCAGGGCCGAGCACGCCGCCATCGAAAGCATTTCGGTCGCCTGCTCGTCGAGCATGTAGGAGGTGTAGAGCTTTCCGAAGGAGTAGTAGTTGACCAGCTTGTTGTAGGTGTAGGGTTCGGTGACGGCCTTACCCTGGACCTCGTAGTCGGTAATGAGGCGCTGAACCGTGTCGAGGAGTTCGGTCAAAGTGGCGCCGAACGACGCCCCCGCGAGGGCGGCCACCGCAAGTAGTTTTTTAAACATCAAGCGACTATTTTAAATCTTGCCCGAAGCCCCTTCGGGGGGTATATTATTTTTTCTCGGAAAGGAGGGGTGGCCGAGAGGCCGAAGGCGGCTGCTTGCTAAGCAGTTGAGCGGGGTAAACCCCCGCTCCGTGGGTTCGAATCCCACCCCCTCCGCCACTTGTCAAAATCTCAAACTTTTGTCGGGACTTCGTTCAAAAGCTTTGCTCTCTACAAGCGGCGGGTTTTATACCGACTTTAGCGGGCTCGAAACCGAAAACCTATTTAAAAACGCGCCCGAAGGCTTTTTCGCACGCCCTACCCGTTTCCGCTTTCCGACGGGCGGTCTTTCTTCCGACTTACGAACTTTAAGCTTTCCTAAAACCCGTTTCGGGAAAACTTTAAAAAGACTTTTTACCGTCGGGTGTTACGCCAAAATCGGACTCAAACCCTTTCGACTTTCTTAAATTTCAAGAGTATGCTTTTTAAGGACCGGGTCGACGCCGGAAGAAAGCTGGCCGAGGTTTTAAAAGACCGCCTCGAATTTAAGGACACCATCGTTTTGGCCCTTCCGCGGGGAGGGGTTCCCGTCGGCTTTGAGGTCGCCAAAAGTTTGGGAGTGAAGTTTTCCATCCTTCCGGTCCGGAAACTCGGGCTACCCTCCAATCCCGAGCTGGCCTTCGGAGCCATCGACCCCGACGGGGCCGTTTACCTGAACCCCCAGGTCGTTTCCGCCTACGGTCTGACCGACGAGGTTATAAAAGAGGTGGCCCAAAAGGAGCTTCAGGAGCTCAAGCGGAGGGTGGAAAAGTACCTCGGCGGAAAGTTTCCCGTTTTGACCGACCGCGAGGTGGTTATCGTCGACGACGGCTTTGCCACCGGCTACACCGCCCTGGCGGCCTGCGGTTTCGTGAAGCGAAGAAATCCCTACGAGGTGGTCCTCGCCGCCCCCGTTTCGCCGCCCGACACCGTGGAATTTTTAAGGGCCAACTGCAACTCTCCCGTCGTGGTCTACGCCACTCCCGAACCCTTTTTCGCCGTCGGGATGTTTTACGAGGACTTTCACCAGCTCAGCGACGAGGAGGTTATAGCCTACCGGGAGGAGGCCAAGCGCCTCGGCCTGTGGGAGCCCGTTTGACTTTAATATCTTCTCCCTAATGAAACTGTTTGACTTTTTTAAACGGAAAAAGACCATACCCGAAGGGCTGTGGACCAAGTGTCCCAATTGTAAGGAGCTCCTCTACACGCCCGACCTCAGGGAAAACCTGTGGGTGTGCCCCGAATGCGGTTATCACTTCCGAATAGACGCCAAAACCAGAATAGACTTCGTCCTCGACCCGGAGGGAAGGAGGGAACTTTTTAAGGAGGTGCAACCCACCGACCCACTGAAGTTTGAGGACCTAAAACCCTACTCCCAAAGGCTCGAGGAGGCCAAAAAGAAGTCGACCGCCGACGAGGCGATAGTCTTTTACGAGGGAAAAATTTACGGCCGGCCGGTACTGGTGGGCGCCATGGACTTTAACTTCATCGGCGGTTCGATGGGTTCGGTCGTCGGCGAAAGGTTTTTCAGAGCGTGCCGCTACGCGGTGGAAAAAAAACTTCCGCTGGTGGTCTTTACCGCCTCCGGCGGCGCCCGAATGCAAGAGAGCATCCTATCGCTGATGCAGATGGCCAAAACGACCTTCGCCGTGGGCCTTTTAAAGGAGAAAAGACTGCCCTACCTGACCGTTTTGACCGACCCCACGATGGGAGGGGTGAGCGCCTCCTTTGCCTTTTTGGGCGACGTCATAGTGGCCGAGCCCGGCGCCCGCATAGGCTTTGCCGGAGCCCGCGTCATAGAGCAAACGATTAAGCAAAAGCTCCCCAAGGGCTTCCAAACGGCCGAATTTTTGCTCGAAAAGGGCCTTATAGACGACGTGGTCCACCGAAAGGACCTGAAAGACTACCTGCGCGACCTTTTGGACATGCTTTACTACAAGGCCTCCGAGTGGGGTTTGGTCCGCCGTGAGGCTTGAAAAACTCCCCTGCCTTTGGGCGGACGGCCGAACGCAGATGGGCGTCGACGAAAAACTCGGCCGCCGAGCCGCCTTCGAAAGGCGGGCCTTTTTCCGCTGGTACCGCTGGCGCGGGCCGACGCTCTCTTTCGGATACTCCCAAAGGAGGTTGATGGAAGGTTTTAAGACCGACCTGCCGAAGGTTTTGAGACCCACCGGAGGGGGCGTTCTCCTCCACGGTTGGGACCTTTCCTTTACCCTCGCCGTTCCGAAGGAACCTTTCGGCGGACCGCTGAGGCTGTACCGCTTTACGGCCGAAACCTTCGTCGAAACCTTCAAAAGGCTCGGCGTCGGGGTGACCTATTCGAGGAGGAAGGTCGGAAACTACCGCGGCGGACCGTGTCTTCTTTATCCCACCTTCGGGGAGGTGCTCTGGAGGGGGAAAAAGGTCGTCGCCGCCGCCGCCCGCGAATTTCCCGGCGGCGGCCTCCTCCTGCACGGCAGCCTCTTTTTGGCGAAAAAACCGAAGGTGGTTAAGAGAACCTTCGGTCCCGCCGCGGGCGCGATTCTCAATTCCTTCGCCACCTTGAACGAATTGGGCCTTTCCGTCCCGACGGTGGTCCAAACCTTCGAAAAACTTTTGAGGGAAAAACTGGCGGCCCTCCTTCGGTGAAAAAACTTCGGTCCCTTAAAAGGATGGTTTGAGAAGCCCTTTGACCCTTTAGCGGTTTTTGACCACTTATCTGGGTTTTTGTCATATTTTCGGTAAACGCTTGCTTCCTGGATGACAAGAAACATATGATAAACTTCAGAAACCCGGTTAGCCGTTAGGAGGTGGCAAATGCTAAAAAGCAAAATAACCAGGAGGCAATTTTTAAAGGGTTCGGTCGCCCTCACGGCGGCCGCCACGGCCCTCTCATTCCTTCAGCTGAACTCCAAAAGGCTCAGCGCCGCCGAATACGCGCCCGGTTGGAAGGTCGAGTGGAAACCCAACGTTTGCGGCTTTTGCGCCAACATCTGCGGTCTGAACGTTCGAATTCACGAGGCGGGAGGGACCAAAAAACCCCTCAAAATCGACGGAAACAAGTTCGACAACTACGGGCAGGGTAAAATCTGCGCCCGCGGACAGTCGGGTCTCTCCTACCTCTTTAATCCCGACAGGATTACCAAACCCCTCATTCGCGTAGAGGGCTCCAAAAGGGGCGAGTGGAAGTTCCGCACCGCCACCTGGGAGGAAGCCTTCCAATACATAATGAAAAAGGTCAAAGAGCACGACATTAAACCCCACGAGTGGGTCTTCCTCGGCGGTTGGCACGGGTGCGCCCAATACAGACCTTGGGCTTTCGGTGCCGCCCTTTTGATGGGAATGCTAAACATCTGGGGTGCGCCCATTCAAAACTGCGTGGGCGTTGAGCACCTGGGCATCCACGCCGCAACCGGTTACTTCAACGCCCACGACGAGATGGTCGTTGACTTCCAAAACGCCAACTTCATACTGGTGGTCCGCTCCAACGGCTCCTTGGCGGGTATCTCCACCGGTAGGGCGCACCGCTTCGGAGAGGCCCTAAAGCGCGGGGCATATCTG
>JAADCT010000007.1 GCA_013154305.1 Aquificota bacterium
CCACAATCATCTCGCCGAGGCCGTATATCGCGTTTATGAGAACCACGTCCCTAAAGCCGCTTTCGGTGTCGAGGGTAAACATCACCCCCGAGGCGCCCAAATCCGAACGGACCATCTTCTGGACCGCAATGGCGAGCGCCACCTTAAAGTGGTCAAAACCGAACTTCTCCCTGTAAGCTATGGCGCGGGCGGTAAAGAGCGAGGCAAACGCCTTTTTAACGTGAACGAGCAAGGAGGAGGCGCCCACGACGTTCAAATAGGTCTCCTGCTGGCCGGCGAAGGAGGCGTCGGGCAGGTCCTCGGCGGTGGAGGAGGAGCGCACCGCCACGTCCACGTTCTCCATTCCGTACTTCTTACCGAGCTCGTAGTAAAACTTCCTTATCTCCTCCTCCAGGTCGGGGGGAAATTCGCCGCTCTTTATCAGTTCGCGAACCCTGAAGGCCCTCCTTTCGAGGTCCTCTATGTCGTCGACGTTGAGCCCCTCCAGTTCCTTCCGAATCTTGTCCCTCAGGTCGTTGTAGTCGATAAACCTCCAGTAGGCGTTGGAGGTAATGGCAAACCCGTCGGGGATTTGAATGCCCATGGGCGTCAGCGCCCTTATCATCTCCCCGAGCGAGGCCGCCTTTCCGCCGACGAGGTGTATGTCATCGATGCCGACGTCCTTAAACCACAAAACGTAGGCCTTGGACTTATCCGCGGTCATAACGACCCTCCGACAAGGTTATTGAAATTGTAAGAACGGCTTTTAGCGGAAGCTAAAAAAGCGGGAGGCGAAACGAAAACGCGGTTCGCCATAGTCCTTTAGCGCTTAGATTTTACCCGAAGGGCTTAACAAAAACTTAACAAAAAACCTGAGACCGAACAGCCAATTTAAGTGAAGGGTTTCGGTTTTGAAATTGGAAAAAGCCCGCCCTTCGGGCGGGAAACTCCTAAGGGGACCTCTTTGCCCTCTCTATGTCCTCTTTGGTAATCTCGGGCCAGCCGAAGACGCCGAAGGGCCAAAGGGCCGAACTGAACCAAGTGTCGAGAACGTCGCTCTCCCACTCGAGGTCGTAGGAGCCGCACCTTTCGCACCTTACGGGGACCAGATAACGGACCTCCTCAATCCACTCGGGGAGTATCGAGTAGCGGTCCCCGACCTTTTTGAGGAAGACCCTTTCGTTTTTACAACCTTTACCGGTCGAGTGGGTCTCCAGCCACCTTCGGAGGTTTTCAAGACTTTCGAAAACCTCGGTCCTCTTGACGCCGCCGAGGACCTCCGCGTAGACCGGTTTCAGCAGGTTTTCGTACTCGCGGTAGGCCTCGAGGAGTTCCTCGGCCGTAAACTCCTCCCCGACCAGGCCGTTCAAAACGAGGGCAAAGACCGCGTGGGGCGGAAATCCGACGAAAGCCCTTTCGGGGTCGGGCTGTTTCAAAATCGGTATCCTCACGAAGGTCTCGTCGACCGACTTCCTGAGAAGGTCGAAGTCCTTCAAAAAGTCCAACTCCTCGAGGAAGACGAACCTTTGATAAAACTCGGCGTTGGTCATCTCCGGGTGAACGAAGTTGGGACTTTTGAGGTATTCGACAACCTCGTCGACCGAAAAGACGCGCTCGATGCGCTGATTGGCGTACATGTTGAAAACGAGCTTTCTGAGGTAGTCGTCGAAGCTCTTTTCGCTGTAAACGGAGGCGTGGCCGCACTCCCTGCAGTACCAGACCGGTATCCGGTGGCCCCACCAAATTTGGCGCGAGATGCACCAGTCGCGCAGATTGTACATCCAGTGGAGGTAGTGCTTTTTCCAAAACTCGGGGACGAACTCGATTACCCCTTCCTCGACCACGCGGGTGGCGGGCTCGCGCAGGCGGGGGTCGGAAGTCTTTACGAACCACTGCTCGGAAACCATCGGCTCGACCACCGTTTTACAGCGATAGCAGTGGCCCACAGCGTGGACGATGTCCTCCTCCTTTTCGAGGAGACCGAGTTTTCTCAGTTCCTCGACGACTTTTTGACGCGCCTCGTAGCGGTCGAGACCTTTAAAGGGACCGGCGTTTTCGTTCATCCTCGCCTCTTCGTCCATCACCGCCACCATCGGCAGGCCGTGGCGGCGCCCCACCTCAAAGTCGTTGGGGTCGTGGGCCGGCGTAATTTTCACCGCCCCCGTTCCGAAGTCCATCTTGACGCTTTCGTCGGCCACCACCGGAATGAGGTTGGAAACGGTCCTCCCGTCGAGGTCCACCCTTTCCCACTCCACCAGCGGGAGACGGAGTTTTTTCCCGATTAGGTGTTTGTAGCGCTCGTCCTCCGGGTGGACCGCCACGGCGGTGTCGCCCAGCAGGGTTTCCGGACGGGTCGTGGCGACGGTTATAAATTCGCCGGTCTCCTTGCCTTCCGCGTCGACGACCGGATACTTGACGTACCAGAGCTTTCCGGGTTCCTCCTCGTATTCCACCTCCAGGTCCGAAAGGGCCGTCCGGTCCTTGGGACACCAGTTAACTATGTAGCGGCCCCTGTAAACGAGCCCGTCCTCGTAAAGGCGGTGGAAGTTTTCCCTGACGGCCCTCGAAAAACCCTCGTCCATCGTAAACCTTTCCCGGTCCCAGTCGACGCTCCCGCCCAGGTATTGGAGTTGGGTCCTTATGGCGTTTCTCGAAACGGGCACCCACTCCCAAATCTTTTGGAGCATCCCCTCCCTTCCGAGGTCAAAGCGGGTCTTTCCCTCCTCCCACAGCTTCCTTTCGACCACGAATTGCGTCGCTATACCCGCGTGGTCGAAACCGGGAACCCAAACGACGTCGTGGCCCTCCATCCGTTTGTAGCGGGCCACGATGTCCTGAATGGTTACGTTCCACGCGTGGCCCATGTGAAGCGAACCGGTAACATTGGGCGGCGGTAAAACCATGGAAAAGCGCCTTTCGGGGTCGGGCTTTTCAACGTGGTAGAGTTTTTCCTCAAGCCAAAACTTGCGCCAGCGTTCCTCTATCTCCGAAGGTTCGTAGTGCTTGGGAAGCTCCCTCTTTCGGGACATAGTTGGGAAATTTTACCCCCGGCGGGGGGACCCACCTCCGGACCTTCCTCCGAAGGGTCGGAAAGTCCGCCCCGAAAGGGCACCCTTTTGGGAAAACGAACCTTTCGTCCTCGAAAACCTCGTGATACTTTTCTCTTTTTTTTTAAACGCCCTTCCTCCCGTAGAGGTCCTTTTTAACCCTCTCGTCCTTAAAGGCGGTCGAAAGGGAAACCACTTTGAAAATCACCTCGGGGGCGGTTTTGGGGTGACCTTCGACCCTTTTGCAAGCGCCCGCAAGGCCGGACCCCTTGACTATCCAATCGAGGTTCCAATAGAGGTAGCACTTTTTGCGGCAATTTTCCGGTTGCTCCCCTATTAGGGGGGCCGAAGGAGAGGGGTGCCGGGGCGTAGGGAACGCCCTCGATGAACTCCCCATTGCCCTCCCACAGTCCGCGGTCCTCGACCGTATACCTCGGAAGGGAGCCCCGCGGAACCTCCACAGGGAGTGAAGTTAAGGTTTCGGGAGTACCTTAATAAGGTTTCTTATGGCGCTGATAAAACCCTATAAGGGGTGGTATCCGAAGGTGGACCCGACGGCGTTTTTGGCCGACACGGCCACCGTAATAGGGAACGTTGAAATCGGCGAAAGGTCCTCCGTTTGGTTCGGCGCGGTGGTCCGCGGCGACGTTCACTTTATAAAAATCGGCAGGTATTCCAACGTTCAGGACAACGCGGTCGTTCACGTGACCCACTACACCAAGCCCGACATGAGCGACGGTTTTCCCACCATTATCGGCGACTTCGTTACGATAGCCCACTCGGCGGTCGTTCACGGCGCCATCATCGGAAACACCGTATTGATAGGTATAGGGGCGGTTGTCCTCGACGGGGCCAAAATCGGCGACGACACCTTGGTGGCGGCCGGAAGCCTCGTTCCGCCGGGGAAGGAGTACCCGCCGGGGGTGCTCCTTATGGGTCGTCCCGCCGAGGTAAAGAGGGAACTGACCCCCGAGGAGGTTCAAAAAATCAAACAAAACGCCCTGAATTACGCCAAGTACGCCGAGGAATACCTCAAACTGCGCTAATCAATCGGGCGCATAGGCGCCCCCTTTTCGTTTCTAAAATTTCAATTCTTGCCGATGAAGCTCGAGCACATCAGAAACTTCGCCATAATCGCCCACGTCGACCACGGAAAGAGCACCCTCGCCGACCGCCTCATCGAATACTGCGGTGCGGTCTCAAAGAGAGAACTCAAGGACCAAATGCTCGACACCCTCGACATAGAAAGGGAGCGCGGCATAACGATAAAACTCCAGGCGGTCAGACTCTACTA
The DNA here is from genome assembly GCA_013154305.1 of Aquificota bacterium. GTDB lineage: Bacteria > Aquificota > Aquificia > Aquificales > QOAS01 > QOAS01. The sequence goes on from JAADCT010000007.1 coordinate 4,321, forward strand.
TCAGGCCGACGACGGCAAGACCTACGAGCTTCACATGATAGACACGCCCGGGCACGTCGACTTTTCCTACGAGGTGTCCCGCTCTTTGGCCGCCTGCGAGGGCGTTTTGCTCCTCATCGACGCCACCCAGGGAATTCAGGCCCAAACGATAGCAAACTTTTGGAAGGCGGTCGAGCAGGACCTCGTAATAATTCCCGTAATAAACAAAATAGACCTGCCCTCGGCCGACGTTGAGAGGGTAAAAGAGCAGATAGAAAACATTCTCGGGCTCGACCCCGAGGAGGCGATTCTCACCTCCGCCAAGGAGGGGATAGGAATAAAGGAACTCCTCGAGGCGATAGTTAAGAGAATTCCCCCTCCCG
>JAADCT010000037.1 GCA_013154305.1 Aquificota bacterium
AAAACTAATGGGTTTTTCCGGCAACCTTAAGGACTTTCCCTTTCCCGACATCCTTCAGGTGATAGCGAAAGAGAAGAAAAACGGAATCCTCCTCGTGGAGTGGAAGGACCTTATCGTCGCCTATTATATCAAAAACGGTCAGATAGTTTTCGCCCGGCCGGTGGACAAGATAACCCGCATTTACACCGAAAGGGACTTCGGGGAGCTGATGCAGAGGCTCCGCGTAAAGGAGGAAAACATTCCCAAAATCCTCGAAAAGTACCTCCTGAGGCGACTCGACAACCGGGAGGGGATTTTCTCGCTCGTTTTCGGCTTCGTGCGCTACACCAGCCGCGAGAAGGTCTTCATTCCCATAGAGCAGATAATCCTCGAGGCCTCCAGGAAACTAACGCCGGCCGAGGTTCGGCGCAAAATCAGCGACGAGATGCTGACCTTTGCCTGGGTTCCGGGCGCCAAGGAAAAGCTAAAGGAGCTTAAACTGACGCCGGTCGAAAAAAAGGTTGCCGAGCTGATAAACGGGAAGCGGACCGTTCAGGACATAAGGAAGGAGATGTTTCCGACGCCGCAAATCGACGTCGACCGCGCCCTCTACGGCTTTTGGTCGGCGGGTTTGGTCAAGCGGCTGAGGAAGGGCAAACGCCACCGCCCGGAGGGCATTACGCTCGACATCCTAAAGAGGATTATCGAAAAAGTAAAAGACCTGTAAGGGGGCGAGTTTTGAGATGTTAACCAAAAAGGACAAACAAAAAAAGAGGATAAAGGTCTTGATTTCCGGACCTTTTGCGGCGGGAAAAACGCAGTTTATTAAAACCATTTCGGAAATAAAACCGCTGACGACCGAAAAAAAGACGACCAAAAAGGGCGAAAGGGAGGTAAAGTCCCACACCACGGTGGCCATGGACTTCGGAAAGATAACGATAGACGACGAGCACGAACTTTACCTGTTCGGAACTCCCGGCCAGTCGCGTTTTGACTTCATGTGGGACATACTGGGAAAAGGTGCCCTCGGCATCATCATCCTCGTCGACAGCACCAATCCCGAAACCTTCCACGAGGCGCGGCAGATTATCAACTACTTCGAAAGCCGCTATCCCGTTCCCATGGTCGTCGGCGCCAACAAGCAGGACCTGCCCGACGCCTGGACGCCGGAGATGATAAAGGCGGCGCTCAACCTCGACGCGGAGGACATACCGGTCGTTCCGGTGGTGGCCACCGACAAAGAGAGCGTCAAAAAGGCCCTCCTGACCCTCCTGGAGGAGATTTACAAGGAGTTCGGTTGAACTCCCTCGGGGGGAGGGATTTCGCCGGACCCCTCCGAAGGTCAAAACTTTTTCGAATTTCCGGTCGGGAAAGGTGAGATTTTACCATCCAAGCTCACCGACGACTAAATTTAAAAACCCAAAATTTGTATATAGCCCCGGCAAACCAACTTAGGAGGGGGAGGTAGCGGATGAACCTTCACCACGAGGACGTCGAGAAGTTAATAGAGCTGGGTAAGGAAAAGGGGTACCTTACCTACGACGAGATTAACGAGGTCCTCGGCGAGGACTTCCTCGAGTCGGACCAATTTGAGGAAATCTTCGACATCCTTCAGGAGCACAACATCAAGGTCGTCGACGAGGTCAGCGAGGAGGTCGAAAAGGAATTGGCCTCCGAGGAGGAGGAGCCCGAACGCGACGAGATAGTCATCTCCTCCACCTCCTACTCGGGCGACGAACAGGAGGACCCCGTAAAGCTCTACCTGCGGGAAATGGGCAAAATCCCGCTCCTTACGCGCGAACAGGAGGTCTACTACGCGCGCCAGATAGAGCTCGGAAGAAAGACCCTGCGCAGGGGCCTCCTGAGAACCTCCTTTTTGGTCGACCAGATACTCGACGACTGGGCCGCCGTCTGCAACAAGAAGAAGAAGATTAACGAGGTCATGGACCTGATTGAGCTCGACGAGCTCGACGAGAAGGAGGCCAACAAAAAGCTCAAAGAGTACGAGCGGCTCTTTATGGACCTCGGCCTGGAGCTGGCCAAGGCCTACAAGGAGGTCCTCGAGGCCAGGGAAAAGTACTTCGCCTTCCCGAGCGAGGAGACCAAGCGCGAATACCTCGAAAAGCACGCCCAAATGAACCGAATCCTCAAGAAGATGAAAATCAAGTACTCGAAGTTCGAGCGGGTGGCCGACGAGCTCATAAAGCTCTACAAGCAGTACAAGAGAAAGCTGCGGGAGCTCCAGGCCAAGGAGAAAAAGCTCCGCGCCATCCACGAGGACGTTGACGAACTTTTGGCCAACTACGCCACCGACCCCGAACTGCAGAGGAAAATCAAAGAGGCCGGCTACTCGCTGCCCAAGTTCGAAACCTTAAGGACCGAGTACTACAAGGTCCGCCGGGAGATAAAACAGCTCGAGGACAAGATGGGCGTCCTCCCCGGGGAGCTGGAAAAGGTAATGCAGATAATCCAAAAGGGTCGGAAGAAGGTCGTCGACGCCAAGCAGGTAATGGTCAAGTCGAACCTCCGTCTGGTCGTTTCGATAGCCAAGCGCTACGTAAACAGGGGACTGCACTTTCTCGACCTCATTCAGGAGGGAAACATCGGCCTCATGAAGGCCGTCGACAAGTTCGACTACCGCAAGGGGTTCAAGTTTTCGACCTACGCCACCTGGTGGATTAGACAGGCGATAACCCGGGCCATAGCCGACCAGGCCCGCACCATCCGCATACCGGTCCACATGATTGAGACGATTAACAAGATTATTCGGACCTCCAAGAGGATATTCCAAGAAGAGGGCAGAAACGCCACGCCCGAGGACATCGCCCGCGAGCTCGACATGCCGGTCGAGAAGGTCCGCAAAGTAATGAGGGCCGCCCTCGAACCCATATCGCTCGAAACGCCCATCGGCGACGACGACGACACCCACCTCAAGGACTTTATCGAGGACACCTCCGTCCCCAACCCCGAGGAGGTCATAGCCCGCCGGATGCTCCGCCAAAAGATTTTGGAGGTCCTCGACACCCTCTCTCCCAAGGAGAAGGAGGTAATCATCTACCGCTTCGGTCTCAACGACGACGGCGTCGAGTACACCCTCGAGCAGGTCGGAAAGATGTTCAACGTTACGCGCGAGCGCATCCGCCAAATCGAAAACAAGGCCATCAAGAAGCTCCGCCATCCGATGCGGGCCAAGTACCTAAAGGACTTTCTCGAAAACTTTTAAGAACGCCCGCCCTTCGGGCGGGAACTTTTCTTCCGCCTCTTTTCGCGCCGCCGTTCGTTGTAGACCTCCCGCCGGCACTCGTTGATGATTTTCTTGTACTTGTAAAAGACCGAGGGAACGCTTATCGGAACCCCGTAGTACCTTTCGAGGTAGAGGCAGATGTCCTCCACCGTCAGGTACTTTCGGTTCCGGATGAGACCCTTTATGTACTTTCGGATTCGGGTTTCCTTTTTACCCATCGGCGGTTTTGGTCAATAGTAACAAATCCTTAAAGAGGTTTTTCGAGCTGCGGCCGAGCCTTTTTTCCACAAGGCGGTTTAAGACCGCCCCCGCCCGCTGGCCGAGGAAAAACGAGACCAAAAAGACCGCCAAGGTGGTCCAGTCGAGCTCGACCCCGAAAAGGACCCTAAAGAGCACCACCAGGGGAACGGGGAGGTGGACGGCCAAAAACCACTCGGGGGAAAACTTTTTCGTCTTGGCCCTCCAGTAGCCGAAGGGGACGTTGACCAAAAAGGTCAAAAGGGCCACCAGAAAAACCTCAAAAGGTCCGCCGTTCATCGAAACAAAAACAGTTTAAAACCGAGGCACAATAACCCCTTATGGGCTGGCCGCCGAAGACGCCCCTTTTGGCCGTCGACGCGATTGTCAAACTCTTCGACGAGGGGGAAAACTTCAGGGGTATAGTCCTCATAGAACGGAAAAATCCGCCCGTCGGCCTGGCGCTGCCGGGGGGCTTCGTGGAGGTGGGCGAGACGGTCGAGGAGGCCGTCGTGAGGGAGGTAAAGGAGGAGGTAAACCTCGACTTTAAGCCCGAACGGCTTTTGGGCGTGTTTTCAAAACCCGACCGGGACCCCCGCTTTCACGTCGTTTCCGTCGTCTTCGTGGGAAGGGCCGTCGGCGAACCGAAGGCCTCCTCCGACGCCAAGGAGGCCCGGGTCTTCAGGCTGGAGGAGGTTCCCTGGGAGCGGCTCGTCTTCGACCACGCGGAGATACTCAGGACCTTCTTAAGGGGATGCCTTTGAGAGGAAAACCGCCTACAGGCGGTAGATGATGCGGCCCCTGGTGAGGTCGTAAGGGGTCAGTTCGACCTTAACGCGGTCGCCGGGAACTATCCTGATGAAGTGAACGCGCATTTTTCCCGACAGGTGGGCCAGAACCTCGTGGCCCGTGTCGAGTTTGACCCTAAAGAGGCCGTTGGGCAGGGCCTCGGTAATTTCCCCCTCCATCACTATGCCGGTTTCCTTTTTGTGCTCCTCCTGCTTTTTCTTCTTTTTCTTCGCCATCGGTAAATAAATATTAGCGGCCGCCCCAAAGGCGCGTTTACAAAAAGCTAACGCCCGGCGTGTAGAGTAAAAGATGCTATGAAGCTCAAGGGGGCGCTTTGGGCTTTGGCTCTGCTCGCCGCGGCAAACCTCTCTTTCGCCTCCTCCCTCGAAAAGTTGGTCGAAACGCTTAGGCAAAAGGGCGTCCTCACCGAGGAGGAGGCCCGAAAAATCCTCGAGGAGGCAAGGGCGGAAGAACTCCGCGGGGAGGAGCTGGAAAGGCTAAAGGCTTTGGCCTCCGTTCGCCTCGACGGGGTTGCCTTCCTCCACTACGACTACGCGATAACGGCGGTGGACAAAAACGACGACGACCTTTCGGAGTTCGTCGTCACGCGGGCCTACTTCAACGTTCGAAAGGGCTTTGAGGACGGCAGCTGTTTTCGTCTGACCACCGACGTTTACCGCGACCCGGCCCTCGACCAAGGTTACAAAGTGAGGCTCAAGTACGCCTACTTCGACTGGAGGATTAACGAAAACCTCTCGTCCGAAGTCGGTTTGGGAAGGCGGCCGGCCATCGACTGGCTTCAGCGCGTTCTCTGGCGCCACCGCTATCTGGAAAAGACATTCCTTGAAGACCGCGACGGGGCCAACCTGATGAACTCGGCCGACCTCGGCGTCTCCCTCAAAGGGAACTTCGAAAACTGGCAGTTTTTCGTCGGCGTGTACAACGGCGAGGGCTACAAGCAGGTGGCCGAAAAGGACCACCACTTCGGAAAGTCGGTCGAAGCGCGCGTAAACTGGTCGCCGACGCCGGGGCTGACGCTGGCGCTTCACGCCGCCTTTATAGACAACGACAACTATTGGGCCGGAAACACGACCCTTCAGGTGGACCGCCTCGTCGTTCAACCGATTTTGGTCTACGAAAACGACTACTTCCTCCTCGGGTTTCAATACTTTTTCAACCGCGATTCGGACTACTACGCCAACGCCACCTCGCCGGCCCTCGACTTTAACAACCGCGGCTGGTCGGTAAACGCCGACCTCAAGCTGGAAAGGTTGGCAAACCTCCCGCTGGTGTTTTTCGCCCGCTACGGCGAGTGGAACTACGACGACGATTGGACCGCCCTCCACCCGACCGAGCTGGGGGCCTACGACCGCAGTCAGCTGATGGTGGGCCTCGAGCACCGCTTCAACCGCCACCTGAGGCTGGGGGCGGCCTACAAACAGGTCGACTACGACCTGAACGCCGAGCAAAAGGCGTTGGTCGGCGTCGACCGCTCCTACAAACAAACGGCGATGGTGGCGCTGGAGGTGGCCTGGTAAAAGGGGAAAGTTTGCCGCCTCCGGCGGCCCTCTTATCTTTCTTCTCTTATGGTTTACGACTACCTGACGGAAACTTTTAAACTCAAGCGTCTCCACAACATCCGAGACTTCGCCTACCGCGTCGAGCTGGGACCGGAACTTTCGCTCGCCGACCTGGCCCTCTTTTTAAACGGTCTTACCGACGAGGCCTTCTTTTGGACCGACGGGGAGCTCCTCCACTCCACCTCCGAGGTCGACTGGGTCTCCCTCCTGCCGGAGGACCTGAAAAAGGAGGTCCTCTCCGTCGAGAGGGTAAAGGAGGGTTACCTGGAGGAGGGAAAGCTTCCGACTTACGCCGCCTTTGCCCTCTTTGCGGCCGACTTCAACCGCGTTCTCTCCCCCAACTTTAAGGCCAATCCGCTCTTTAAGAGGCTCCGGCGCCGCACCAAGGAGGGTTGGAACCTCAGCCTGTGGATGAAGTTTCTCCACGAGTTTTCGATTAACTACAAGGTCGAAAGGGACGGGCTGGAGTTTCAACTTTGGCGGTGGTTTGCCGTCAGGCCCGACGCCAGCGGGCGGTTGACTTTGGCCTTTAAGGGCGGGGTGGCGGCCGGCGGCAATTCGGCCGAATTTTTGAGGCTTTTCGACGAAAAGACCCTGAGGGAATTTTTCGCCTTTCGGGTGAGGGGCAGCTACCGCGTCGGCCGGCTCAAAGGGCTCACGCCCGAAGGGCTTTACGAATTGGTCTTCGACGGCGGCTTCGAGAGTAAGGTGCCGGTCGAAAGGCTGGTTCCGATTTTCCTGCCCGAGGGCCTCGACTGGAGAGAAAAGGACCGCGACGGATTTTTGAAGAGGCTGCGCCTCACGCCGAAGGTGATTTGCCGCTATCGGGAGGTCCTCGTCGAGGCGGTCAACCGCCTTTTGGAACCCTACATGGTAAAGCTCGAGTCCTCCCGCGACCGGTGGGAGGAGGTGAAGACTTCCCCCTTCGTGGTGGTGGACAAGCCGGTTCCCGAAAACGAGGTCGTCGACTACGTTTTCGAGGAGAGAAAGGTCTACAACAATCCCTTCGAGGGGAAGGTCAGGCTCCACCTGCTCGACCTGTACCTAAAGAGCGAAAAGAACAAGAAGCTCCTCAGGGACGCCAAGGCCGACTTTGCCGAAAACCTCGCCCTCTTTTTGAAGGACCTCGGTCTGGAAACCGAGTTTGAGGAAACGACCTACGGGAAGAAGGTGAAGGAGTGGACCCTCGAGGGGGCCGCCGGGCTCCTCGAATTCCTCAAAGGGGAAAGGGAAAAGCTGAAGGACTTCAACCTCAACCTGGTCGTCGTTCCCTTTCCCGAAGGGGTCGTCGACTTTGCCAAGGTCCTCCCCGTTTGGAACGCGATAGCCGAAACTTTGAAGGGAACGAGGTTCGTCCTCCTTACCGACCGCCGTCTTAAGGTCTTTTACAAGTCGCAAAAGGCGGAAACCAAGCGGCGGCTCCTGTTCGGGGTGCTGGAGGAGCTCTTTAGGCAAAACGGCGGGGCCGTCTTCGTCCTGGACGAGCCGCTGCCGTTTGGGCGGGTTGCGGTCGAAAGGGACGGCTACTTTGACGTCTACAACCTCTTCGGCGAACCCGCGGGAAGGGTCGAGAATTTCGAACCCGGGGAGGAGGACCTCGTAATTTCCTTCTCCTCCGAAGGGGAAAGGATGGTGTTCGTCGACCGGTGGGCAACCCCGCCGGCGCTGAAGGTGGAGGAGGCCTCCGGCGCCTGCCAAAACGCGGAAAGGGGCGTCGTCTTTCACCTTTCGAAGGTCTCCTTCGTCGGCGTTTTAAGCAGGGAGGTCCCCTTCGGTTACAAACCTGCCCACCACCTGAGGGTCGGAGAGGGTTTAAGTCCGCAGGAGGCGCTGAAGGCGGTGTTTGACCTCTCCAAGGTGGTAAAACTTACGGACCGGCGATTTTGGTTTTGAGGAATTCGACCTCCTGCCGGAGGTCCTCCCTTTCGGCCTTCAGCTTTTCCACCCTCCGAACGGCGTAGAGAACGCTGGTGTGGTCCTCCACACCGAAAATTTCGCCCACCTTGGTCAAAGGCAGGCCGCAGACCTGTCTTACCAGGTACATCGCAATCTGCCTTATCAGCGACAGCCTGCGGTTTTTGGTCTTTTTCAAAAGCCTCTTGGGGTCGACGCCGTAGTAGGCGGCCACCTCCTCGACCACCTTCAGCGGGGGCGGCGGAGGGGGCGGCGGCGGCGCCGGCTCCTGCGGGAGGTTGGTAACGCCGTCTTCGACCTTCATGCGGGCTATAAAGCCCTCTATTTCTCGGGCGTTGTCGCCCGTGTTTTGGGCGATGTATTCGATTAGCTCCTCGTCGACCGGCAATCCGTAGATGATTAGCTTTTCCTTGATTATCGCCTTTTTGACCACCTCGTCGATTTTGAGCTCGACGACGAGGCCGCCCTCAAAGCGGTTGACGAGGCGGTCCATAAGGTCGCGCAGCTTTTTGGGCGGCCGGTCGCTGGCTATGACGACCAGTCGGTTGTTTTGATAGAGGTGGTTAAAGAGGTTGAAAAACTCGAGCTGGGTCCGCTCCTTTCCGGCCAAAAACTGAACGTCGTCGATGAGGAGAACGTCGAGCGTCTTGTAGAGGTCCCTCAGGTAGGAAATAGAGCCCTCGCGGATGGCCCGAAAGACCTCGTCGGCAAAGTCTATCGAACTCCGGTAGAGGACCTTAAAGCCCTTTTCGAGGGCGCGGTTTCCCGTGGCCTGCAGAAGGTGGGTCTTTCCCACCCCCACCTTCCCGTAGACGAATATCGGATTGTAGGGAAGGCTTTTTTTGCGCAGGTTTTCGAGGGCCACCTGGCAGGCCCTCACGGCCAACAGGTTTCCCTTACCGACTATGAAGTTTTTGAACGTGTACTTGGGGCTCAGTTCGAAGATTATCTCCTCGCCCGGCGTCAGGACCACTATCGAGGCCGAAACCTCCCGCTTTAAAAGCGGGTAAATCTCCTTCAAAAAGGCGAACTTGCAATACTCGTCGGGAACGCGGACGACGACCTTGTCGCCGTGCTCCTCCAGCTCGGCCGAGGCGACCACCTCCCTCAGGGCCGGACTTTCGAGGGAGGAGTAGACCTCCCTCAGCTTGGCCAAAACCGCTTCGAGCGAGGTGGTCATGCCTAGAAGTACCTAAATTCTAACCTGTAGAGTTTACCGCCCTTTTTAAAGAGGAAGGGGTTTTTAAAGCCGCTGACCAAAAAAGGCGTTCCGTCGGGCGCCACGGTAAAGCCCTGAACCGAGTCCTTAAAGCTTCCGCCGATAAAAGGTTTGGTTTCGAAGTAGCCGTCGCCCGTCTCCCCCACGAAAACGAGCTTGCCCTTTTTAATCTTCAGCAGGCGGTCGCCCAAAAAGGAGGAAACGCTTTCGAGCTCGTTGGAGGCCACCAAAACGCCCCTAAAGCCAAAGAGCTGAACCTCCACCGGCCTCGGCGGGAAGTAGACCCGTCCGGCCACCCCCTCGCCCACGACGCCGGGAATCGCTATCGAGGTGTAGCTGTAGCCGAAGTTTCCCTCCAGGTCGACCAGGTGCTCAAACCCCCCCTCGAAGGAGCCCTTAAAAATTCTCAGCACCCCCGAGGGGTCGATAAAGTAGAGTTTTCCGTCGGCCGAGTAGAGGGCCGCGTCGACCCTAAAGCCGTCGGGGACCGAAACCTCCTTCCCGACGCGGACGCCGCCCTCGGTAAGCTCGGCCCGGTATACCTCGCCGAAAGAGCCGTCAAACTTCTGAACGAAGAGAAACCCCTCGGGGTCCTCGTCGTTGAGAACCCCCAGCAGGTAGGGAACGTTTTTCTGAACCAAAACGGGGCTCGTTCCCACCAAGGTGGCCACGAAGGAGACCGGCTCGGCGTCAACCGTCAGGGCGTTTCCGAGCAGGTAGACCTTTTGACCGACCGTCACCAACCTCAGACCCACCAGCGTGCCCGAGGGAACCGCCAGCGAACCGATGGGCGTCAGACCGCCGCCCACCTGCTGAAAGAGCTCGACGCGGTCGGGAAAGCCGACTGCCAGCAGGTTCCGCCCGCCCACCGAGGCCGCGTCGACGCCGACCGGAACTTGCTTAAAGTCGACCAGCTCGAACGCCTTCAAAACGAGCCGCAGGTCGCGAAGGTCGAGCTTTCCGCCCGAGGCGAAGGAATAGGAGGGAAGCTCCTTCTTGGCGAAAAAGACCTGCCTCCCCTCGTAGAGGACCTTAAAACCCTCCGGGGTTTCGACGACGCTCCAGCGGCAGGATGAGGGGTCTTCGACCTTAACGGCGGGAACCTCCTTTGACAGCCTCTCAAAGTAGAGGTCCGAACCGACGAAGCACACCCGCCGGTAGTCGAGCTTTACGAGGTTGCCGACCTCCACGCCGCGGTCCTCGACGAACCTTATCACCGAATTGGTTTTAAAGCTTTCGACCACCTCGCCGCGGCCGGTCCTCTTTAAAAGGACAAACTGCTTTTGACCCGTCAGGGGGTTTTCGACCTTCGCACCCTTGTAGGCGGCAACCGGCAGACCCACCGTAAAGTAGGGAAGACCCTTGTCGCACACGAAAGTTCCGTCCTCGTTTTTGGCCACCAGGACGCCCGTGGCGGTCAGAAACTCCTCGACCTCGGTCAAACCCGCGGCCGCGGCCGCCAGCGGCAGGCCCGCCAGAAGGGCTTTCCACTTCATACCTACAGAGGCTATATTAATCGGTTTCCAGTTCGAGGCTCTTGAGGTAGAGGTCCCTACCGGCGACGAATTCGGTGTTCAGGGACCCGCAGGAGGGACACTTTTTAGTCGGCCTCTCCCTCAGGACCGATTCCTTGCCGCAGTCGCGGCAGCGTAGCGTCAGCTCCTCTATCTCCAAAACCAGTTCGGCGTCCTCGCAAATCGTCTTTTCCTTAAAGGTGTCAAAGGCCAACTTGAGCAGGTCGGGCTCGACGCCCGAAAAGCGGCCGACCCCCAAAACCACCTTAGTTACCCTCTTGGCGTTGTGGAGGCGCGCCTGCTCCTCTATCAGCATCATCAGCGAGGAAACGAGCGAAAACTCGTGCATTTTCTTCAACCTCGGAATTGTGCCCGCCTTCGGCGGGAAAAACAAAACCCTTAAGATTAACAGTAAGCCATGGCCCTCATGAACGCCCTGCCGCTGCTGGCCGAGATAAAGCAGGCCCTCGAGGACCTCGTCAAAAAGGGAGAGCCCTACGCCATTTACTCGAACAAGCTTCCCACCACCCTCGAAGACCGCTACTTCCTTCAGGAGGTTTTGGGAAAGGGCGAGTGGTTTATGTACGAAAAGGTTCCCCACACCAAGGCCGTAGCCTTCAACGCCGAGGTCCCCGGCGTTTGGATTGAGGTCTTTTTCTCCGAAAGGGACCCCAACGAACCGATACTCGAGGTGGTCGCCGTCGACTTCACCCCTCCCACCTTCACCTTCCCCGTCGAGGACCTCAAAGAGGGAATAAAGAAGTTCGAGGAGGACCTGCGGCGGTTCGAAACCCGGCTGACCCCCTTCGCCTTCGAGGTCGCCGAGCTCTACCGAAAAACCCCGGAGGGAAAAAGCTTCACGCCGGAGGACCCGAAAGGGGTCGAAAACCTCGTTTACCACCTTCTGGCCGAGGGCGAACTCGTTTTGGAAAACAAAAGGAGCGGCCAAAAGATAGTTTCCACCGTCTATCCCGGAATTTGGGTCGAATACGACCGGGAGGAAAAACCGGTTCGCCTCCACCTGGGGGCCTTTCCCCCCGCCGCCAGACCCTCCCCGGAACGGGTAAAAGAGGCCCCCCGAATCTTGGAGGAGAGAAAGCAAAGGTTCCTCCCGAAGTACGAAAAGAGGGTCGACCTTCCCCTCCTTTAGGTCTCCCTTTTTCGAAACCTTTTTCCGATTTTTCCAACTTCACTTTCGGCGAAAGCGATTGTTTTTACGCCAAAAAGCGGAAAGGAAGTTTGTTTTTTTTCGACTTTGGTTGACTTTTAGCCGATTACTTCGGCGGGTTTTGGGTCCCCTCGGTGCCGGCGGCGCACCGCCGCCTTCAGGACCGAACTTTTCCTCGGAAAAGGAAATTTAGTTCAAAGTTTTCAAAAATCAATCCCTCAACCGCAAAAGAAAGCCTTGACTTTGCCGAATTTCAATCTAATTTTCCTCGCCGAGGAGGAAAGGGAGGATGATGAGGAGAATTTTGGCCATCAGGGACTTTAAGGAGGCCTTCGAGTTTTTGCCCAACTTTAAGACGGTCGTAAAGGAGGTAAAGCCCGACGCCATAGTTTTCGCCGGTTCGGTTCTGAAGGGAACCAAGTTGGAGGAGGAATACCACTCGGCCACCCTGATGGGACGGCCGCCCCGCAGGGAGGTCCTCCACGAGGTGGAAAAGCATCAGGTAGAGGTCCTCAACGAGTTTTTCAAAACCCTGGGCGAAACCGGCGTAAAGACCTTCATCGTTCCCGGTAAAAACGACGCTCCCCTGAAGGTATACCTGAGGGCCCTGGCCCAGATGGAGGAGGTTTACCCCAACCTGAGGGGCGTTCACGAAACCTTTGCCAACTGGGGCAGCGAATTCGTGGTCTTCGGTCTCGGGGGAAAGCTCAACGAAAGCGTCTTTGAGGAGGACTTCGTCGTCAAGTATCCGCGCTGGTACGCCGAATACGTTCTGAAGTTCATGTACGAAATGAAACCGAAGAGAAAGCTGATGGTCCTCCACCACCCGCCCATCGGTAAGAAGGTGGACGTTTGCCCCGACGGAAAGCACCGCGGCAGCGCCATTTCCAACACCCTGATAAAGACCTTCAATCCCGAAATAGCGATAGTCGGACTGGCCGGCCGCGGCTACGAGAAAATCGGCGACACCCTCGTCGTAAACCCCGGTCCCATGTACGAGGGATACTTTGCCGTCGTCGACGCCCAGGACAAGAAGGTCGAATACGGAGACCTCCGCTAAAGGTTTCTCTCCTCCTTGCGTCTCCGCCCCTCGGTTTTTTCCTTCTTTCGGACCCCGCGTGGGGTCAAACTATTTAACCTTATGGCCGAGCTCGAAAAGGAGCTTAAGGAATACCTCCTCGACAAGGTCCGTCGGGCCCGCTCCACCCTGAGGACGCTGACGGCCCTTACCACCGAGGTAAAGGACAAAACCCTCCTCAGGGCGGCCGAACTTATCGACCGCCGGCGGGAGGAGATAAAGGAGGCCAACGCCGAGGACCTCAGGCGGGCCGAGGAGGCGGGCCTGCCCAAGGCGACGATAGACCGCCTCCTTCTCAACGACAAGAGAATCGACGGAATGATAAAGGTGCTCAGGGACGTGGCCGCCCTCGAGGACCCGGTGGGACGCATAGACGAGATGTGGACGCGGCCCAACGGACTGAAAATCGGAAAAATGCGCGTTCCGCTCGGTTTGGTTTTGATAATTTACGAGAGCCGGCCCAACGTCACCGTCGAGGCGGCCGCCCTCTGCATAAAGTCCTCCAACGCCATCCTGCTCAGGGGCGGAAAGGAGGCCCTTAACTCCAACCGGATTTTGGTCGAAATCCTCAAAGAGGCCGCCCGCGAAAGCGGTTTCCCCGAAGAGGCCCTTCAGTTCGTCGAAAACCCCGACCGGAGGCTCGTTTGGGAACTCCTCAAAATGGAAGGTCTAATCGACGTCGCCATTCCCCGGGGAGGGGAAAGCCTCATAAGGGCTGTCGCCGAAAACGCCCGCGTCCCCGTAATCAAGCACTACAAGGGCGTTTGTACGATTTTCGTCGACAAGGACGCCGACCTCGAAAAGGCCTACGACATCGTCTTCAACGCCAAGGTCCAAAGACCCTCGGTCTGCAACGCGATAGAAAACCTCGTCGTTCACCGGGAGATAGCCGAGGAGTTCCTTCCGAAAATGGCCTACTTTTTGACCAAGGCGGGGGTGGAACTCAGGGTCGACAAACCCTCGATGGAAATACTGAAAAAGGCAAAACTCCCCGAGGGGGCCGTAATCAAGGAGGCCACCGAGGAGGACTACTACGAGGAATTTCTCGACCTCATTTTGGCCGTTAAGATAGTCGACGACCTGGAGGAGGCCGTGGCCTTCATAGAAAAGTACGGCTCCAAGCACTCGGACGGAATAGTCAGCGAAAACTACTCGGCGGTCAAAAAGTTTCTCGAGACGGTCGACAGCGCCGCCGTTTACGCCAACGCCTCCACCCGCTTTACCGACGGAAACGAGTTCGGACTGGGCGCCGAAATGGGAATTTCCACCGACAAGATACACGTGCGCGGTCCCATGGGCCTGAAGGACCTCACCATTCCCAAGTACGTAATCCTCGGCGAGGGACAAATAAGGGACGACTTCGGCGTTCCCGAGGAGTGGAAAAAAGAGGTCGAAAGGTAGGCCAAAGTTGAACCGTACGCTTCGACTGATAAAGAGGCTGAAAAAGGTCGAACTGGCGCTGGCCCGCTTTTACTACAAACTGCTCGAGGACAGTTCGTCGACCGTCTTTTACCTTTACAACCTCTTTTCCTTCACCGTTATTACCCTCTCGGTGGTCCTAATACTGCTCGACTTCTTTCGGGAAATTCCGGAGCCGATAAAGCCGATAACCGACCGCATAGTAGACTTTGCCACCGCCATAATCATCTTCGAGTGGGTCGGCAGGTTTATTTTGGCCTCCGACTTTTTCGACGACCTCGAAATCAACTACTTCAAGTACGGAAGCCTGCGGTTGGCCCTGAAAAAGGCCCTCCGACCGAAGTGGGAATACGTAAAGTCGTTTTACTCCGTTATCGACATCCTTTCGGTCCTTTACATCTTCCAACCCTTGAGGCTTTTGAGGATTTTCGCCCTTTTGAGGGTGTTTCGGTTGGGTTTTTACCGCTTTCTGCTCGAGGGCTTCGTAACCGTCTTTAAGGAAAACCTGACCCAACTCGCCTTTTTGGTAATCATCTTCTCGATTTTCCTCCTGGTAATGTCCTTTTGGATTTTCAACCTCGAGCACGCCGCCAACGAGGGCATAAACACCTTCTTCGACGCCCTCTACTTTACCTTCATCAGCCTGACGACCGTCGGCTACGGCGACATTACGCCGGTGACGCCCGAGGGAAGGATGGCGGTGATGCTGACGGTGGCCGGCGGCGTCGGCCTCTTTTCCCTCTTTACGGCCGTAATGAGCTCCGGTTTCATAGAATACTTGGAGCGCATCCGCAGCGGCATGATAGAGTTTAAAACCCTCAAAGGTCACATAGTCATCTGCGGTTGGAACGAAACGGGCAAGTACATAGTAAAGGAAATAAAGGAAAACCCCAAACTCTTCAGAAAGCACATAGTGGTCGTCACCGAGGAGGTCGACGAGTCGATACCGAAAGAGTGTTTCGTCAAGCGCGGCGACCCGACCAAGGAGGACGTTCTTTTGAGCGTCAACGTTCCGGAGGCCGACCTGGTGATAATAC
The DNA here is from genome assembly GCA_013154305.1 of Aquificota bacterium. Lineage (GTDB taxonomy): Bacteria > Aquificota > Aquificia > Aquificales > QOAS01 > QOAS01. Next base: position 15,179 of record JAADCT010000037.1, read on the forward strand.
TGGCCGAAAAGAAGGAAATGCTCAACGAGGACACCATCGACGCCCGCAGCTCGCTGGTGGCGCTTTTGGTCCGTTCGTTGGCCCCGCGCGTTTTCGTCATAGCCGAATACCTGAAGGAGGAAAACGCCGTCGCCGCCCGCAAGCGCCGCCTCGCCAACAAGATTATCATCGCCGGCGAATACCTGGGAAAGATTATCGGAAAGTCGGTAATCCAACCCAAAAGTTTGGAAGTTTTCGAGGAACTGCTCGAGGACGTGGCGATGCGAATTTACCCGGTGAAGGAATTTTCCGACCGGCCCATTACCTTAAAGGAGCTTCTCGAAAGGCTCGGATACCTCAAGGTGGTGGCCGTTTACAAGGGAAGGAAACTGGTGGTGGTTCCGCCCCTTTCGATGGTCCTCCAACCGGAGGACGAAGTCGTCGTCCTTGACGAGGCCAGAGAAGTTTGATAGAATAACCCGCTTAGTGTTTACGGCGGAGTTGTTCCGAACCTTCACCTCCGAAAAAAATCTTTGCCAAGGGGGAAGTTATGACCAACGAATTTGAAAAGCTCTTGGAGGAGTATCTGGCCAAAGAGGAGGAGCATCAGCTCCAGCGGGGTCAAATCGTTAAGGGCACCGTGGTGGCCGAGGACGACGCCAATTATTATGTTGACATCGGCTACAAAATCGAGGCCGTCCTTCCCAAGGAGGAAGTCGAGGCCGAGGGTAAGGAGCTTAAGGTCGGCGACGAAGTAGAGGCCGTTTTGGTAAAAATCACCAACCGCCTCCAAAACCCCCGGCTTTCGCTCCGTCCGCTCAAAATCAAAAAGCTGACCGAAGAAATCAAGGCGGCCGTCGGCCAATTTAAGCCCTTTGAGGCCACCGTCGAAAGGATAGTCGAAAAGGGCGGTCGCAAACTCGGATATCTGATATCGATAGGCGGCATCAAGGCCCTTTTGCCGCTTCAGGAGGCCACGCAGGAACTCAAAGTCGGCGACAAGGTGAAGGTCCTGATACTGGACGTAAAGCAAAGGGGCAAGCAACTGCGCATTACCGCCTCCCAAAAGCGGTTGGAGGAAGAGGAGAGAAAACGCCTCATCGAACAGTACAAACGCCAAATCAAAGAGGGCGACGTCGTCGAGGGCAAGGTTATCAAAATCGACCCCAACAAGGGAATTACGCTCCTGGTCAAAAAGGGCCTGAGGGGCTTTATACCGCTGAGCGAGCTATCCTGGGGCAGAAACCGCAACCCCTTTGACTACGCCGAAGTGGGCGAAAGGCTCAGGGCCAAGGTTTTGGGCTGGAGTAAGGACGACGCCTTCCTGCGCCTCAGCCTCAAGCAGCTCAAACCCGACCCGTGGGAAACCGTCGAAGAGAAGTACAAGGTCGGCGAAAAGTATCCCGCCCGCGTCGTCGGAATGATTGACAAGGGCGTGTTCGTCGAGCTGGAGGAGGGCGTCGAGGCCTACGTTCCCAAAACCGAAATAGCGTGGAACGTCGTTCCCGAACATCCCAAAGAACTCCTCGAAAAGGGCCAAAAGGTTGAGGTCGTCATTACGCGCCTCGACAAGGAGAGAAAGCGCATCGGCGCCTCCATCAAAAAGGCCCAGCCCAAACCCTGGGAGGCCTTCTACGACGCGCATCCCGCCGGTTCGGTGGTCCGCGGGGTGGTCAAGGCCATCGAGGACAACCGCGTGGTGGTGGAGCTCGCCCCCGGCGTAATCGGTTTCGTCACCAAGGGCAACCTCAGCTGGACGCCGATAAAGAGCGCCGAGGAAGTCGTAAAGGTGGGCGAGGAGCGCGACTTTATGGTCCTCGGGCTCAGCCGCGACCAAATTCGCCTCGGCGTCAAACAACTGCTGCCCAACCCCTACGAGGAAATTCGGGAGCAATACGGCGAAGGTGCCACCGTCACCCTGCCGGTGGTCGGCGTGGTAAAAGGCGGATACCTGCTCCAGTTTCCCAACGGGGTTGAGGCCTTCATGCCCAAACGCGAGGCGACCCGCAAACTGAAACCCGGCGAGGAGGTCGAGGTAAGAATAATCAAAGTCGAACCCGAAAAACAGCGCGTGGTCGTCTCCATGAGGGAGCAGGAGGTCGCCGAGGAGAAGAAGGTATTCGAGGAATTCGTTTCCAAGCAAGAGAGCAGCGGCGAAGGCGCCGGCTTCACCCTGGCCGACATCCTCAAGGCCAAACTCGGCGGTCAGAAGTAATCTTCTTCCGCCCCTTCCCCCTTGGCGCCCTTTTCCCTACGCAAACCCTTAAGTTCTTTTCTTCCGTCGGCAAAAAAGGGAGTTTTTCACCGGCGGCGTTTTTTTTCAACCGCAGGCGTTTGAGAAAAAACCTTACCTCCGTTCGGACCTCCTCCAGTCGCCGTAAACTATTGCGGCGAAGAGAATTCCGCCCACGAAGGCGCTGAGGTATTGGGACAAAAACCTCCACAGGATTACGAAGGGCCCCAAAACGGAGGCGGGAACGACTCCCTCGAAAATGGCGGCGCTTCCGAGTTCGCCGACGCCGCTTCCCCCCGGCGACGGGCTGGTAAAGATGGCGTACATCAGCGGAAGCTGAAGCAGGTAGACCTCGAGCCAGTCGAACTCGACGCCGAAGGCCTTTAAAAGGACGGGCGCAAAACTCAAAAAGACCAAATAAAGGAGTATCGAATAGAGGCACGCCTTGAGAAAGAGGGTACGCTTTTTCCTCCAAAAGTGGAGGAGGGTGTAGCAGTACACCTTAACGGTTTTTTTGAGGCGGCCGTTTCCTTCAAAGTTTTTAAACCAGCGAAAGACCGGAACCGAAACGAGGGAAAAGAGGGCGAAGATGATAAAGAGGATAAAAACCTTTTTCAGAATCTCCTCGTCGGAAAAGGTGTACAGGACCAAAACGGGGAGGGCGACGAGAAAGAAGCTGAAACCGGAAACGGTCTTAAAGAGAATGGTTCCCCAAATCTTTCGGCGGCTGACGCCGAGCCGGCTCAGGAGGTAGTAAAGTATCAGTTCACCTCCCAGGTGGGCGGGCGTAATGGTGGCCCCGAAGGTCGCTATAAAGGACATCGCGTAGGCGTAGGCGTAGGAATATCGAATGTTGTAGCCGCCCGCTATGGTCTTTAGCCGAAGCATGTCAAAGGAGTGGTAGAGAAAGAGCAAAAAGAGGGCTAAGAGGAGGTACTTGGCGTCCAGACGCCCGGTCCAGCTCCAGTCGGTTTGGGGTGCAAACTTTGCGACCAAAAAGAAAAAGGAAACTATTACGAACAAAAGGGTGGCCAAACTACCCCAAAAGAGGGCCACGGGCGGCATCGCTATTAGCTTATTACCGCCCAAAAGGGCTTTTCAAGGTTCGGTCAAACGACCTTTTCCATAAGGTGTTTCGAACGGACGAGTTCCACCTCGAGGGTTTTTGCTATCTCCTGAAGGATGTAAGAAAGTTCGTCAAAGTCGAGGGGTTCGGCCGAATGTCCGGCGTAGGAGTGGAGCGCGTCGACGACCTGGCGCAGTTTCTCGATGAGGGGTTCTTCGAAAACGCTCACGCCGTCGAAAAACAGCGGCAGGTGCCCCTCCAACCGTTCCAGGAGCGTTTGAACTATAAAAAGGGCTTCAAAAACGCTGAAGACCACGTCGCGGGCCCAGCCGGGTTCGACCTCCTCGCCGAGGCCGGCCAGCAGGTCCGAGCCCGCCCGCAGCAGAGCCACCGCGCGGTTGAGAAGCGAAAGGGTTTCCTCGGGCCGCAGGTTTTCGGGCAGGCGGAAGGCAACCTGCCGCAAAAGACCGAGTTCCTCCTCCAGCTTCATCAGGGCGAGACCGAAGGTAAAGTCGGACATCCTTTCCATCTTTAACTGTTTCCTTAAATTTACGAGCCTTCCAGGAGTTTTTCCACGTATTCCTTGAGGCGGCGCAGGTCCTCCTCAAAAACGGGCGCCTCCCGCATGTTGCGAAGAACGTAGGCGGGATGGTAGGTCAGAAACAGCTTCGTCTCGGGAAAGAGGGGATTGGGATAAAACTTTCCCCGCATTTTCGTAATGCGGACCTGCTTGCCCAAGAAGGCCTCGGCCGCCGTTGCGCCGAGACAGCATATCACCTTCGGTCGGACGATTTTTATCTCGTGTTTTAAAAAGACGTTCAAACAGGTTTGCATTTCCTTCGGCAGGGGCTTTCGGTTTCCCGGGGGGCGGCACTTGCAGACGTTGGTAATGTAAATCTCGTCGCGGCTCCAACCGATTTTTTCCAAAACGCGGTTGAGGTATTGGCCCGCCCTTCCCACGAAGGGTTTGCCGACTTTGTCCTCCTCCTCGCCGGGGGCCTCGCCGACGAAAACGACCACGCTGTCGGGATTTCCGTCGTAAAAGACTATTCGGGTCCGGCTGTGGCAAAGGTCGCACCGACAGCAGTCCTTGTT
>JAADCT010000036.1 GCA_013154305.1 Aquificota bacterium
CTTGGAGTAGCTCTATCAATAGTTTCCGATTACGGAGTAAAAACGTACAAAAATCTGCACATCCATACTTCACGACGTCAAAACGCGTAAATCTTACCTTTGTGGGTCAACGGCGAAAGGAACCTTAAAGTTAAAAACTTTTCCCTTAAAAAGTTTTCGAAACAGTTTTTTTAACCTTACGGCGTTCGTTTGCGGGGTTTGGACCTTTAAGGAAAAAAGAAAAGGTTAAAATCCGTTTGCGGGGTAGGGGGTTTTTTCCTTCGCCAGGGGTCGGCCGGTCTTCTTATCCGTCGGGGGATGCGGGCGGTTTGTTTTCGACGGGAAAAAGTTTTTTCGGACCCCGACGGGAGGTAGAACGATTCCGCCCCGGGTGCCTCCGCTTATCATTTCTAACCTGACCGATGGAGAAACTGCTTTTCGAACTTTCGAGGGAGGGAAAGAGGGGTTTGGACCTGCCGGAGTGCGACGTTGAGGAGGTTTCCCTCGAGGAGGTCGTCGGAAGGGAATACCTGCGCCGGGAGCTGAAACTTCCCAGAGTATCCCAACCGGAGGTCGTCAGGCACTTTACGCGCCTGTCGCAACTCAACTTTTCGATTGACACCAACTTTTATCCCCTCGGTTCCTGCACGATGAAGTACAACCCGCGGGTGAACGAAGCGGTCGCCTCCCTTCCGGGATTTACGGAAGTTCACCCCCTTCAGGACGACGAGACGGTTCAGGGCGTCTTGGAGGCGGCCTACCTGCTCAAGGAATACCTCAAGGAGCTGGGCGGTTTTGCGGAGGTCAGCCTCCAGCCGGCGGCGGGTGCCCAGGGCGAGCTGCTGGGTCTTTTGCTGATAGCGGCCTACCACCGCGACCGCGGCAACGACAAAAAGGACACCGTTTTGATACCGGACAGCGCCCACGGCACCAACCCGGCGTCGGCGGCGATAGCGGGCTTTAGGGTCCTAACCGTAAAGAGCGACGCCGGCGGCGAGCTCGACTGGGAGGACTTTAAGAAAAAGCTCGACGACCGCGTGGCGGCTTTGATGATAACCAATCCGAACACTTTGGGCATCTTCGAAAGGCGGATAAAGGAGATGGCCGACGCCCTCCACGAGGTCGACGCCCTCCTTTACATGGACGGGGCCAACTTCAACGCACTGGTGGGCAGGATGAGGCCGGGCGACTGGGGCGTCGACGTTATGCACTTTAACCTCCACAAGACCTTTTCCACCCCCCACGGGGGAGGAGGTCCGGGGAGCGGACCCGTTGGGGTTTCCGAAAGGCTCAAGCCCTACCTGCCGGTTCCGCAGGTGGAGTTCGACGGAGAGAGGTACTACCTCAACTGGGAAAACCCCAAGTCGGTCGGAAAGGTGTTGACCTTTTACGGGCACGTCGGCGTTTGGCTTCGGGCGCTGGCCTACGTTCTCACCTACGGTAAGGAGATTTTCAAGGTCGCCGACCACGCGATTTTAAACGCCCGCTACCTGCGCAAAAAACTGGAGGGGCTCTTTAACGACCCCTACGCCGGCGTTCCTTGCATGCACGAGTTCGTCCTTTCGGCGACCAACCTCAAAAAGTACGGCGTCAGGGCCCTCGACGTTGCAAAGAGAATGCTCGACTTCGGCGTTCATCCGCCGACGATGTACTTTCCCCTGATAGTGCCCGAGGCGCTGATGATAGAGCCGACGGAGACCGAGAGCAAGGAAACGCTCGACCGCTTTGCCCAAATTTGCGCCAAAATCGTCGAGGAGGCCAAAACCGACCCCCAAAAGCTCAAAAACGCCCCCCACACCACCCCCGTGAGGAGGATAAAGGAGGCGGAGGCCAACCGCAGGCCGATTTTGAAGTTTCCCCTTTGAGGTTTTCCCCTTTACCAAATCAACCAAACGAGGGTCGCAATTACGAAGGCCCCGAAGAGGTTTAAAACGAACCCCACCTTCGCCATTTCCGAAATTTTGAAGTTGGCAAAGCCGAAGACTATGGCGTTGGGGGGCGTCGCCATCGGTAGCATAAAGGCGTAGCTGCAGGCCAGGGTGGTGGCCGCCACGGCCTTTAGCGGGTCGAGGCCCAGCTGATGGGCCAAGCCCAAAACGACCGGAACCAAAACGTTGGTGGTGGCGGTGTTGGAACTGACCTCGGTCAGGAAAACGGCCACCAAAGCCAGGACGAAGAGAACCGCCCACTCGGAGGAGGGCAAAATCGAACCCAGCTTTTGCCCGAAGTGGTGAACCAATCCCGTCTTGAACATCAAACTTCCGAGCGTCAAACCCCCGCCAAAGAGCAAAATCGTGTCCCAGTCTATCCTCTTGAGGTCGGAAACCTCCAAAACGGGCCTTTTCCTCGCCGGGTCGGGAAGGACGAAAAGCAGGGCGGCGCCCAAAACGGCCACGACCGAGTAGTGGAGGTGGGTCTTTAAAAAGGCGTGAAGTTCCTCCAAAGGGGGCCAGGCGTTTTTAAGGACCCCCGTCAGGGAGGGAAGGAGCCACAAAAACACCACCGAAAGGAAGACGAAAAGAACGACCTTTTGGGTGAAGTTGAGCCCCGGTTCCTCCCGGGGAAGCTCCAGCCTTTCGGTCGGAAGGCGGCCGACCAGCCTCTTTACCAAAAAGAGGAGAAAAAGGAGCGTGAGGACCGAAACGGGGAGGGCCTTTAAAATCCACTCGCCGAAGGAGACGGAAATTCCCTCCTTTTCCAAAAAGCCGAGGGCGATGAGGTTGGGAGGCGTCCCCACCGGGGTGGCTATTCCCCCTATCGAAGAGGCGTAGGCTATGCCCAGGAGCAGGAACTTGGCCCTCCCCGAGACCCAAGAGCCGTCGGGATAGAGGGCCGCCAGCATTCCCGCCACTATGGGAAGGAGCATGGCGGTCGTGGCGGTGTTGCTGAGCCACATCGACAGAAACCAGGGCACAAAAAGGACCACCGCAACGAAGAGGAGTTCGTGCCGCCTGACGGCGGGTCTTTTTAAAACCTTGAGCGCCAAGTAGCGGTCGAGGCGGTACTTGGAAAAGGCCTCGGCGAGCAAAAAGCTGCCGATAAAGAGGAAGATTATCGGGTGGGCGAAGTTGGCGAAGGCCTCCTTCTTGTCGGCCAGGCCGAGGGGAACGGTGGCGGCGGCCGCGGCCAGCGCCACCACCCCCAAAGGGGCCACCTCAAGGAGCCAGGCCAAAACCGTGGCCGTCAGCAGGCCGAGCAGGCGGGCCGCCTCCTCCGGCAAACCGGGGGAAAGGAGGTATACCAGCAGACCCGCCGAAACGGCCGCAAGGAGCGAAAAAAGCTTTTTTCCCATCTACAGTTTAGGTTAAAAGGTCCCGGCGGCGGCTCCTTTAAATCAGCTCCGAAAGGAGGTAGTTGGAGACCAAAAACCCGCGGTCGTTGAAGGCCAGGTTTTTTCCCCCCTTGGCGGGAACGAAGAACTCTTTTACCACCTCCGGGGGAAGGCGGCCCTCTATCCAACTGCGGGGAACGCCCTCGGTCGTCCGGAGGGCCATAAGGAGTTTTTCCTTAAAGAGTTCCTCCTCCGAAAGGTCAAAAACTTGTGCCGCCGGCGGCTCGTTTCTCCTCAGCCGTTCGGCGTAGAGGCGAAGGTCGCGCGGATTTGCCCAGCGGCGGCGCCCGTCGAAGCTCCAAGCCGAGGCGCCAAGGCCGAGCCAGGGTCGGCTCCTCCAATAGAGGAGGTTGTGGAGCGAGCGGTAACGCTTTTCCTTGGCGAAGTTTGAAACCTCGTACCTCTCAAAGCCGAGCTCCCTCAAGCCCCGAAGGAGGGTAAAGTAGAGCTTTTCGACCTCCTCCTGGTCGGGCGGTCGAAACTTCCCCTCCTCCCTCAGTCGAAAGAGGGGGGTTTCCTCGTAGACCGTAAGGAGGTAGGCCGAGGCGTGGACGACCGGTAGGCGGTCCAAAACCTCGAGCTCCCTCTCGAGGTCGTCGGGACCTTGGTCGGGCAGGCCCCAAATGAGGTCGACCGAGAGGTTTTCAAAGCCGGCCTCGGCGGCCTCCAGGACCGCCCTCTTTGCCCTTTCGGCCGAGTGGGTTCTTCCCAAGAGTCTCAGGTTTCGGTCGGAAAAACTTTGGACCCCTATCGAGAGGCGGTTAAATCCGACCTCCCGGAGTTTTTTAAAGTCTTTTAGGGAATAACTTTCGGGGTTTACCTCTATCGTAATCTCCTCAACGCGCGAAAGGTCGACGAGTTTTGCAAACTCCGAAAGGAGTTTTTCGTAAAACTCCGGTTTCAGGAGGGAGGGAGTTCCCCCGCCGAAGTAAACCGTCTTCGGTTTGAACCGGTATCGGTCGGCGTAGAGCCGAAGTTCCCTAACGAGGAGCCCGAGGTATTCCCCGGCCCCCAAGGGGGAGGAGACGACGGAAAAAAAGTCGCAGTAGGGGCACTTTCTTCCGCAAAAGGGAACGTGGACGTAGATGCCCTCGAACATCCTTTCCAAAAGGAGGTCAAAAAGAGAGGGTGTTTTCGCCCGCTTTAGGCGTCGAAGTCGCCGCCAAAGTCGTCGAAGCCGCCGAAGTCGTCAAAGCCGGCGTCGAAGTCGCCCGCGTCGAGGGCGCTCTCGTCGAGCTGGGTAAGGTAGTCGTCGGCGAGGTCGCCCTCAACGGCCTCGAGGGTGGGTTCGGGTATCTCCTCCCCGCCGAAGGCGGCTTCCTCCGAAAGAACCTCCTCAACGCCCTCGACGGGCTGGGTGAGCTCCCGTTCGAGGTTTTCGAGCTCCTCGGGGCTCATGGGGGGAGCGGTTTCGACCTGATGGGCAAAGGCCGGGCCCATGGCCGAGCCGAGGAGGTAGCCCAAAATCAGTCCGCCGCCGAGGCCCAAAAGCGCGCCGCCCCACGAAAAGCCGGGTTGTTGGTTCCACTGGGTTTGGGCAAACTGGCGTTTGAATTCGGGTTCGCGGGCCTTGAGCTCGAGATAGTTTTGAACGCCGCCGGCCGAAAGGAGTTTTCTCATCTCCTTGTACACTTGGTGGAACTCCCTGAGGTCGGGGACCTTCTTTTGGACCTCGTTGCTCCTTTTGTCCTTCAGCAGGAATTCGTCGGCCCGATACTCCATGTAGTGGTCGGGGGTTTCGACGACCACCCTTTCGGGTTCAAAGCGGACCTTTACCTCCTTACCTTCGAGGTTTTCGGTCAGTTCGGTCCTTCCGAGTTTTTTGGCCAGCGCGTAGAGCTCGAGCAGTTTGTACTTTTTGACCTTTCTGAGGACTTCGGGCGAGTTTACCTCCTCCAGTTCGCCGCCCGCCGACTTTCCGAAAATCGAAAGGAGGTTGTCGAGAAAGCTTTTTTCCTTTTTGCGGTAGACCTTTCCCTCCTCCCAGTCCACGACGAGGTTGAGGCTCTTTATAACTTCCCTCATAGGGAGGGAAAGATAAGGGCTTGGGAGCTTCGGGCTTATGACCTAAGCTTAATTGTTTTCTATGCCGGGGGCGGTCGTCTATCCGGGAACCTTCGACCCGGTCCACTGGGGACACCTGGACATCGTCAGAAGGGCGTGCCGGATTTTCGACCGCGTGGTGGTGGCGGTGGCCCGAAACCGTTCCAAGCCGACGCTTTTTAGTCTCGAGGAGAGGGTGGAGCTCTTTCGCCGCTCGGTCGAGGAGCTGGGGCTCTCTTCCAAGGTTGAGGTGGTGGGATTTGACAAACTGCTGGTCGACCTTTTGAAGGAGCTGGGAATCGGGGTGGTGCTGAGGGGCGTGAGGCTCTTTACCGACTTCGAATACGAGCTTCAAATCTCGCTGACAAACTACAAGCTGGCGAAGGTGGAGACGCTCTTTATGATGCCCTCGCAGGAGCTCATTCACATCTCCTCGACGATAGTAAAGGACATCGCCCGCCACGGGGGTTGTCTCAAGGGTTTGGTTCCGCCGCCGGTCGAAAGGGCGCTGCGGGAGAAGTTCAAACTGTGCGACTGATGGTATAATAAACTCGCTCGGTTTTTCGTCGGCGCTTCGTCCGACAAAGGGAGGAGGAAAGAGCGATGGCCAAGTGCTACGTTTGCGGAAAGCACACGGTTTTCGGAAGGCGCGTAACTTTCTCCGGCGAAAGGAACCCCAGGAAGTTCAAACCCAACCTGCAGAAGGTTAAAATCGTCCTGCCCGACGGGCGCCACAAGCGCGTCTACGTTTGCACCAAGTGCCTCAAGGCCGGTAAGGTCAAAAGGGTCGTTCGCGTTCCCAAGGAGGAGTTTTAACCTCTCCTTTTATGCCCTCCCTGGTTCTTCTTTTGGGCGGCAGGGGAACGCGCTTCGGTTCCAAAAAGCAGTTTCTGACCTATCGGGGTCGTTTTCTCTTCGAATACCTCCTCGGGAGGGTAAGAGACCTCTTTTCCCAGGTGGTGTTGGTCGTTCCACCGGAGGACCTCGAAAGGTTTAAAGGGCTCTATCCCGACCTCGCCGTGACCGCCGGAGGGAGCGAGCGTCAGTTTTCGGTCTACAACGGCCTGAAGTTGGTAAAGGAGCCCGTCGTGGTCGTTCACGACGGGGCGCGCCCCTTCGCCTCCAGGGCCCTCTTTGAGCGCGTTTTAAGGCTGGGGGGCTTCGAGGGAAAGGTGCCGGCCCTGCCGGTTACCGACACGATAAAAAGGCTTTCGCCCGAAGGGCTGGTTCTCGAAACGCTTCCGAGAAAGGAGCTGGCGGCGGTCCAAACGCCGCAGGCCTTCAGAACCGAGGTTTTGAAAGAGTGCCACGAGAGGGCCCTTGAGGAAAACTTCCTGGGAACGGACGACGCGTCGCTCGTTGAGCGCTGCGGCTACCGCGTGGCCGCCGTCGAGGGCGAGCGCTTTAACTTTAAAATTACTTATCCCGAAGATTGGGAGACCGCCCTATGCCTTCTCGAGAAGGGGGTTTTAAAACTTTAGTCCGCTTTCTGTTCAAAAATTGGAGGCTCAAACTCCTTTCGGTCCTTTTGGCCCTCTTGCTCTGGCTTTTCGTGGTGGCGACCGACCGCGTTCCCTTCGAGGTGAGGGCGAAGGTGGTCCCCCCGCAGGGATTTGAGGCCGTTCCCTCCGAGGTCCTCGTGAAGGGGGAAGTTTCCGAGAGGTTTAACCGCGCCGAGATTTTGAGGTGCGTGAAGGTAAGGGCGCGGCCCGACGGGACGCTCGAGCCCGTCTTGCCGTTTCCGCCCCTCTTTGGGGAGGTGGAGGAGGTCGTTCCCCCGAAGGTGGAGCTTCGACCCTCAGACCTCCGTTAGGGGTTTTTCGACGACCTCCCCTTTGGGTTCGACCTCCTCAAAGACCTGACCGGTAAAGCGCTTTACCTTCGTCTCCGGCCAGAGCCAGCAGTCGGGCGGCAAACCCGCCTTGAGGCAGGTTTGGGCCAAAAAGGTTCTCTCGTCCCAGCCGTGCTCGACCGGCACCTGCGGCAACAGAAGGCCGCTGCGGCCCAGCGCCTCGACGATGAGACCGTCGCGGCCCACTTTGATGACCTGCGGCAGCAGGCGCTTGTCGGGAACTTTTACCTCCTCCGGCGGCGTCAGGACCGTCAGCTCCAGAATCGTGTTTTCGAGCTCGTCGAGGCTTCGGATGGGAATAAAGCGGGGGTCCCTGAAGGCGGCGCCCAGCGCCGCGTCTATGACGGCCTCCCAAAGGGGCAGAACCGGATAGGGCAACCCGATGCAACCGCGGAGCTCGTGATTTACGCGGTTTTTGAGCGTTACGAAGACGCCCATCGGTTGGGAGTACCTTTGTTTAATCCACTCGGGGACCTCCAGCTTTTCCCCTTTTAGGGCCGCTTCGATGGCCTTCCTCGCCAGGTCGATTAAAACCTTTGCGTCCTCCGCCGTAAGCATAACTGTGAAAATTGAAACCGCCGGGGAGGAAGGCAAGGGGGAGACCGAAAGATGTCGGATTTAAAGTTCCTTCCACCGGCGGTAAATAAATTCCCTCCTTTAGGAGGCAAAGGATGAAGGAGATTAAACTCGACCTAAAGAGGATATTTGAAAAGGAAAAACAGCCCTTTTTCCGGGCCGAATACGAGATAAGGCCGGAGGAGCTGGGCCTGCCGGCCGACCTGGGCGAACTGACCGAACCGATAAAGGTCGACGTCTACGTCGTTCGAAACCCCAAAGGGGAGGGCTACAAGGTCATTTACAACATCAAGGGGAACGTCGACCTGACTTGCTCGCGCTGTTTGGAGGTCTTTTCCAAGGACCTTTCGGGGGAGCACTCGGTCGTGGCCCGCAGCGGGCTGGAAGAACGCGAGCACCTGACCGAAAGCGACCTGAACACCGTCTCCCTCGAGGGGGGAATTTTGAACCTGACCGAACTCGTGCGCGAGCAGATAATCCTCGACCTTCCCTACAAGCCCCTCTGCCATCCCGACTGCGGCGGCATCGAACACCACTCCGAAGGGAAGGAGCCCGCCTCCGGCGGGGAAAAGACCTCGCCCTTTGCCCAGCTGGGCAAGCTTTTGGAAAAGAAGAAACAAAGCTGAACAATTTTGTTAAGACCTTTTTCCAAAGGCCCTTCGGCCCTCCCTTAAACTGCCCCCGTTAAAATGGGGGGCAAAGTTTACCTGGTGGGGGCGGGGCCGGGAGACCCCGACCTTTTGACCCTCAGGGCCTACCGCGTCCTCAGGGAGGCCGACGCCGTTCTCTACGACGCCCTCGTTTCGGAGGAGGTTTTAAACCTCGTTCCCGAAGGGGCCCTGAAGGTTTTCGTCGGAAAGAGGAAGGGAAGGCAAAGCCTCCCGCAGGAGGAGATTAACCGCCTCCTCTACGAGTTGGCCGCGGGGGGTCTCAAGGTCGTCCGCCTCAAAGGGGGGGACCCCTTCGTCTTCGGCCGCGGCGGGGAGGAACTGCTCTACCTGACCGAAAGGGGAGTGGAGGTCGAGGTCGTTCCCGGAGTAAGCTCCTACCACTCGGCGCCGGCGCTCTTTGGCGTTCCGCTGACGCACAGGGGGGTGGCCTCCACCTTTGCCGTCGCAACGGCCCACTGCCTCGGCGGCGAGTGCGCCGACTGGGAGGCCCTGGCGCGCGTCGACACGCTGGTGGTTCTGATGGCGGCCTCCAGGCGGCGGGAGGTGGCCCGCCGCCTGCTGGAGGCGGGAAAGGACCCTAAAACGCCCGTTTTGCTCGTTTCCGACGCCTACGGGGCCCGCCAGAGGGCCGTAAGGACCACCCTCGGAGAGTTGGCCCAAAACCCGCCGCCGATAGAGCCGCCGGCCTTAATCGTCGTCGGGGAGGTGGCGGCGATGGCCTCCGAAGTTCCCCTTTGGTCGGCGGTGTCCACAAAAGGCCCACAAAAAGGTCAAAAGGAGGTTCCAAACCGCCGCGGGCAAAAGGTTAAGGGTATTTCCAACCGATGAGGGAAAACCTCTTTCAGTGTCCCTACTGCGGGGTCGGTTGCGGCCTTTTGACCAACCGCGGGAAGCAAAAGGACGACCCCCTCTTTGAGGAGGAGGTCGTTCCCGCCGAGCTCAAGGTCCGCGGCGACCCCGACCACCCGGCCAACCGCGGCCTCGTCTGCCTTAAGGGCCTGACCGTTCCCCAAACGCTGGACAAAAACCGCCTGACGACGCCCCTTTACAGGCCAAGACCCTCCGAACCTCTGAGGCCGATAAGTTGGGGGGAGGCCTACCGCATCCTCGCGGAGAAACTCGGAAGCCTTTCGCCCGACGAGGTCTACTTTTACCTCTCGGGCCAGCTGACGACCGAGGACGCCTACGCGGCCAACAAGTTCGCCAAGGGCTTTTTAAGGACCAACAACGTCGACGCCAACTCGCGCCTGTGCATGGCCTCGGCGGTGGTGGCCTACAAGATGGCCTTCGGCAGCGACGGGCCGCCCTGTTCGTACGAGGACCTCGACGACGCCGACGTTTTCATCTTCTGGGGTTCCAACGCCGCCGTCGCCCACCCGGTGCTCTTTAACCGCCTCCAGCGGCGCCGCCGTCCCGATTCGGTTTTCGTAACGGTTGACCCGGTCGAAAGCGAAACGGCCAAGCGGAGCGAGGTCTTCATCCGCATAAACGCCGGAACCGACGCCGTTTTGCTCAATTCGGTCCTCTTCGTCCTCTACAGGAGCGGATGGATAGACGGGGCCTTCGTTAAAAACTACACAGAGGGCTTTGAAAGGGCGATAGAGGAGGCAAAAAAGTATCCGCCCGAGGTGGCCGAAAGGGTCTGCGGCGTCCGCCGGCGCGACGTGGAGCTTCTGGCCTACCTCTTTGCCAACGCCAAAAAGCTCGTTTCCTTCTGGGCGATGGGTCTAAACCAGTCGGTAAACGGCGTCTACAAAAACCTGGCCCTGATAAACCTCCACCTGGCCACCGGCCGCGTCGGTAAAAGGGGCTGTCCCTTTTCGCTGACGGGCCAGCCCAACGCCATGGGGGGTCGGGAGGTGGGCTACCTCAGCGGCGGCCTGCCCGGCTACCGCAGCGTCGAAAACGAGGCCGAAAGAAGGGAGGTCGAGCGCCTTTGGGGCGTCGAGGGCATAAGACCGAAACCGGGTCCGACGATAACGGAGGCCGTGGACCTGATTTTGGAGGGAAGGATAAAACTCCTTTGGGTGGTCGGAACCAATCCGGCCGTTACCCTCCCGCGGTTGGACAAGGTTTGGAAGGCCCTCAAAAAGGTCTTTTTGGTCGTAAACGAGGCCTACGCCGACGCCGACACCCTGCGGTTTGCCGACCTCGTTTTGCCCGTCCAGGTCCTGCCCGAAAAGGAGGGAACGATGACCGGCAGCGACCGCACGATGACGCTCTCGAGGCCCCAGGTTTCCCCCCCGGAGGGCACCAAACCCGACTGGCTCGTCTTTACCGAGCTGGCCCGCCTGATGGGCGGCGAAAGGCTCTTTCCCTACCGCTCGGCGGCCGAGATATTCGAGGAGTTTAAGCGGCTGACCGCGGGGCGCCTCTGCGACGCCTCGAAATTGCGGCGCGAGGAGCTCCCCGCCCGCTGGGGTCCGCCCCGCCTCTACGAGCTCCCCGAAGGGGGCTTTCGCTTCGCCACCCCTTCCGGAAGGGCGCGCTTTTACCCCGCCCCCTTTGAGATAGCCGACTTTGACCGCGAAAGGGTCCTGAGGGAGGGTCTTTTGGCCCAGCTCGGGGAAGGCGAGTTTATTCTGACCACGGGGAGGATAAAAAACCAGTGGCACACCATGACCAAAACGGGAAAGGTTGAAACCCTGACGCGCCACGAGCTTCCGCCCTTCGTAATCCTCCACCCGAAGGACGCGGCCGAGCTGGGCGTCGACGAGTGGGACCTGGTGGAGCTCGACGACGGCCGCCGCAGCGTCGTCCGCGCGGTCGTTTTCGGCCGCATCCAGCGCCGCCACGTCTTTACTTACTTCGGCTATCCCCTTTCGTGGGTAAGGGACCCGGTTAACCTCCTCGTGGAGGACCGCGTCGACCCCCTCTCCAAGGAGCCCGACCTGAAGTTTCGACGCGTCAAGGTCCGCCTCTACCGAAAGACCCGCATGGGCGAGCTTTGAACCTTCCCTCCCCTTCGGTATCGTTTTTGTTTTTGAAATGTTATGGAATTTGCCGCGGTGATAACGGTCCGAAATTGCCCCCGCTACCTTTCCGAGGCCCTCCTTTCGGTCCTGAACCAATCGCTGAAACCGAAGGAGGTAATTTTGGTCGACGACGCCTCGACCGACGAAACTCCCGACCTCCTTCGGAAACTCGAGGGGCGTTTCCCGATAAAGGTCGTCAGAAACGAGGAAAACCTCGAAAGGTGCCAAAGCCGAAACAGGGGGGCGGCGGTCGCCTCGGCCGACTGGGTTTGCTTCCTCGACTGCGACGACCTTTGGGACCGCGACCACCTGCTTTCGGTAAAGGAAACGGCCGAAGCCCTTCCCGGGGCAAAGGCCTTTTACGCCCCGCCGAAGGGTCTGATCGACGCCTTCGGCCGCCTCCTTAAGGAGAAGAGGCCGCCGAAGGAGGACTTCGACCGCCTCCTCTTTGCCGGCCGCGTCGGCTATCCCAGCGGCAGCTGCTTCGAAAGGGAAACCTTTTTAAGGCTCGGCGGCTACCTCGACCGCTATCTGATGAGGGAGGACTGGGAGATTTTCCTGCGCTACCGTCTGGCCGGCCTCCGCGTGGCCTTTTTGCCCCGCGGCGAGTACTTCGTCCGCGAACACGGAAGTCGCACCAGTCGCAGCCGTCGCTTTTTAAGGGCCACCCTCAGGGTCTACAACGACTACAAAAGAGCCCTTTCCGAAGACCGCCGAAGTCTGACCCTGCTCCACGCGGCCGCCCAGTGCCTGCGCTTCGGAAGGCCGCGGTGCGGAAGGAGGCTCTTTTTCTCCCTTCTGGCCGAAAGGCCGGAGTTGATAAAAGAAAGGAGGGAAGTTTGGGAAGTTTTAAAGAGGCTTATTGGGCGGCGCCGCCGGTGATGGCCTTGAGAATGGCGTCGCGGGTCGAGGGAATGTTGAGCAAAATGTTGAAGATAACCGCACCCATCAAAAGGAGCCACAGGAAGAACATCAGGCCCTTAACGCCGGAGGTTTTACCCTTAATCTCGTCGACCTTGGCGGAAACTTCGGAGAGTTTGCCCTCGATGCTTTCGAGCTTTTCGTTCAGCGTGTCGACTTTGGCCAGCTGCTGCTGAATTTCGACCATTTTGGCGTCGATGGTCTTTTCAATCTTTTGGGTCGCCTCCTTGACGGCGTTTTGAATCAGCTCGCGAATCTCTTTGAGCGACTGCTCCTCGGTGGCCTTCATTTCGGCCAGGGCGTCCTCGATTTTCTGCAGGATTTCCTCCGTAACCAACCGGACCTCGCTTTGGGCCTGCTGTTTGAGAAATTCGATGAGCTGCTTGGCCTCTTCCTCGCCGAGCTTTTGCTTGAGAACCTCGTAGAGGTCTATTTCGGAAATGAGCATTCTCCTACCTCCCAAACGGTATTGGTTAAAACTAATAATCAAATTATTCCACAAAAGAAAACTTAAAAAGCGCTAACCGCGCAGGCGGTAGCCCCTCTCCCCGGCCAGTTTGACGAACCTCTCGGCCAGACGGTTTACCTCCTCGTCCGACAGGCTCCTTTCGGGATGACGCAAAACGACCCTAAGGGCCACCGAAACCTCGTTCGGGCCCAGCCTTTCACCCTCGTAAACGTCGAAGACGAAGAGCTCCTCCAAAAGGTCGCCGAAGGCCTCCTCGGCCGCCGCCAGCAGCCGCGCGACCGAACCCTCCTTGGGAAAGACGAAGGCAAAGTCCCTCTTTACGGGCGGAAACTTCGACAGTCCCCCGAAGGAGGGACGGCGGTAAAGTTCGGTCAAAAGGTCGAGGTTAAACTCGGCCACGAAGGGCGGCTCGCCCAGCTCCAGCTCCTCGGCCACCTTAGGGTGGAGGCGGCCGAAGTAACCCACCTCGGTTCCGTCGACCCAAACGGCGGCCCCCAAAAAGGGATGGAGAAAGGGAAGCTCCTTCGGTCGGACCTCGAAGTTTTCGATTCCGAAGCGGGTCAAAAGGCCCTCGACCAAACCCTTGAAGGTGAAAAAGGACCAGTCCTCCTGGGCCAAAAAGTGGCGCCGCATCTTCCCGACCGCCAGGAGACCGACGCGACTTTCCTCCCGGTCGGGAAAGTAAACGCGTCCCAGCTCGAAGGCGGCAAAGTCGGGAACGAAGTTACTGCGGTTGTGCTTCAAAACCTTCACCAGCGAGGGAACCAGGGAGGTCCTCAGGTGCCGCTGCTCGCTGTTTAACGGATTTACGATTTCCCAGTAGCTATCGAGTCCAAAAAGGTCCTTAATCTCGTCCTCAATCCACGGAAAGGTTACGACCTCGTTCAGACCCCGGTCGGTCAAAAAGTTTCGAACCCTGCGCTGGAGGTCCCGGGGCTCGCCCGCCTCCGCCGGAAGGAGGGGCCTTCGGGGTTCGACCCTCGTGTAGCCGTAAATTCTCAAAACCTCCTCAATCAGGTCAACGTCGCGGGAAACGTCGAAACTCCTGAAGGCGGGAACGGCGGTCTCGTAGACCCAGTCGGCCGACCCGCCCACCTCCTTAAAAAGCTCGTCGTAGGAAATCAAAGCCTTTCGGGCCTCCGACATGCCTATCGTATTAAGCTTAATCGAAAGCCCGCGCCCTTAAGGGCGCGGGTAAGGGGGAAACTACTCCCCGGACTCGGGCCTCATCGCGGGAAAGAGGATTACCTCCCTAATCGAGTTTACGCCCGCAAAGAGCATGGCCAGGCGGTCGATTCCTATCCCCTCGCCGCCGGTTGGGGGCATACCGTATTCGAGGGCCCGGATAAAGTCGAGGTCCATCTCCATCGCCTCCTCGTCGCCCGCCCTTTTTTCCTCCAGCTGCTCCAGAAACCTCCTGTATTGCTCCTTCGGGTCGTTGAGCTCGGTGTAGGCGTTGGCCACCTCCATCCGCCCCACGACGAGCTCGAAGCGTTCGACCAGGTCCGGGTCCTCGCGGTGCTCCTTGGCCAGCGGCGAAAGGATTTTCGGAAAGTCTATTACGAACGCGGGCTGAACGAGCTCGGGTTCGGCCACCTTTTCGAAAATTTTGTCTATCAGCTTGGCCCTCGTTAGGGCCTCCGGCTTCTTTACCCCCAGCTCGGTCGCCAACTTTACGAGCTCCTCCAGGGGCGCCCGAAGGAAAAACTCCTTACCCTTGCCCGTCTTTTCCTCGAGGAGGTCAAAGTAGCGGACCACCCTGAAGGGAGGCCGCAGGTTTACGCGGTGGCCCTCAAACTCGACCTCTCCCTTACCCTCCAGTACCGTGTCGACCAGGTGTTGAAAGAGCCTTTCGGTAAACTTCATCAGGTCCCTGTAGTCCCAGTAGGCGGCGTAAAACTCCATCATCGTAAACTCGGGGTTGTGGGTGGTGTCGACGCCCTCGTTTCGGAAGTTTTTACCGATTTCGAACACCTTCGGGTATCCGCCCACTATGAGCCGCTTGAGGTAGAGCTCGGGCGCAATCCTCAGGTAGAGGTCCATGTCCAGGTAGTTGTGGTGGGTGACGAAGGGGCGGGCGTTGGCGCCGCTGGCCACCGGCTGGAGAACCGGCGTTTCAACCTCCAAAAAGCCCTCGTCGACCATAAAACGCCTAATCTCCGCCAAAAGGCGGCTCCGCATCAAAAAGATTTTTCTCGCCTCGGGATTGGCTATCAGGTCCAGATACCTTTGGCGGTAGCGGACCTCCACGTCCCTAATCCCGTGCCACTTTTCCGGCAGGGGATGCAGACACTTGGAAAGAAGCTCTATCTCCTCGACCTCGACCGTCAGCTCCCCCGTTTGGGTCCTAAAGAGTTTGCCCTTTACGCCGACGACGTCGCCGAGGTCGACGAATTCCTTTACGAACTTAAACCTCTCCTCGCCGAGCAGGTCCTTCCTGAGGTAGATTTGTATCTTTCCCAAAAGGTCCTGAAGGTGGCCAAAGGCCGCCTTACCCATCGGCCGCCAGGCGACCAACCGCCCCGCTATCGAAACCCTTTCGCCCTTGGGGTCAAAGTCGTAGGCCTTTTTTATCTCGGCGATGGTTGCGTCGGGCGGCTCCTCGGTCAAAACGGCGTCGGCCAGCGTCAGCTTCCCCTCGTGCCTTATCAGCCTTCCCTTAAAGGTGTACTCTTGGCCCGGCTTCAGGTCTTGCTCCTCCGTCAGGGCCAAAATCTCCAGACCGCTTTCGTCGGTCAGCCTGAGGAGCTTTTTCCCCTCGTAGTTGGAAATCCTCTTTACCTTCGCGCGGAGGACGACCTCCTCCCCTTCCGGGTCGCGCTCGTACTTTTCCCTTATCTTGTGGATTTCGTGGGTGGTTTCAAACTTGTGGGGGTAGGGATTTATTCCCAGTTCGCGGAGTTTTTCGACCTTTTTCTCCCTTAGCTCCCTTTCCATAGCCAAACTTAATAAATTGTAGGTTCGCCGCGGACCGCCCTCCCTCAGGTGAAAAAGCGCCTCAAAACCTCGACCCCGACGCGGCGCACGAAGGCGGTAAAGTCCTCGCCGGGGAGCCGATTTTCGAAGAAGAACCAAAGGAGGTCCTCCAACCTCCTTTCCAAACCTTTGAGGGGGACCTTTCCCACCGGCTTTCCCTCCGAGCGGGGCGTTCCGCCCAAAAAGACCTCGACGCCCTCGACCACCTCGCCCCCGACGCGGAGCTTGGTGCCCACGAAACCCAGGTCGGCCGCACCGTGGGAACCGCAGCCCTTGGCGCAGGCGCTCCAGTGCATTCGCAGCGGCCGCCCGAGGCTGAAGCGCTCCCTCAAAAGTTCCAGCTCGCGGTAGTCGGGCTCGAGGCCCTTTTCCTTTACGAAGCGGCCGGCCATCGCCGAGGGTATAAGCTTTACCGCCAGGTGGCGGGCCACCCGGACGGCGTCCTCCTTGTTCTCTATAACGCCGAAGTGGCAGGTGCCCCTCCCCGCGCAGGCCACCAGGTGGACCAAAAAGGAGTTTCGGCTCCACCTTTCGTACCCGGAAAGGGGTTCCTCCGAAAGGAGGGAGGAAAGCCTCTCCTCCGGAATTCCGACGAGGTAGAGGTTTTGATAGACGGTAAGGCGCAGGCGCCCGTCGCCGTAGGTTTCCGCCAGCCGCGCAAAACCCTCCAAGTCGGCGGCCGGAAGCTTTCCCGCCGGAACGGCCGCTAAAACGGCGTAAAGCCTCCTTTTAAAGAGCCCTCGCCCGCGGCCCGAGAGGGGAATAATACCCTCCCGTTCGCCGAAGGCCTCGACTAGCTCCCAACCCTTCGGCCGCAGCGGGCGCCCCAGCTCCTCCTCCAAGAGTTCCCGAAAGCGGTCGGGTCCGAGGTCGCGGACCAGAAAGTAGAGCCGATTCTTGTTCCGATTTTCGCGGTTTCCCAGGCGCGAGTAGAGTCTCAAAACCGCCAAAAAGAGGTCGACTACCTCCTCCCTCCTTGCGGGGACGAAGGCGTTCAGGTCGAAACCCGTAACGGGGCCGCCCGAGCCGACCTTCCCGCCCAGATAAAGGTTAAAGCCGAGACCTCCCTCCCCCTCGGCCAAAACGAGGGCAAAGTCGTTGTAGAGGGCGTTTACGGGGTCGCGGACCGAACCGAGGACGGCGGGGTTTAGCTTTCTCGGCAGGTCGGCGTACTCCTTCTTTCCCAAAACGGCGGCGGTCAAGGCCGCCGTCAGGGGCGTCGTGTCGACCTTGCTCTCTTCGACCAGTCCGGCGAGGGGGTCCTGAACGACGTTTCGCGGATTGTCGCCGCCCGTTTGGAGCGTCGTCAGCCCCACCTCCTTGAGGCCCTCCAAAACGGCCCCGAGGTCCTTCAGCTCCAGGTGCCTGATTTGAAACTGTTGGCGGGAGGTAATCTCCACCGAACCGCCGCCGTAAAGTCGGGCCAGTTCGGCCACCTTTTTGGCCTGGCGGGCCGTCAGAACGCCGCCGGGGACCCGTATCCGAACCATAAAGGTGCCGGGAACGGCCTTTCGGTAAAAGATGCCGTACCACTTTAGCCTCTCCAGGTCGTCCTCGGGCACCTTTTTCCAGTCCCCCTCCTTCAGGTAGCGTTCGAGCCTCCTCCGAAATTCGGGGTCGAAGGGGTGAAGCTCCTCCTTGAGGAGCTCTATGCGGTTCTTTTTCCCCATCGGGGGTCGTTTTAGCAGGCCCCCGGACCCCCGTTGGGTCGAAGGGGTCTACAAAGTTGAAACCCCCGAAGGGTCACTTTTGTCAAAACTTTCCCCTTTTCAGGTTCTCCCAAAGGCTTTTGGCCAAACGGCGGAGGTGCTCCCTTCGCCTCCGACCCTTGGGAAGCCTTTTTCTTTCCCCGTAGAGCTTTTCGACCAGCTTTTCCAACTTCGGGGGAAGGAACCCCTCCAACTCCCTCCTGAGGAGGGAGGAGAGGGCCGGCGCCCTTCCCGAGGTGGTCAAACCGACCACCAGCTCCCCCCTTTTCACCAGGGCGGGGAAGACGAAGTTGCAGTAATCGACGCGGTCGACCGAGTTGCACCAAATTCCCCTCTTTTCGCAGAGGGCGAAAATCCTCCTTTGGAGTTTTTCGTCGTCGGCCGCCACGACGACCATAAACTTTCCCCGCAGGTCGCCGGTTAAAAAGCGCCGTCGCTTCAGGCGGATTTTCCCCTCCTTTTGGAGTTTTTTCAGTTCGGGAACCGTTCTCGGGGCCACCACCGTAACTTTGGCCCCGAAGGGGAGCAAGCTTTCGACCTTCCGCAGGGCCACCGGTCCGCCGCCCACCACCAGGACCTCCTTGTCCTTCAGGTCCACGAAGAGGGGAAAGAGCGCCATTTAACATTAAGTGTGATGGAGGTTCGCTCGACCACCGTTTTGGTGGTTAGAAAGGACGGAAAAACCGTAATGGGTTCCGACGGACAGGTGACCCTCGGAAGTGCGGTCGTAAAACACTCGGCCAGGAAGGTTCGAAAGATTTTCGGGGGAAAGGTTTTGGCCGGTTTTGCCGGCTCGGCGGCCGACGGGCTCGCCCTCCTGGAGCGCCTCGAGGACAAGCTCCGCGAGCAGAGGGGAAACCTCCTTAGGGCCGCCGTCGAACTGGCAAAGGAGTGGAGGACCGACAAGGCCCTGCGGCGCCTCGAGGCCCTGCTATTGGTGGCCGACGCCGAGCGCATACTGCTCCTTTCCGGTTCGGGCGACCTGATAGAACCCGACGAGCCGATAATGGCGATAGGCTCGGGAGGCAACTACGCCCTGGCGGCCGCCCGCGCCCTCTACCGCCACCAACCGCGGCTGTCGGCCCGCCAAATAGTGGAGGAGTCGCTCAAAATAGCGGCCGAAATTTGCGTCTACACCAACGACCGGCTGACGGTGGAGGAGCTTCCCTAAAGGGGCGGAATTTAATTTCATTCTTATGGCCGCCCTCAGCTCCCAACTCCTCAAAAAGCTCGAGGCCGTCGAAAGAAAGTACGCCGAGCTTCAGCGGCGCCTCTCGGACCCGGAGGTCTTTCAAAATCCCGAGGAGTTTAAAAAGCTCTCCAAGGAGCTGAACTCGCTCGAAGAGCTCTACAAGACCTTTCAGGAGTACAAAAGGACCGTGGAGGCGCTGGAGGAGGCGAGGGAGCTTCTGAGCGGCGGCGACGAGGAGCTGAAGGAATTGGCCAAGGAGGAGCTAAAGGAGCTGGAGCCGCGGCTTCGGACGCTGTCGGAGCGGCTGAAGGTTTTACTCCTTCCCAAGGACGAGCGGGACGAAAAGAACGTCATACTGGAAATTCGGGCCGGCGTCGGCGGCGAGGAGGCGGCCCTCTTTGCGGCCGACCTGCTCCGGATGTACCAGCGTTACGCGGAGGAAAAAGGGTGGAAGTTTCAAATCCTCGACGCCAACAAAACCGGTCTGGGCGGCTACAAGGAGGTCGTCGTCTTGATTGAGGGAAAGGGCGTCTACTCGCGGCTCAAGTACGAGAGCGGCGTCCACCGCGTTCAGCGGGTGCCGGTTACCGAGAGCGGCGGCCGCATCCACACCTCGACGGCAACCGTCGCCGTTTTGCCCGAGGTTGAAGAGGCCGAGGTCGAGATAAACCCCGCCGACCTGAAGATAGAAACCTTCCGCGCCAGCGGCGCCGGCGGCCAATACGTCAACACCACCGAGACGGCCGTCCGCATCACCCACCTTCCCACCGGAATAGTGGTCCAGTGCCAGGACGAGCGCTCCCAGTTTCAAAACAAGCAAAAGGCCCTCA
>JAADCT010000008.1 GCA_013154305.1 Aquificota bacterium
ACAAAAGGAGAATTCAGTTTTACGAGACCGACGCCCAGGGGTTTATGCATCACTCCAACTACTTTCGCCTTTTTGAGGAAACGAGGGGTGAGTTCCTCCGCTCCCTGGGTTTGCCCTATTCGGAATTCCGAAGAAGGGGCTTTGAGGTCGTTCTCATAGACGCCTACGCCAAGTATCTCCGGCCGGTCTTTTACGACGACCTGGTGGAGGTCAGTTTGAACTTGGAGGACCTTTCGAGGCTTAAGTTCGCCTTCGGTTACACCGTAAGCGTAAACGGCGAGCTTAAGGCCAAAGGGAAAACCACCCACTGCGTGATAAAAAACGGAAAGCCGGTCAAACTCCCGAAGGAGCTCTACGAGAAACTGTCCTCCTTCGTGGGTAAGGGGTAGGGCGCCCTTTCGGCAGTCGGTCAAACCGCTTCTTTTACCGCAAAAGGTTCGGTCTAAATTTTTTCCTCTCGATGGAGGAGAGGATTGAAGGTTGCCCCTTCGTGGTGGAGCAGATAGTCCGTCCTACGGGAATTCCCGACCCGGTCGTCGAGGTCCGTCCGACGGAAAACCAGCTCGAGGACCTCGTAAGGGAGATTAAGAAAACCCTCGAAAGGAACGAGAGGGCCCTCGTTTTGACGACCACCAAGCGGTTGGCCGAGGAGGTGGCCGACTACCTGACCGAAAGGGGAATAAAGGCCAAGTACCTCCATTCGGAGCTGAACGCCATAGAGCGGGCCAAGGTCATTCAGGAGCTGCGGGAGGGAACCATTGACGCCGTCGTGGGCGTCAACCTCCTGAGGGAGGGGTTGGACCTGCCGGAGGTTTCGCTGGTGGCCATCCTCGAGGCCGATAAGGAGGGCTTTTTGAGAAGCTACCGAAGCCTCATTCAGATTATCGGACGGGCGGCCCGAAACGTCAACGGGCGGGCTATCCTCTACGCCGACCGCATTACCCCCTCGATGGAAAAGGCGATAAAGGAGACCGAGAGGAGGAGAAAAATTCAGCTCGAATACAATCGAAGGCACGGCGTAAAACCGCAAACGGTGAAAAAGAAGGTCGTCGGTCTCCTTTCGGTGGAGGCCGACCTGGCCTTCCCCAAAAGGGAGGAACTTTCCTCCTTCCGCAGCGAGGAGGAGGTCTACAGGGAAATAGCCCGCCTCGAAAAGGAGATGTGGGAGGCGGCCAACAATTGGGAATTCGAGAAGGCGGCCAAGCTCCGCGACCGCATCAAGGAGCTGAAAAAGCTCGTCGGCTTGGTCTAATCGGAAATTTCCCGCCCCTTCGGGGCGGGCTTTTTCTCAGGCATCCAACTCCATTTCTTTGGGAACTTCGATTAGTATGGTGTAGGCGACCAGAAAGCCGTCAAAGCCGTGCTCTTTGGTGTAGTTGACCTTAACGTCGCGGACGGTGGCACCGCTTTCTTGAAGCGTGGTGAGTATTTCGTTGAGTTTCATGGTGATTTCGACCGAATTTCCTTCTAAGACGACGAACTCGGCTTTTACCCTACCCATAAGGGTGAAGTTTAAGGGAGCAAACTTTCGAGGTACTTTCGGAGCTCGGTCAGACTGTCGAAGGTTTTAAAGGGTCGGTAGTCGGCCCTCTCGAGGTCCTCCCTCGAATACTTTCCCGTGGTCAGGAAGACGGTTTTCAGTCCGAACTTTTCGGCGGGAATGAGGTCGGTGTAAAAGTCGTCGCTGACGAAGTAGACCTCCCTGTCTTCGAACCCTTTCAGGGCAAGGCGGAAAAATTCCTCCGAGGGTTTGCCGAGGCTTACGACCTCCTCGAGGGGGTAGTCGGTCGCCTCGGCCAGCATTTTCACCCACGAGCCGGTGGCGGGGTAAAAGAGGCCGTCGCTGTCTTTGGCCAGTTTGTTGAGGTTTACGGCAACCAGTTTGGCCTTTGAGAGCTTCAGGGCGCTGGTTGCCGTCTTTACGTCTCTAAAGGTCAGGTTGTGGTTTTGGGCGACGAAAACGGCCTCCACGTCGTGGTCGTCTTTGAGGTTTATTCCCTCCCCGCGCAGGTAGTTTTTGACCGCCTCCTCGGCGAAGGCAAAGACCGACTTAAACCGCCTTAGGTAGGCCGGGGCGACCATGAGGGCCGTCAGCAGTTCGTCTTCCCTTAGCTCGAGCCCTTTTTGGGCGAGCTTTTCCCTGAGTTCCCCCGGGGGTATTCTCGAGTTGTTGGACACGACGCGGAACGGAAGTCCTTTTTCCCTCAAAAAGGAGAGGAAGGAAAGGGTGTCCTCGAAGAGGTCGAGTTTTTTGTTCTTTACCAAAACCCCGTCGAGGTCGAGCAGGAGGGCGAGCTCTTTTCCCATGGCGGAAGGAAATTAAGTTAATCGACCTTGCACTCGATGCTGAAGGCGTTTTCACCCGCCGGTTCGACCGAGCAGATTACGGTGTAGCCGCTATAGCGGTAGATGAAGTTTTTGGCCGAGTAGACGCGCATGTTTTGGCGGTCGACGGTGATGGTGTCCTCGTTTCCGAGGACGCTGAAGCCGACCGTAAAGACGGGCGCGTCGGGATAGTTGGCGTCGCCGAACTCTATGGTCTTTTTGAGGCCGACGGTAAAGATTTTGGCAATGCGGTAGGCCTCGACCTCCTTAACGGCCCTGATGCCCCAAAAGAGGACGGCCAGGGCAAAGAGGACCAACGCAAGGGTCAGCTTTTCACTCTTTGCCAACATCGGTTTTTAAATTAGTTTCCTCCTCTTCGGGTTCGTAAGTTCCGAGGAGAACCTTTATGGCGGCGTCGAGCTGTTTGTCCAAGGAGCGGTCGAAAACCAGTTGGGTGTATCCCGCGTTGGTCTCAATCCTCTTTTGGCGCAGGGCCTCGTAGAGCGTTTCCCACTCCTCGGGCGTCATTTTTACCTCGTAGTCGGGCGTCAGCCCCTTTTCGTCGAGCATGCGGCCCTTGGGGGTGTAATAAAAGGCGGTGGTAATTTTGACGGCGCCGTACTTTCCGCCCTTTACGGGAATGAGGTTTTGAACGCGGAACTTTCCGAAGGTCCTCTCGCCTACCAAAAGGGCCCGGCCGTAGTCCTGAAGGGCCCCGCTGACGATTTCGGAGGCCGAGGCCGTTCCCCGGTTTACCAAAATTACGAGTTTTACGCTTTCGGGAACGAACGGCGGTTCTTCGGTTTTGTAAACCTCGTTTTCAATCCGTCCCTTTACCGAGACGACGACCTTGTCGGCCGGCAAAAAGAGGTCGGCCACCTTTACCGCCTGGTCCAACAGACCGCCGGGGTCGTTCCTGAGGTCCAAGATGATGCCCTTGAGGCCGGGGGTTTTCAAAATTTCCGCGAGGGCCTCCCTCAGCTTCTGGGCCGCGTCGGGCTGGAACTGAACGAGCTTTACGTAGCCAATCTTCTCCGGCTCTATTACGGTCCACTTTACGGGCGTAACGTGAATTATCGCCCTCTCTATTTCGACGGTAAAAGTCTTGTCCTCGTCGGGGCGGTAGACGGTAAGCCTTACCTTCGTGCCGGGCTCGCCGCGGATTTTCTTAACCACCTCGGTTATCGACATTCCGTAGGTGTCCTCGCCGTCGATTTCGAGAATTACGTCGCCGGCCCTGAGCCCGGCGCGGTAGGCGGGAGTTCCCTCAATCGGCGCCACCACGACGGGCCGCCCCCGCTCAATCGATATTTCAATACCTATTCCGCCGAATTCCCCGTAGGTGTCCTCCTGAAACTCCTTAAGTTCCTCGGTGGTGAAAAACTCGCTGTAGGGGTCGAGCCTTTCGACCATTCCCTTGGCGGCGTTTATGAGAAGCTCTTTTGCGGGCACCGGCTCGACGTAGTAGTTTTTGGCAATGTAGTAAACGTCGGCAAAGACCTTGAACCAAAGGTATTCGTTGTCGGCGTTCGGGTCCTCCTGCGCGAGTAAAAGTCCCGCAAAGCCCAAAGCGCCCAAAACACCAGCCCTAAACTTCATTCCTCCTCGTCCTAAAGAGAAAATACTCTTAAAATCTTAATGCGCTGGTCCAGAGCTTTTATTCCGACCCTGAAGGAAGCCCCTTCCGAGGCCGTTGCCCCTTCGCACGCCCTGCTAATCAGGGGCGGCTTTATCCGCCAGGTTGCCGCCGGCATATACGAATTTCTCCCCTTGGGGCTTAAAGTCTTGAAAAAGATTGAAAACGTCGTCCGCGAGGAGATGAACAAAGCGGGCGCCCAGGAGGTGCTTCTGACGGTTTTAAATCCGCGCGAACTTTGGGAGGAAACCGGCCGTTGGGACCTTTACGGGGACGAGCTTTTTAAACTTCAGGACCGCCACGGGAGGGACTTTTGCCTCGGACCCACCCACGAGGAAGAGATAACCGACCTGGTGAGAAAGGAGGTAAGGTCCTACAAAGACCTGCCGCTCATTCTCTACCAGATACAGACCAAGTTCAGGGACGAAAAGAGACCGCGCTTTGGACTAATAAGGGCCAGGGAATTCCTCATGAAGGACGCCTACTCTTTCGACGCCGACTACGAGGGAGCCGAAAAGGCCTACGACCTCATGGG
>JAADCT010000040.1 GCA_013154305.1 Aquificota bacterium
TCCTTCTTCTCCTCCTCGGCGAGGACGAAGTCGACCTCCATCTTCTCCTCGTCGGCGCGAACGAGCTTAACCTTTACCGGGTCGCCGAGGCGGTAAGTTTTACCCGTTTTCACTCCGACGAGGCGGTGGTTGGGTTCGTCAAACACGTATTCGTCGTCCTTTAGGGTCTCTATCGGAACGAGACCGTCGACGATAAAGTCCTTCAGTTCGACGAAGAACCCGTAGGGGTGAACGCCGGTAATGATGCCCTCAAAGGTGTCGCCGATGTAGGCTTTAAGCATGCGGATTTTGAGCCTTTCGACGGCCTCCTCCTCAACCTCGTCGGCCAGTCGCTCCTGCGCCGAGCAGTATTCGCCCGCGTAGGTCAAAAATTCTTCCCAAAACTTGTAGTCGGGGATTTCCCCCTTCAGGGCCATTTTCGTCAGGCGGTGGACTACGAGGTCGGGATACCTCCTTATGGGAGAGGTAAAGTGTAGGTAGTGGTCGGAGGCCAGTCCGAAGTGGCCGATGTTTACCGGACTGTAGTAGGCCCGCTTCATGCTCCTTAAGGTGAGGTATCGAACCAGCATCTCCTCCGGCTTGCCCTCGAAGTCCTCCAAAATCTTTTGGAAAAACTTGGGGTGGTAGGGCGGCTTTACCTTTTTGACCTTGTAGCCGAGGCCCTGAAGGAGCTCCAGAAGTTGCTGGACCTTTTTGGGGTCGGGCTCCTCGTGAACGCGGTAGAGGCACGGGTAGCCGAGGTTTTGCATGTGCATGGCCACCGTCTCGTTTGCCGCAATCATAAACTCCTCAATCAGCTTGTGGGCGAAGTGCCTTTCGTAGGGAACCACCGCCGTCGGTTCCCCGTACTCGTCGACTATTACCTCCACCTCCGGAAGGTCGAAGTCTATCGAACCCCTCTCCCAGCGCTTTTTGTTCAAAATGCGGGCAAGCTCGGCCATCGTCCTTAGCGGTTCGACCACGTGGGGAAACTTTTTCTCCAGACCCGGGTCGCCGATAATCAGCCGCAGGGCCTGGTCGTAGGTCAGGCGGGCCTTACTCCTTATTACGCTTTCGTAAATGTCGTAGTCCAAAAGGTTTCCCTCTTTGTCGAAGTGCATTTCCACCGTAAAGGCGAGCTTGTCCTCGTTGGGCCTGAGCGAGCAAACGCGGGCCGACAGCTTTTCCGGAAGCATGTGGAGCGCCCGGTCGGGCAGGTAGAAGGTGAAACTGCGGCGGAAGGCCTCCTCGTCGAGCTTGGTTCCCGGCTTCACGTAGTGGGAAACGTCGGCTATGTGAACCCAAAGGCGGTATCCTTTGTCGGTCCTCTCGATGGCCACCGCGTCGTCAAAGTCGCGGGCCCTTTCGGGGTCGATGGTAAAGCAAACCTGGTCGCGCAGGTCCCTCCTTCTCTCAATTTCCTCCTTCGGAATTTCGTCGGGAATTTGCTCGACCTCCTTTTTAACCTCCTCGGGGTAGTCGGTCGGAAGCTTGTACTTCCTGATGACGACGTCGACAATCAGCGACCGCTCGTCGGGATGACCCAAAACCTCCTTGACCTTAACGCGGCCGGGCGAACTCTTGGTCGGATAGCGGGTAATTTCGCAGTCGACCACCGTTCCGGGCCGAAGTTCCTTACACGTCTTTTGGGGAAGCAGAAAGCGAAGGTGCTGATTGTCGTCTATCGGAAAGAGGACGCAACCCCGCTTGGTTTTTTCCACCCTTCCGAGGACGAACTTGGTGGCCCTTTTCAAAACCCGGACGATTTTTGCCTCCGGCTTGCCCTTGTAGGTTTTGGGCTCGGCGAGGACCTTGTCGCCGTTAAGCAGGTATTGCATTTCGACGGGCGGAATGTAGAGGTCCTTTTCCAGCTCCTCCGATTGGAGGAAACCGAAACCGGCCGGATAGGCCACCACCGTTCCGACGATTCTCTTTTTCTCCTTCTTCTTCTTCTCTTCGGTCTTGGGGCAAACGTAGCGACCCTTCCTTACGGCAACTTTGCCCGCCTTTTGCAACTTTTTCAGGACCTTTTTGAGTTTTTTTCGTTCGTTTTTCGGAATTCCGAAGTGCTTGGCTATCTCCGTGAAGGAGGGCGGCTTTTTACTTCCGCAGACGAAGGAGAGGACCTCCTTCTCCGAGGGGACGGACTTGTTTTCCTCCATAAGGAGGATAAGATACGACCGAAGCTTGCGAGCGACCGACCCTTATGTTGAAAACCATCGAAAGGAAAGGTCGGCGGAAGGAAATTAAAACCTTTAGCGATGGGAAAAAAGCCGGAGATTTTGGCGCCTGCCGGAAGCTTCGAAAGCCTCGCCGCCGCCCTCAAGGCGGGCGCCGAAGCCGTATACTTTGGCCTCGACAAGCTCAACCAAAGGAGTTTGAAAAAACGCTTCACGATAAAGGACCTGCCCGAAATCAGGGAAGTGACCGCCGAAAGGGGCGCCCGCGCCTACCTGGCCCTCAACTCTATGGTCTACGACGAGGACCTGCCCTACGTTGAGGAGGTCCTTCACGCCGCAAAGGAGAGCGGCATAGACGCCGTCATAGCGTGGGACCTGGCGGTGGTCCTAAAGAGCCTCGAGCTCGGCATAGAGACCCACATGTCGGTAATGAGCGCCATAGCCAACACCGTCAGCGCAAGCTTCTACAAGTCGCTGGGCGTAAAGCGAATAGTGCCGGCCAAAGAGCTGAACCTCGCTCAGCTCAAGCGCCTTAAGGAGCAAACCGGTTTGGAGGTTGAGATTTTCGTCCACGGGGCCATGTGCATGGCCATTTCGGGCCGGTGCTTTTTGAGCCACGATGTTTTTAAAACCTCCGCCAATCGGGGCGAGTGCTATCAGGTCTGCCGCCACAAGTTTGAGGTGAGAATTAGGGACCTCAACGATACGAGCGGAAACAAGGAGTTTGTCCTCGGCGAGGACTACGTTCTTTCGGCCACCGACCTGATGACGCTCGACATCGTTGAACACCTCCTCTTTGCCGACGCGTGGAAGATAGAGGGGCGAAACAAAAACCCCGACTACACCTACATGGTCACCAAAGCTTACCGCACCGCCCGCGACGCGCTCTTGGAGGGAACCTTTAACGAAAAACTCCGAAACGAGTTGATAGAAATGGTTTCCAAGGTCTACCACCGCGATTGGGACGGCGGCTTTTACTTCGGCGCCCCCTCTTTTGGCATAAACCGCTCCAAGGCGACCGAACAAAAGATTTACGTCGGCGTGGTGGAAAAGTATTACCCCCGCATCGGGGTGGCCGAGGTCAAGGTCGAAACGGGCGAAATCCGCCTCGGCGACACGCTCCACATCATCGGAAAAAGGACCGGTTTGGTCCGCCAAAAGGTCGAAAGCATGCAGATAGACCGAAAGCCGGTCGAGGCGGTAAAGGCCCCCTCGCGGGTGGGAATAAAGGTGGTCGAAAGGGTCCGCGAAGGGGACAAGGTTTTCGTAATAAAACCGATAACGGAAGAGGAAAAGTTGGCGAGCGCGCGCTACGCCGACTGAGCCCCTCAGTCGAGGTGGGCCAAAATCATCTGCTTAATCATCTCCTTCGGTTGGACGCCGATGCGGGTGTCGACCACCTCGCCGTTTTTAAAGAGCATCAGCGTCGGTATGGCCCTGATGCCGTAGCGGATTGCGATGTTGGGATTTTCGTCGGTGTTGAGCTTTCCGACCTTAATGCGGTCGCCCATCTCCTCGGCAATTTCCTCGATAATCGGCGCAATCAGGCGGCAGGGACCGCACCAGGGGGCCCAAAAGTCGACCAAAACGGGCTTGTCCGAGTTGAGCACCTCCTGCTCCCAGTTTTGCTCGTTAAGTTCGATTACCTTTCCCGCCATCGCTTCTAACCTCCTTTCTCAATCTAATTTAGCCTTCCAATCATATAACAACCTTCGAATGCGGTAAAGCGGACGGCTCACCCCTTCTTCAGGCGCTCCTTGGCGTAGTTCATCAGACCGCCCGCCTTCAAAATCGCCGCCACCTCCGGCGGTATGGGCTTAAAGCGGGCCTCAAAACCCTTGGTTAGGTTTTTGATGACGCCCCCTTCGAGGTCGACCTCTATTTCGTCCCCGTGTTCGGTCCGGTCGACGAAATCCTCGGGGGCCTCCACGATGGGAAGGCCGATGTTAATGGCGTTCCTGTAAAAGATGCGGGCAAAGGACTTGGCCACCACCACCGGAACGCCGGCGTACTTTATCGCTATCGGCGCGTGCTCGCGGGAGGAACCGCAACCGAAGTTCTTACCCCCGAGGATGATGTCGCCCTCCTTGTGCTCCTTGGCAAATTCGGGGTGCTCGCTGTCCTCCATAACGTGCTTGGCCAGTTCGTTGGGGTCGGCAGTGTTGAGGTAGCGCGCCGGAATAATCTGGTCCGTGTCGACGTTGTCGCCGAACTTCCAAACCCTTCCCCTTATAACCATCACGCAACTTTATTTTAGGGAAAGCCCGCGGCCTTAAGGCCGCGGGGTTAAAATCCAAAACCTCGATGAAAGTCGGCTTTTGGGGCTTCGGCAACATGGGCAGGGCCGTCGCCCGCGGTCTCGAGCGGGCCGGCGTCGGCCGGGAAAACTTTATCGTCTCCGTCAAAAGTAAGACCTCCAAAGAAAAACTCCTCAAGGAGGGCTATTCGGTGCTTCCCCTCGAGGGGGTGGCCCTGGCGTCCGACGTCCTCTTTTTGGCCGTAAAACCGAAGGACCTCTTTGAGGTCGCAAAGGCGGCCGCACCCTATGCGAGGGGAAAACTCCTCGTTTCCCTCCTGGCGGGAACCGACTTGGAGACCCTCAAAAGGGCCTTTCCGCAGGCGAAGGTCGTTCGGACGATGCCCAACTTGGCCGTTTCGGTCGGAAAGGGCCTGTGGGGCGTAACCTTTTCCCCCGACCTTTCGGAGGAGGAGAAAAGGAAGGTGGTCGACCTCCTTTCGAAAACGGGAAAGGTTTTCGAGCTCGAGGAGAGTTTGATGGACGCCTTTACGGCGCTGGCGGGCAGCGGGCCGGCCTTCGCGGCCGAGCTTCTCGACGCGCTGGCCCAAGGGGGCGTCAAGCTCGGCTTTAAGTATCAAACGGCGCTGGAGGCCGTTTTGGCCCTCTTTGAGGGAACGGTCGCCCTCTTGAAGGAGGAGGGACTCCACCCGGCCCTCCTGCGCGACCGCGTCAGCTCGCCCGCCGGAACCACCGTTTACGGTCTTTCGGTCCTGTATTCCAAGGCGGTAAAAGGGGCGCTGATGGAGGCACTGGAGGCGGCGGCAAAAAGGGCAAAGGAGCTGAAAAAGGGTTAATACTCCTCGAGACCGAGGCGGCGGCGCAGGTAAAGCGTTACCGCCTTGTAGAGTTTTACGACCGTTTCGTCCTTCATGACGAAGGCGCAGGAGACGCTGCGGCTTTCGCGCATAATGTTGACCACCTTCGCCTTTACCTCAAAGGTTTGTCCGTCAGGCAGGAAGAAGCGAACGCGCTTTACCAAACCGCGGTCGAGAAAGTCGGACGGAATGGGCTTTAGGAACTGAAGCCGGCAGCCGCCGAGCGATATGTCGCGCAGAAAGCCCTTGAGGCCGTCGACCTCGACCACTATCTCGTCGAAGGGAACCTTGACGCGCGGATAACGCCTCAGCTCTATTCGGCTGTCCTTGATGAGGACCAGCAGGGTGTCCTCGCCCACCTTTTTTATCGGTCTTCCGACGAAGGAGAAGTTTATGCCGTCGCGGTTGTAGTAAAAGGTGTAGTCCTTTTCGAGGTCGACCTTCTTACCCTCCAGCAGGCGAACCTTTAGCAGGTTGGTCGACATACTGACGGGCGTGTAGAAAAACATTTCGAGCGGGTTGTCGACCTCGTGGGCGATGTAAAGTTCCATACCCTTTTCACAATTTGAGTTTAATAAACTTGACTATCTCCCGCCATGGCGTTCCGTTTTTTTAAGCTCCTTGCGCTGGCGGTCGTCTTTTCCCTTCCCCTTCGGGGGGAGGGTCCGGCGGCGACCGAAAGGGGACTGTTCGAATTGACGCGCTCGCCGTGTTTGGAGGTCGACTTCGTCCAAAGGTCGTTTTTCGGCTCCTCGGTCGAGACCTACGAGGGAACGCTGATAAAGAGGGGAAACCTCGTAAGGGTGGTCTACCGAACCGAGCCCCCCTTTAGGGTCGTCTACGACGGAAGGACCGTCGAGCTGGGCTACGCCGGCGAAAGACCCCAAAGGTTCAAACCGGAGGACTATCCCAACCCGGTTTTGACGGTCCTTTTGAACCTCGACCGGCTCGAGCGGGTCTTTTTCGCCGAAGGTTGCGTTCGCGAAGGGGCGGTCCTCCGCTGCAGCCTCCGGCCCGGGGACGAAGGCGTTGAGCCCTACCTCAAGAGGGTGGAGGTCACTTTGGAAAGGGGGCGGCCGCTCGAGGTTTTGGCCGAGGGTGAAGAGTACGGTCGCGTCGAATTTAAAGTCCTGCGCTGGAACGACCGTTGTCCCTCGGAAGGTTTTTAAAATCTAATGAACTTTTGATGGAAAAGAGGGAGAAGCTTTACGAGGGTAAGGCGAAGATAGTTTACGCCACCGACGAGCCGGACAAGGTCGTTCTCTACTTTAAGGACGACACCACCGCCTTCGACGGTCTCAAAAAGGAGCAAATCCTCGGCAAAGGGGTGATTAACAACGCCATCTCCTCGATGATTTTCGAACTTTTGAAAAAGAGGGGCATTCCCACCCACTACATAAAAAAGCTGTCGGACCGCGAAATGCTGGCCTACAAGGTCGACATTATTCCCGTCGAGGTGGTGGTTAGGAACTACGCGGCCGGAAGCTTTACGCGCCGCTACGGCGTTCCGGAGGGAACGAGGCTGGAAAGGCCGTTGGTGGAAACCTTTTGGAAAAACGACGAGCTCCACGACCCGCTCGTTTGCGCCGAGCACATCGAGCTCCTGAAGCTGGCCGACCTCAAGGACGTCGAAAAGATGAAGGAACTCGCCCTGAAGGTCAACGAGGTCCTTAAGGACTTTTTCGCCGCAAGGAACGTCATTCTCGTCGACTTTAAGCTGGAGTTCGGAAAAACGCCCGACGGCCGGCTGGTGGTGGCCGACGAGATTTCCCCCGACAGCTGCCGCCTGTGGGACGCCGAGACGAAGAAAAAGCTCGACAAGGACGTATTCCGCTACGACCTTGGCAGCCTCGAGGAGGCCTACAAGGAACTCCTCAAGCGCCTCGAGGAGGGCTGAGCTTTTCCCGCGCCCTAAAGGGCGCGGGCTTTTTCCGAAGGAAGTGAACGGACGCGAATAATTTAACCTTATAGTTATGGACGCCTTCGTCCAAAGCTCGAGGGTTCCCAAGTTGAAGGAGAGTAAGAGGAAGAAGGAAAAGAGACCCTGCGACTTTGAGAGCCTGCTTTACGACCTGCGGACGGAGCTCCTTGAGCGCTACAAGAACGCCAACTTGCCCTATCCGTCTTACGAGATTGCGGAGCTGGCAAAGCTCTTTCCCTGCGACTTTGTTGACGTGGTCAAGGTCCTGCTTTACCTCGAAAACAGCGGAATGGTCCTCATTCCCGACAAGAATTCCCTTCCCATTCAGGAGTGGAGGGTGGAAATTCAGCCCCTCATTTTGGACCTGATTTTCGACCGCTACAACGTCTGAGGCGGCGGGCCCGGTCGATGGTTCGGTTGCTCTACCGGGCCCTTTACGCCCTTCTGGCCGACTTTTTTTCCAAAAACTACACCTACCACGCCTCGGCGATAACCTTCTCGGCCTTTTTGGTTCTCAACGCCGTGGTCGTCTTTTTGGGGACGGTTTTGAAGTACGTTCCGGGTAAGGAGGAGGTCGTCGCGCGCATTTACGAGCTCTTTCCCGAGGCGTCGGCCAAGGTGGTCGACTTTTTGGTCCGCTCGGTGGAAAACCTGACGGTCCAAACGCAGGTTTTGACTCTCCTTTTGGTGGTCTTCTTTTTGGGAAATTTCCTGAGGACGGTCGAATACGCCTTTGCCTTCGTCTCGGGCGGGGAACCGAGGAAAATCCCGCTGGTCAACTACTTTTTGCCCTTTATCTTCGGCCTCTTGCTGCTGCTTTACGGGGTGGTGGACTTTGCCATCGGTCTCCTTCCGGAGGTATTGAAAAGGTTTCACCTCTACCACCCGCTGGTGGAACCGGTTTTGGAGACGATAAGGTGGGCGGTAAACTACCTGGCCTTTCCGCTCGGTCTTTTGGTCATCTACCGGACCCTTTCGCCGGTTCCCCTGCGGCCGAGCACCACCTTGGGGGTGTCCCTTCTTCTGATGCTGCTTTTGAACCCCTTGAAAGGTCTCTTTACCTGGTACGCGACCAACTTCTTGGTAAAGAACCTGGTAATAACCCCCTTTGCGGGTATTTTGATGTTTTTGGTTTGGCTCTACGTTTTGGCCCTGGCGCTGCTGCTGGGCTACCGGCTGATTTTGCTCCTGGACGGCCTGAAGGAAAGGAGGGCCGCCTAGGAGGAGAGGAGGATTTCGACCGTGTCGGGGACGCAGCGGCTCAAAACCCCGAGGTCGTAGCCTCCTTCGAGGGCGAAAACGGCGGGGGCTCCGACCTCCTGGGCCGCCTCCACTATCGAGCGGACGATAAAGCGAACGCCCTCGTCGGTAACCTCGAGCCCCGTAAGGGGGTCGTCGCGGTGAAGGTCGTAGCCGGCCGAAACGAGGACGAATTGGGGCCTGAAGCCGACCACCGCGCTCTTTAAAACCTTCCCGTAGGCCTCCTTAAAGAGCTCGTCGCCGGCGCCGGCCGGCATCGGCAGGTTGAGGGTGGTTCCGTAGCCCTCGCCGGCACCGCGCTCCTCGGCCGAGCCGGTTCCCGGATAGAAGGGATACTGGTGGGTGGAAAAGTAGAAGACGCGCGGGTCTTCGTAAAAGGCGCGTTGGGTTCCGTTGCCGTGGTGGGCGTCGAAGTCGACGATAAAGACGCGCTCGAGGCCCCGCTTTAGAAGGTAGCGGGCGGCGACGGCGACGTTGTTGAAGATGCAAAAGCCCATCGCCTTGGCGTATTCGGCGTGGTGGCCGGGCGGCCTTACGGCGCAAAAAGCGGCGTCCAACCTTCCCTCCAAAACGGCCTCGACGGCCCCCACCACACCGCCGACGGCCAGGGAGGCGGCCAGAAAGGTGTATTCGTTGTAGTAGGTGTCGGGGTCAAACCACCCTTCGCCGCTTCTCGAGGCCAGCATCACCTCCTCCACGTATTGGGGGTCGTGGTTGAGCGATATAAGCTCGGCCGGGGCCTCGAAGGGTTTTAGGAGCTCGACCTTTGAAAGGAGTCCCCTTTGGGCCATTCCCTCCATCAGGGCCTCGAGGCGGTACTTGTTTTCCGGATGGCCCTCGCGGTGGTGGAGCAGGTACCGGTCGTCGTAGACGAAGCCGACTCGCATCGGTTGATATTTTTCCACACGGTCGGGGCGGGGAGTTTTTCCTTCCGTACAATTAGAGTAGAAAGTTCCCCCTTCCCCGTAAGGTCGGCGGACCCTCCCTCCCCGGGAGGGCGAAAGGGTCCGGACCCTCGGGTGGTCCCGAAAAGGGACTCTCGGGCGGGAAGGGGCAGAAAAAACCCGAGGAGGTGAAGGGATGCCGGTAGTGTCGATGAAGGAACTGCTCGAGGCCGGCGTGCACTTTGGCCACTCCAAAAGCCGTTGGAACCCCAAGATGAAACCCTACATCTACGGGGTTCGAAACGGCATTCACATCATCGACCTGACCAAGACGGTCGAGGCGCTCGAAAAGGCCTACAACTTCATAGTCAACGAGGTGGCAAAGGGCGCCGAGGTCCTCTTCGTGGGAACCAAGAAGCAGGCCAAGCAAATTATTAAGGAGGAGGCCGAGCGCTGCGGCGCCTACTACGTCAACGAGCGCTGGGTGGGCGGACTGCTTACCAACTTCAAAACCGTCAGAAAGTCGATTCTCAAGCTCAAGCTCCTCGAGAGGATGGAAGAGGAGGGCGTTTTCGAAATTCTGCCCAAGAAAGAGGTCGCCCGCCTGCGCCGCAAGCTCCTGAAGCTTCAAAAGCTCTACGGCGGCATTAAGGAGATGCAAAGGATTCCCGACATTCTTTGGATTGTCGACACCGTGCGCGAGCACATAGCCGTTTCCGAGGGCCGCAAGCTCGCCATTCCCATAGTGGCCATAGCCGACACCAACTGCGACCCCGACCTGATAGACTACCCCATTCCCGGAAACGACGACGCCATCAAGTCGATTAGGCTCCTGACCTCCAAAATAGCCGACGCCGTTCTCGAGGGTAAAAAACGCCGCGAGGCCGAGGGTGAGGTCGTAGAGGAGCGCAAGGCCGTCGAAACCATTGAAGAGAGCGAAAAACGCCTCTTCGAAGAGGCCATGAAAATGTCGGAAAAGTACGCCGAGCTCGACAAGGACAGCTCGGAGGTGGAATAAACCTTGTCCCTTTCCTCCCTTTACCGTTTCGCCCTCAGGCTCAAGGGAAGGGGCCACTTTCTTTCCCCGAAGGAGGTCTCCTTTTTAAAGTCCCTCCTTCAAAGGTTTTCGGAGGAGGAGGTTAAAAAGACCCTCGAGAGGTGCTTTTCGGAGCTCATTCCCCCCGACGAGAGGGAAAAAAGTTCGCTCCTGAGGTGCAAAAAACTCTTCGAAAAAAACCGTAAGGGGGGCGTCTACTTCAATCCCCGAAGGGTCGAGGGGAATTCGCTGGAGGAGGTTTTAAGGCGGCTCGAGCCGGGGGCGAGGAAAAAGCTTTTGGCCGAGCTGAAAGAGCGCCTGCGGGCCGCCGGTTTGGAACCTACGGAGGAAAACGCACGGGCGATTTTGCGCTTTTTACTCCGGAAGTATCTTTGATAAGTTTATGCTTTTGTTTCGGCCCGCGCGGTTTGAGAGACTTCGCCGCGAGGTGGTCGTTGTCGGCGAGGGGATTGCCGGTCTTACGGCGGCCATCCGCCTGGCCGAGGGCGGCGTAAGGCCGCTGGTCGTTTCCAAGGGGCGCGGAACGACCTACCTCTCCCAAGGGGGCATAGCGGCGGCGGTTTCGCCCCACGACAGCCCCGTCCTCCACTACCTGGACACCCTCAGGGCGGGAAGGTTTTTAAACGACGAGGAGGTCGTGAGGCTCGTCGTCTTTTCGGGCAAGGGTGCGGTCCTGAGGCTTTTGGAGTGGGGCGTTCCGTTCGACCGCGGGGAGGAGTTTTTCGAACTGGCGCTGGAGGCGGCCCACTCGACGCGCCGAATTTTAAAGGTGCGCGACTACACCGGCCGGGCCATCTACGAGGCGCTGAAACGCCGGGCCTTGAACTTGGGCGTTGAGTTTCTCGAGGGGGAGCTTCTGGAGGTTTTGACCGCCGAGGGGAAGGCGGCGGGCGCCCTCTTTAAGGTCGAAGGGGGTTTTCTCCTCGTCGAGTCGAAACTCCTCTTTTTGGCCACGGGAGGGGCGGCGGGTCTCTACGCCAAAAGTTCGGCCGCCGGAACCGGCGGGGCGGAGGCCCTCGGCGCGGCCGCGCGGGCGGGGGCCCTTTTGAGGGACTGCGAGTTCGTCCAGTTTCACCCGACGGTCCTAAAGGGGAGCGGAAGGCTCATTTCGGAGGCCGTAAGGGGCGAGGGGGCCGTTTTGACCGACGGGCGGGGCGAGCGCTTCGTCGACGAACTGGCGCCCCGCGACGAGGTGGCGCGGGCCATTTTCTCGCGCCTGGTCGGCGGCGGGGAGGTCTTTTTGGACCTGCGGCCGCTGGCGGCCCGCGGCGTCAAAATCGAGGAGCGCTTTCCCCAAGTCTTTCAAATTTTGAAGGAGGCGGGTTTGGACCCCTACAGGGAGCCGGTTCCGGTCGAGCCGGCCGCCCACTACTTTATAGGCGGCTTGGCCGTCGACGCCGACGGTAAAACCTCGCTGGACAGGCTCTACGCGGTGGGCGAGAGCGCGGCCACCGGGCTCCACGGGGCCAACCGATTGGCCTCCAACTCGCTTCTCGAGGGGGTGGTTTTCGGCCTGCGGGCGGCCGAGGACGCCCTCTTTCGTCTGCCCTTCGAGCGCTTTTTGAGGCCGGAGTTGGAGCCCTCAAAATCCTCCCGCGAAGCGGGCTTTGACTTTGAAAAAAGGGTGAGGGAACTGGGGGAACTTCTTTGGCAAAAGGCGGGCATCGTTCGAAGCGGCGAAGGTCTGAGGGAGGCGCTTTTGCGGCTCGACGAACTGCTGGAAGAAAGCTTTGCCGCCGCGGGGGGCTCGCCCGAGGCCAAGCGCTTTTTCGACCTGGCCTTGGTGGCCAAGGCGGTCGTCCTCTCGGCCCTCAGGAGGGAGGAGAGCCGCGGTTGCCACTACAGGGAGGACTTTCCCCTCGAGCGCGAACCTTTTAGGAAGGTGCGCTTTGAGGTCCGCGCGGAGGAGCTCTTTAAAATTAGTCAACCTTAGATGATAGAGCGCTACACGCGCCCCGAAATGGGGCAAATTTGGAGCGAGGTTAACAAGTTTAGAAAGTGGCTCGAGGTCGAGGTTGCCGTCTGCGAGGCGTGGGCCGAGCTGGGAAAGATACCCAAGGAGGCGGTCGAAAAAATTAAGGAAAGAACCTTCGTGGACGAGAGGGTCGTCGAGCGGATAAAGGAAATCGAGAGGGTTTACAAGCACGACGTTTTAGCGTTCGTAACGGCGATTAAGGAGCTGGCGGGCGAAGAGGGTAAGTACATCCACCTGGGGATAACCTCCTCGGACGTTATAGACACGGCGCTGGCGCTTTTGATGAGGGAGGCCCTCGAGCTTCTCATAAGGGACGTCGAGGAGCTTCTTGAGGTGCTAAAGAGGAGGGCGCTCGAGCACAAGGATACGGTGATGATAGGGCGGACCCACGGCGTTCACGCCGAGCCGATGACGCTGGGGCTGAAGTTTGCCCTCTGGTACGAGGAGATGAAGCGAAACCTCGAGCGCCTAAAGAGGGCCAAGGAGGTCGTCTCCTACGGCAAAATCAGCGGTGCGGTGGGAACCTACTCCAACGTTCCGCCGGAGGTGGAGAAAATCGCCCTCTCCAAGTTGGGACTAAAGATTGAGCCGGTTTCCAATCAGGTGGTTCAGCGCGACCGCCACGCCGAGTTCGTTTGGGCCCTGGCGGTGACGGCCTCCTCCTTGGAAAAGTTTGCCACCGAAATTAGGCACCTCCAGCGCACGGAGGTTTTGGAGGCCCAGGAGCCCTTCACCAAGGGCCAGAGGGGAAGCTCGGCCATGCCCCACAAAAAGAATCCGATTCACAGCGAGCGGATAACGGGCCTGGCGCGCTACGTGAGGAGCAACCTTATCCCTGCCCTCGAAAACATCGCCCTCTGGCACGAGAGGGACATCTCCCACTCCTCGGTCGAGCGCATAATCCTTCCCGACAGTTCGATAGCCCTCGACTACATGCTGAATCTCTTTAAGGAAATAATGGAGGGGCTGGTCGTCTATCCGGAAAACATGAAGAGGAACATGGACCTCTCCAAGGGTCTCTTTTTCTCCTCCAAGGTTTTGGCCA
Organism: Aquificota bacterium; assembly: GCA_013154305.1. Taxonomy (GTDB): domain Bacteria; phylum Aquificota; class Aquificia; order Aquificales; family QOAS01; genus QOAS01. The sequence goes on from JAADCT010000040.1 coordinate 13,416, forward strand.
GGCTCCAGGAAAAGGGGCTCGACCGCGACAAGGCCTACGACATGGTCCAGCGCTGCGCCATGCGCGCGTGGGAGGAAAGGGACCTCGACTTTAAGACCGCCCTCCTGCAGGACGAGGAGGTCCGGCGATACCTATCTCCGGAGGAGATAGAAGAGATTTTCCGCGTGGAGGAGTTTATAAAGCACCGCGACCGCATCTTCGAGCGCGTCTTCGGCAAGGAGGCGCTAGAAAGCGTTTCCCCGAATTGAAGGAAGACTCCCGCGCCTCCGGCGCGGGCTTTTTTCCGAAGATGAGGTTTGAGGAGTTTGCGGCCGAAAGGAGGCTCGAGCGCTTTGCCGAGGGCTACCGCGGGGTGATATACACCTTCGTCGAAAGGGGTCAAAGGTGGGCGGTAAAGGTCCCCTCCGAGGAGGGGCTGGTAAAGACCTTCCTCAAGGAGGCCAAAATTTTGGAGTTTTTGAACTCCAAGGGTTTTTCCTTCGTTCCGAAACTGCGGGAGGTCGGCGAGGACTTTTTCGTCTATCGCTTTTTGGAGGGAAAGCCCTTTAAAAAGGTCCAAAAGGAGGTTCCGAGGAGGCTCTTTTACTACTATCTGAGGAAGATTTTGTTGGCGGCCTACTGCCTCGACCGCGTCGGCGTTTTTAAGGACGAGTTTCAAAGACCCTTTACCAACGTTTTGGTTTCGGGGCGGCGCGTTTACCTCCTTGACTTTGAAAGGGGACTTTTGAACAAGTATTGGAAAAACGTTCCGCAGTTTCTCCAGTTTTTGGTGGCGGCGGGCGTGCTGGGGCGGGAGGAGGCGGTGGAGCTCGGCCGCCGCTACAAAAAAGAGCCCAAGGCGGTGGTGAAAGAGCTTTTGAAACGCCTCCGGGAGGCGGCAAAGGAGGAAAACCCGCCGCGGGTGGATTAACCTCCTTCCTTTATGGGTTTGATTTCCTTTGAGGAGGCCCTTGAGGAAATTCTCTCCTCGGTCGTTCGGACCACGGCGCCGGAGCTGAGGTTTCTCGACCGAGCGGTCGGACAGGTGGCGGCCGAGGAGCTCAAGGCTACCTTTAACTATCCGCTCTTTGACTACGCGGCCATGGACGGTTTTGCCGTCCGAAGCGCCGAGACGGCCGCCGCCTCGCCCGAGAGGCCCCTCCGGCTGAGGGTGATAAAAACGGTTGCCGCCGGCGAGTTCGTCGAGGAGGAGCTCCCCCCCGGAGGGGCCTACAAGATTTTTACGGGTGCCCCCTTGCCGCCGGGCGCCGACGCGGTGGTCGAACTCGAGAAGGTAAAGGTCGAGGGCGACGAGGTTTTGCTCTTTGAGCCGGTTCCCGAGGGCGCCAACGTGCGCTTCGCCGGCGAATACGCAAAGCTCGGTCAAACGATTTTGGAAAGGGGGGAGGACATTACCCCGGGAAAGGTGGCCGTTTTGGCGGCCTTCGGCCTCGGAAAGGTGAAGGTCTTTACCCCTCCGAGGGTGGCCGTTTTGTCGACCGGCAGTGAGGTGCGCGAGCCGTGCGAACCCCTCCTGAGGCCCGGCCAAATTTACGACGCCAACAGCCACTCGCTGGCGGCGGCCGCCCGCCGCGAGGGCTTTGAAGCGGTAAACCTGGGAAACCTCCCCGACGAGCCGAAACTTTTGGAGGACTTTCTGAAGGAGCACCTCTACGGGTTTGACGCCTTTATAACCACCGGCGGCGTTTCGGCTGGCGAAAGGGACTTTATTCCCGAGTTGGTAAAGAGGTTGGGCATTGAGGCGAAGTTTCACAAGGTGGCGATAAAGCCGGGAAAGCCCACACTGTTTGGAACCTACGACGGGGGTCGGCGCCTCTTTTTCGGTCTGCCGGGAAATCCCGTTTCGGCGCTGGTTAACTTTTACCTTCTGGTATATCCGGCCCTGCGGAAGCTACAGGGCGCCAAAAGGCTCTTCAAACCGAAGGTGCGGGCCCTTCTTACCGAGGACTTCAGGAGGAAAAACGCCTCCCGAAGGGAATTTATCCGTGTTCGTCTCTCCTTCGGCGAGGACGGAACCCTCTTCGCCACCCCCTATCGGAACACCTCGTCCGGGGACGTCCTTTCGCTGGGCTTTGCCGACGGCGTTGCCGTAATCTACGAGGGGGTAAAAGAGGTGGAAAGAAACCGACCGGTGGAGGTCGTTCTCTTTTAATCCCCCTTTGGGGGATTTAGAAGAAGTTTTCCACCGTCCGGTCGTTAATCATTTTGGCGACCTCCTTGGCGAAGTAGGTGAGAATTAAGTCGGCGCCGGCGCGCTTTATGGCGTAAAGCGTTTCGACCATGGCCCTCTTTCCGTCGAGCCAACCGAGCCTTTCGGCCGCCTTAATCATCGCGTACTCGCCGCTGACGTTGTAGGCCGCTACCGGAACCGGAAAGGTCTCTTTGGCCATCTTTATTACGTCGAGGTAGGCCAGGGCCGGCTTTACCATAACGACGTCGGCGCCCTCCAGGAGGTCGAGGTAAATTTCCTTAAAGGCCTCGCGGAAGTTGGCCGGGTCCATCTGATAGGTTCGGCGGTCGCCGAAGGAGGGCGCGCTTTCGGCCGCGTCCCTGAAGGGGCCGTAAAAGGCCGAAGCGTACTTGGCCGAGTAGGCCATTATCGGCAAGTTTTTAAAACCGGCCTCGTCGAGGGCCTGCCTTATGGCCTTTACCATTCCGTCGGTCATTCCCGAAGGGGCAACCATGTCGGCCCCGTGCTCGGCGTGGGAGACGACCTGTTTTTTCAAGTTTTCGAGCGTGAGGTCATTGTCCACGTCGCCGCCTACGACGACGCCGCAGTGGCCGTGGGAGGTGTACTCGCAAAAGCAAACGTCGGTTATTACGAACATCTCGGGCACTTCTCTCTTTATTGCCTCAAGGGTTTTTTGAATAATTCCGCGGTCGCTCCAGCTGTCGCTGCCGACCTCGTCCTTTCGGGCCGGGATGCCGAAGAGGATAACGGCCCGAATTCCGAGGTCGCGAACCTCCTTAACCTCGTCGACGACCGTGTCGGGAGAAAAGCGGTAAATTCCCGGCATGGAGGGAACTTCCACCTTCAACCCCTCACCTTCCTGGACGAAAATCGGATAAACCAGGTCCTCCAGGTGAAGGTGCGTTTCCCTGACCAGGTCCCTTAGGGGTTTTTTGAGCCTCAAACGCCTCGGCCTTTGGACCGGAAAGTCGCTGTCGGGAAAGAGGAACATAAAAAGAGAATGTTAGTCCCCTAAGGGGACCGCTTTGAAGTCCACGCCCTCCAGCTGGGTCAAAAAGGCCTTTATCTCCTTCCCGACCTCGGGTTTAAACTCCTCCCCGTCGGGTGAGAAGGTTTCGAGGTAGGTCATACCGTCCACCTCGGGGGCCTGAAACCAGGTTCTTCCGACCGGAACGAGACCGAAGTCCTCGTCCACGCCCTCGACGAGGACCTCCTGCTCCGTTTCGAGGAACCTCGAGAGGCGCCTTTCCGAAATTACGCTCTGGACCGCCTCGAGGGTCCTCTTTCTCTCCTCCTTTTCCTCCTCGGGGACCGAGTCCTCGAAGGTTTCCCACGCCGGCGTTCCCTCCTCGTGATAGTACTTGAAGACCCCCAGGTAGTCGAACTCAAACTCCTCGACGAACTTAAGGAGTTCCTCAAATTCCTTTTGACCCTCGGCGGGAAAGCCCACTATTACCGTCGTCCTGAAGACGGCGTTTTCCCCAAGCTTTTCCCTCGCCGAGTGGAGGAGTTTTTTCAGAAAGTCCGCCGAGTGGCCCCTCCTCATGGCCTTCAAAACGCGGTCGGAGGCGTGCTGTATCGGAAGGTCCAGGTAGGGAAGGACCTTCTCCGAACCCTTTAACAGGTAGTCGACCAGCGCGAAAACCTCTTTTGAGGGATAAAGGTAGTGAAGTCTAATCCACTTTACCGGAAGCTTTTGAAGCTCGTCCAAAAGGCGGGGAAGGGCGAACTCCCCGTAAAGGTCCTTTCCGTAGTAGCTGGTGTCCTGGGAAACTATTACGAGCTCCTTAACGCCGTAGGTTTCGACCAGATAGCGGGCCTCCTCGACCAGCTCCTCTACGGGTCTGGAGCGGTAGGGACCGCGAATTTGGGGAATGGCGCAAAAGGCGCAGGTTCGGTTGCACCCTTCCGAAATCTTCAGGTAGGCGTAGGTGGGGGGCGTCAGCAGGAGCCGTTTTTTGAGGTCGCACGACTTAAGGTCAAAGGTTTGACACACCTCCCGATAAGGTTCGGTCGGAAAGAGAAGGTCCGCCTCGTGGAGCTCCCTTTTTAAAACTTCCCCGTAGCGGTTTACCAGACAGCCGAAGACCGCCAGTTTGGCCTCCCTCTTTTTTACCCTCGACAGGTCGATAATCGTCTCGATGCTCTCTTCCTTGGCCGGGTCTATGAAGGCGCAGGTGTTTACCAAAATCAGGTCGGCCTCGGTCGGGTCGTTGGTCGGCTCAAACTTTTGGGAAAGAAGCTTGGCAACCCTCTCGCTGTCGACGGTGTTTTTCGCACACCCCAAACTGACGAGGTAAAACTTTTTCCTTTCCATCGGGTGGAAGTAAAAGTTTGAAACCCCTTCGGGGAGCGGGGTAGGAGGAAACTAATAAAGGAAGACCTCAGCAACCGGGCCCGCCTTGCGGCGTTTTTTTGAGTTCCACCAAACCCAAAATAATTCCCCCCGGTCCGACGGCCACCGCCAAAGCCCACGCCGAAGGCGACCGTCAAAGGTTGAAAAATCAATGAGGCTAAGGCTACCGGCGCAACGTTAAAGAGGAGCTTTCCCAACTCCCTCCGCGCCTCGCCCATTTAAGGGAAACAATTTTTAAAATTCCTTACTCCCGTGGGTTTGGAGGAACTCAATCCCCAACAGAGGGAGGCGGCCGAGTATCTGGGCGGTTCGCTTTTGGTCGTGGCCGGCGCCGGCAGCGGAAAGACCAAAACCCTCGTCGCCAAGGTCGAACACCTCATAAGGAGCGGCTACGACCCCAAAAGGATTTTGGCCATAACCTTTACCAACAAGGCCGCCAAGGAGCTCAAGGAGAGAATAGAAAAGACCTTGGGGGTAAAACTGCCTTGGGTGGGAACCTTTCACGCCGTAGCGGGCAAGATTTTGCGCCTTGCCGGCGGTAGGATAGGAATAAGGCCCGACTTTATCGTCTTTGACCGCGACGACGCAAAAAGGGTCCTAAAACAGGTCCTCAAGGAATTCGACCCCGAATACGAGGCCGACCTCTACGAGGAGGCGATTATCAAGTTCAAGGAAGGGAGTAAAACCTTTTCCTACGGGGGGAACACCTACGCCGTCGACCACCTGGAGGACTTTTGGGAGGTTTTTGAGGCCTACCAGAGGAAACTCAGGGAACTTAACGCCCTCGACTTTGACGACCTCCTCTACTACGCCGTAAAACTTTTGAAAGAACACCCCGAGGTGAGGGAAAAGCTCAAAAACCACTTCCAATACATTTTGGTGGACGAGTATCAGGACACTAATACGGTGCAATACGAGTTTATAAAACTCCTGGCGAGAAACAACGTCTGCGTCGTGGGGGACCCCAACCAAGCCATATACCAGTGGAGGGGAGCCAAACCGGAAAACATTTTGAGGTTTAAAGAGGACTTTTCACCCAAGGTGGTAAAAC
>JAADCT010000016.1 GCA_013154305.1 Aquificota bacterium
GCCTCCCCTTACGGTTCGATAAAAAACGCCGGTCTCCACTGGGAGTACGGCCTGTGGGAAACCCAAAAGACCTTAATAGAAAACGACCTGCGGCACCTGGTTCGGGTCCGCGTCGACGGGGGTCTCAAAAACGGTCGGGACGTTCTCGTGGCCGCCCTCATGGGAGCCGAGGAATACGGCTTCGGAACGGCGGCGATGATAGCCGAAGGGTGCGCGATGATACGCCAATGCCACACCAACAGGTGTCCCACCGGCGTGGCCACCCAGGACGAGAAACTCCGCCTCAAGTTCAAGGGAAATCCCGAGGACGTAATGGTTTACTTCCTCGCCGTGGCCCACCACCTGAGGGAGCTGATGGCCGAGCTCGGCATCCGGAGCCTCGACGAGATTATCGGCCGCTACGACCTGCTCGAGCCCGACAACACCGCCGACAAGCATCCCGAGGCCCCCAAAGTGCGCGTGGAGCAGCTCCTTAAAGGCGTTCCCGTAAAGGGCGTAAAGAGAAAGTGCGAGGTCTTCAGAAACGACAATCCCAACTTCAACTTCAACGACGTTTTGCTGGAAGAGCTCTCTTACGACATTCACCTCAAAAAGAACGTTCAAAAGCGCTACCGAATTAAAAACACCTATCGGACCGTTCCCACCAAGCTGGTCAAACCCGCCCTCGAGAGCGGCTACGACGGGCGCCTGCGCCTCGAGTTTGAGGGAACGGCCGGCCAGAGCTTCGGCGCCTTCCTGCCCGAAGGTTTCGAGGTTTACCTGACCGGTCAGGCCAACGACTACGTTGCCAAGGGTCTCGGCGGCGGAAAGGTCGTCGTCCGACCCTTCCCGTGGGAGCTCAAAAGGAGCAAGGAGCTTACCCTGGCCGGAAACACCTGCCTTTACGGCGCCACCGGCGGCCAGCTCTTTATAGCCGGCAAAGTCGGCGAACGCTTTGCCATACGAAACAGCGGGGCGGTGGCCGTGGTCGAGGGTGCCGGCCACCACTGCTGCGAGTACATGACCGAGGGCGTGGTGGTGGTCCTCGGAAAGACCGGCTACAACCTCGGCGCCGGAATGACCGGCGGAAGGGCTTACGTTCTCGACCTCGACGGCAAGCTCGACGAGCGCATAAACAAAGGCTACGTTTTCCTGTTGCCGCTGCTGGACCGCCGGGCCGAGCTCGAACTCAAGTTTTGGCTCGAGAAACACTACCTTGAAACCGACAGCGAATGGGCGAAGGAAATCCTCGAAAGTTGGGAGCGCTACAAACCCCTCTTTAAGGTCGTAATTCCCTACGAGACCAAACGGAGGACCACCGACCCCTTCGTCGACATCGACGAGTGCGAATTTTTGCCCCTCACCCCTCCGGTCCAAACCTCCGGGGCCGAACCCGCGGAGGAGACCGAAGTTCCTTCCGCCGAGGGGACCGAACGAAAAGAAGACGCGGAGGGACCGAAAGGGCGTTTCCTGCGCTTTTTGGGGCTTTGAGCTTGCGCCGCCGCCCGGCGGCCCTTAATTTCCACTAACATTAGAAAACTTTACAAAAAGCGAGGAGGAACGGAGGATGAAAGACCTCTTTGAGAAGATAGTCGAAAGCGTTGACAAGGAGGCCCGGCACCTCGAGCACGTTGAAAAGGAACTTCGCCGCCTCATAGAGGAGTTTGAAAAACTCGAGGACCAAAAGAGGGAGGTCGAAAGGGAACTCGAAAGGGTCGAAAAGGAGGTCCTCGAGGTCTCGCGTCAACTGAAGGAGCTCGAACACGAGTACAACGAACTCCGCCACAAACTGCGCAAAAACCGCATAGCCCTCCAACAGGCCGACAGTCCCCGCGAATACGAACGCCTCATGGAGGACCGCCGCCGTCTCCTCGAAAGGATGCAGGAGGTAACGGCCAAACTGGAGGAACTTCGTAAAAAGTACAACGACCTTAAGGCGGTCGAATACGACCTTTCCGACAAGCTTGCCGAGCTCGAAAAGGAACTCGAAAAGGTCCGCCACAAAATTGAGGTCCACCTCAAGGAGCTGAAGCACTACGCCCAAGAGGTCCTAAGGCGCATAGAGCAATTTGCCGAAAGGTATCACCTCAAAATTTAAAAAAAAGCCCGCGCCTTCGGCGCGGGGTCTTTGCTCTTTAAAATCATTCCCACTCTATGGTTCCCGGAGGCTTGGAGGTAACGTCGTAGACGACCCTGTTTACGCCCCTGACCTCGTTAATAATTCTCCTCATCACGTGGTCGAGAAAGTCGTAGGGCAGGCGGCTCCAGTCGGCCGTCATTCCGTCGGAGCTGTCGACGGCCCGCAGGGCAACGACGCGCTCGTAGGTCCTAACGTCGCCCATTACCCCGACGGTTTTAACCGGCAGCAAAACGGCAAAGGCCTGCCAAACCTTGTCGTAAAGTCCCCACCTTTTGAGTTCCTCTACAAAAATCCTGTCCGCCTTTCGTAGGAGCTTGAGGTCCTCCCTCGTAACGGGTCCCAAAATCCTTATCGCCAAACCGGGTCCGGGGAAGGGATGCCTTTTCAAAATCTCGTCGGGAATTCCGAGGATTTTTCCCAAACGGCGGACCTCGTCCTTAAAGAGGTCCCTCAAAGGTTCCAGCAGTTTCAGGTTCATCCTTTCGGGCAGACCGCCCACGTTGTGATGGCTCTTTATCTTGGCGGCGCCTCTTACGCCCGCGCTCTCTATAACGTCGGGATAGAGCGTTCCCTGAAGGAGAAATTCGACGCCCTCGTACTTTTTCGCCTCCCTTTCAAAAACCTCTATAAAGGTGTGCCCGATTATCCTCCTCTTCTCCTCGGGGTCCTCTACGCCCTCGAGCCTCGAGAGGAAAACTTCCGAGGCGTCCACCACCCTAAGGGGAAGCCCCAAGCCTTTAAGGGCCTTTTCTACCTCCTGGCGCTCGCCCTCCCTTAAGAGCCCGTGGTCGATAAATATCGGTATGAGGCGGTCGCCTATCGCGCGGTGGGTTAAAACGGCGGCGACCGTCGAATCAACCCCGCCCGACAGGGCGGCTATTACCTTTTTGTCTCCGACCGTTCGGCGGATTTTCTCAATCTGTTCCTCGACGAAGTTTTCCATAAACCAGTTTTTTTCCGCCTTTGCCACCTCAAAGACGAAGTTTTTGATGATTTCGGTTCCGTATTGGGTGTGGGTGACCTCCGGGTGGAACTGAACGCCGTAGTAACCCCTCCTTAGGTCCGCCACGGCGGCGTGGGGGGCGTTGTCGGAAACCGCCAAGGTTTCAAATCCCTCGGGAAGCTCGACCACCTTGTCGGCGTGGGACATCCAAACCTGAAACTCCCTCGGCAGGTTTTTAAAAAGCTCGTCCTCTTTTAGGACCCTCAGGGTGGCGCGACCGTATTCGTGCTTTTCGGCGGGGGCAACCTTGCCGCCCAGTTGGTGGGCCAAAACCTGCAAACCGTAACAAATCCCCAAAATGGGGAGCCCGGTTTCGTAAATCCTCGGGTCGGGGAGGGGTGCGCCCTTTGCGTAAACCGACGCGGGTCCTCCCGAAAAGATAACCCCCTTGGGTTCCCTTTTTAGTATCTCCTCCACGGGGGCGTCCCAGGGCAGGATTTCGCTGTAGACGCCGAGCTCGCGCACGCGGCGGGCAATCAGCTGAACGTATTGGGAACCGAAGTTTAAAATGACTATACCGCCCTTTTTCATTATGAATTAGTTAGATTTTAAGGCGGCTTCGGCGGGCTGAAACTTGACGGCCCGCGGATGGAATGATAAATTTTTTTAATTCGGGGCTCGCAGGGCTTCCCAGGAGGGGTGGCCGAGCGGACGAAGGCGCGGCGCTGGAAACGCCGTGTGCCCGTTTTACGGGCACCGAGGGTTCGAATCCCTCCCCCTCCGCCAGTTAAAAGGCCTCCTTCAGACCGCCCCGCGGGGGGCTAGGGTGAACCCCCCCAGGCCCGAAAGGGAGCAAGGGTAAGCCCGACGCCTCCGCGCGGGGTTTTAAAATTCCATCTTTCAATGGAGCACCTTTGGGCCTTTTGGCGTAGCAACTACATCGAAAGGGTTGACGAATTGTCCTCCGACTGTTTCCTCTGCGAGGCCGTAAAACAACCCCCCGAAAAGTGGAGGGAATACCTCGTCCTCCACAAGGGGAAAAACGCCTTCGTAATTATGAACCTCTATCCCTACAACGCCGGACACCTGATGGTTTGTCCGATTCGACACACCGACGACTTTACCTCCCTCACCGACGAAGAACTCCTGGAGATTAACAAACTGGTTCAGGCCTCCATCGAGGCGCTAAAGAAAACGATTTCCCCCCACGGGTTTAACGTGGGGTGGAACCTCGGGAGGGTTGCCGGAGCGGGATTGGAGCAACACGTTCACTGTCACGTCGTTCCCCGCTGGAACGGCGATACCAACTTCATGCCAATCCTTTCGGAGACCAAGGTAATTTCCCAACACTTTTTGGAGCTGTACGACCGAATAAAACCCAACCTCGAC
>JAADCT010000060.1 GCA_013154305.1 Aquificota bacterium
ATCTCAAGGCTAAGACTTTGGCCCCTTCGGGGGTTCCCTTTGGGCCGAAGGGCCTTTCAAAACTGTCTCAAAGGTTTTCCAAAGTGTCGGTCCGATTTTCGGAAAAAGGGACCGCCCTTCGGGAAGTTTTTCCACCGATGGGGTTCCTTTTACTTTTGCTTCTTTCGGCGGTCGGCCTTTCCTTTGCCTCCGACGGGGGTTTGCTCTTTAGACCCCGCTTTGAGCACGCCGAGGCCCGAAACGACGGGCTGAAACCCGCAAACGCCCTGACCTTTCGCCTCGCCCTTTGGAAAGAAGGGTTTCAAAACCCGTTGGGGTTTAGGTTCGAGCTCACGGCCGTCGGGGTTCTCCTCGACCGCTTCTATCCCCAAAGGGAGGGCTACGCGAAGGTGGCCGAGGAAAACCGCCTGCGCCCGACCGAACTGTACGCCTACTACCGCACCCGCTTTTTGGAACTCAGGGCGGGGCGCTTTCGCGTTCGCCTCGGCGACGAGAGGCTGATAGGTTCGGTCGACTGGCGGCAGATGCCCCAGACCTTCGACGCCGTCGCCCTCTTTTTTTCCGAAGCCCCTTGGAAGTTTGAGGCCTACTACCTGCTGGCCCGAAAGGGGGTCCTCAATTCCCTTTCGACCGACGCCGGCGAGGACGGGCCCTTTAACCGCTCGCCGGTTCTGGTCTTCTCGCTCAAACCCACCGGGGGGTTTGAGTTTTCCGCCTACTACCTCGACCTGTCGGAGGTTTCCGAAACGGGCGGGGCCTTCCTCGGGTGGGAGGGGAAGAGGCTTTCCCTCTTTTTCGACTACGCGGTTCAAAGAGGCGGGACCTCGGGCGATTGGGCGTCGATGGTGCGGGCGTGGGTTCGACTGGGCCCCCTGACCGCGGGTTTTGAGAGACTGAAACCCTCTTTTACGACGCCGCTGGCGACCCTCCACAGGTTTAACGGCTACGCCGACGCCTTTTTGGCCTACACTGCTTCTTCCAACGATTGGGGTCTTTGGGACCTTTACGCGACCGCCGTCTTTAAAACCTCCGCGGGGAGGGCGGAGGTTTCCCTCCACCGCTTTCGGTCGGTCCGCCGACTTCCGACCGGCGGCAGGGACTTCGGAAGGGAGCTCGACCTCGTTTGGACTTTTCCGCTACTCAAAAATCTCTCTTTGGGTCTCAAGGCGGCGCTCTACGAACCGGACGGGGAGGGTTGCGACCTCTTTTACTGCCGCCGAACCTTCAGGTTTTGGTTGTGGTCGACCTTCGCCTTTTCCTTTTAGCCCAAGGCTTTGAGGTAGGTCAGCAGACCGACGAAAACGGCGAAGTAGGCCACCACCTTGCGGGTGGTTTCGCGGGAAAAGCGGACCGCCAGGCGGTTTCCGATTAGGCTGCCGGCGACGGCGGCGGCGGCAAAGGGCACGGCCGCCGTCGGCGAAAAGTAGCCCTCCAGGGCGTAAACGCACCAGCCAAAGAGCGAAGAGAGCAGGACCATAACGCCGCTGACGGTGGTCACGACGAGGGGGTCGACGCCTAGGAGCATCAACGCGGGGTTGGCGACGATGCCGCCGCCTATTCCCAGCATTCCGCCCAGAAAGCCGGCGACCGCCCCGACGGCCAGGCCCAGGGGCCACGGGTTTTTAACCTTTCCCGCGAAGCGGGCTTTCGGTTTTAAAAACAGGATTAGGAGCGCCGAGGCTATCACCAGCGTCCCGAGCATGAAGAGCTGGAGCCTTTCGGGAATAAGGAAGGAGACCTTGGCGCCGAGGGGGGAAAAGGCGGCGGCCGACGCCACCAGCGGCAGCGCCAGCGACCAGCGAACCAGCTTCAGCCGCTTTAAAAGCGACGGCAGCATTATCCAAACGTTAATCCACAGGGCCGAGGCCTTTGCAAAGGGCAGGGGAACGCCCAAAAAGAGCAGGAGGGGAATGATTATGGTCGCTATTCCTATTCCGGTAATTCCGCCGACTATCGAAAAGAGGAAGGTAACCAGCGAAACCAGAACTTCCGTTCCGAGGTCGGGGTGCATAAAGGCCCTATTTTCGGTCCGTTCCTACAGCGGCCTCCTTTTGAGGAGGAAACTCTTTACCGCCTTCTGGGGGGTGAAGCGGGAAACGACCTTGGCCAGGGGCGGAACTATTCGGCTCTGAACGAGGACCTCGGTCGGTTCCCTGAAGCGGATAAAGTCGAGCTCACCGTCAAAGAGCCCGTTTTTGAGACCTTCGGTGGGACCTTCGAGCTCGTAGGGGGCGAGGCGGAAGGCCACGAAGTGAAGGGGGTCCAGCAGCCTGTCGGGTCCGACCCGCGTCCAAAAGAGGTGGCCGTAACCGGAGACCCAAAGGGTTCCGCGGCCGCAAACCTTTAGCCAAACGAGCTCGGTCCCCAGCAGGCTCTTTAGGCCTTTGTGCTCGACCGAAAAGGTGAGGTCGCCAAAGTGGGCCAGGTAGGCGTGGTCCTGGAGCACGAAACAGTCGTCCCTCAGCTCAAGCGCCTCGACCGAACCGGGCAGGGGCGGCGCCAGCCAAACCTCACCCCTTCCCGAGACTTTCAGCAAAAAGAGACTCTCGCCGGTAAAGAGCTTCCTGAGGGCCCTTTTGAGGAGGTTTTCGTAAGAGGTTACCTCCACCCTGAGGGAGGCATCGATTAGGACCAGCGAACCGGTTTGGGCAAAGAGGGTTTCGTCCTCGAGGCGGACGCGGAGGACGGCGTATTCGGACCCTTCGACGGAAAAGAGCATAGTTTTAAACATTTTTAGTTATGCCTTTTAGGGTCGTCGACCTCTTTGCCGGCGGGGGAGGTTTTTCTTACGGCTTTAAGAGGGAGGGGTTTGAGATAGCGGCGGCGGTCGAAATTAACGAGGCCGCGGCCCAAACCTACGCCCACAACATTTCCCCCCGCCAGCTCTTTAACGCCGACATCAGGACCGTTACGGGAAGGGAGTTTGCAGTCCAAAACCCGGAGGTGGTAATCGGCGGTCCCCCCTGCGAGGCCTACACTCCCGTAAGCCTCAACCGGATGGAGCGGCCGGTCGACCGCCTTTACGTAGACCCCCGGGGTCAACTTACGCTCGAGTTTATCCGGCTGGTGGCCCACCTGCGGCCGAAGGTCTTCGTAATGGAAAACGTCGTTCAAATCACCGAGGGCCAGCTCAAGTACGCCCTGATTGAGGAGTTCCGCTGGGCGGGCTACGAGAGGATTTACTTCAACGTAATTCGGTCGGAAAACTACGGTTCGCCCTCCGAGAGGACTCGCGTTTTTATCTCCAACATCTACTTTAAGGACTATCTGGAGAGGTTCCGCGTGGCCCGAAAGACCACCGTTTGGGAGGCCATCGGCGACCTTCCCAAGCCCGACTGGCCCCACGAAGTTCCCAACCACTACTGGGTCGACGTTCCCAAAAAGTTTAAAAAAAGGTGGGAGAAGCTCCGCTTCGGCCAGGCGGCCCTCTTTTTCGGCAAGAGGGGCCAAACCTTTAAGGACTACACCAAGCTCCACCCCGACAAAATTTCGCCCACCGTAAAGGGGAGCGGCCGCTTTTTGCATCCCTACCAGCCGCGGCTATTGTCGGTTCGGGAGCAGGCGCGTCTGATGACGTATCCCGACGACTTCGTCTTTTTCGGGGGCATTAACGAGCAGTACAACCAGGTGGGCGAAAGCGTTCAGCCGCTGATATCAACCCTTATAGCCAAGGCGGTAAAAGAGTTTCTGGAAAGGGGAAACGAGGGGTGGAACTTCCAACCGGAGTTTGTCTAAAGAACCTCGTGGAACCTCCGGCGGACGAAGAACTGAACGACCCCCAACTGGACCAGGTAAAAGAGGGCGAAAAAGGGGGCGTAGCTGACCAGGGGATAGGGCCAACCCTTGGCCGGAAGGAGGTTGGCCGCCATTCCGGCGTTTACGAGCGCGAGGGCAAAGGTCTCCACCGCCACCAAAAGGGTGAAAAACCTCTCGAAGTTGGAGCGAAAGCGGTAGGCCAGGTTCAAAAGCCTCAAAAGGAGTAAAAGCGTCAAGACGAACAAAAAGAGGGCAAAGACGAAGCCCAGTTCCTCACCGACGGTGGCAAAGATAAAGTCGGTGTGGACGGTCCCGCCCATGTAGAGCTTGCGCATTCCGAAGCCGTAGCCCTCGCCCGTAAGGCCCCCCTTGTGAATGGCGTAGAGGGAGTTGGCCAGCTGGTAGCTGCGGTCGGTAACGTCGGAAAAGGGGTCGAGCCAGTTGTTAATCCGAACGACCACGTGCTCGAAGGGCGTTTCGGCCAGGAAGTTGGGAAGTTGGAGCGACAGACGGGCGTTGAGGGCCGCCGAAACCACCGCAACGGTCGAAAAAAGGAGGGCCAGGCCGGTAGCCGCGTAAAAGGCCGCCTTGGGTATCCAGTGGTCGAAGCGGAAAAAGCTCAAAACCAAAAAGGAAAAGGTCAAAAGCAAAAGAGTCCCGACGTCGGGCTGGGCCAAAAGCAGGAGCGCGTAAAGGAGGCTCACGAAGACCACCTTCGGCCAGTTTACCTTCTCCTTGGAAAACTGATAGGCCAGAAAGAGGTAGTAAGTCAGAATTATCAAACCCGTTATCAGCACCGTGTGATAAGGGCCGAGGAGCCAGCGATTTACCGAAAGGCCGAAGACGAACTTTTGGACCACCACCGCAACCATCAGGGCCGCGGTCGCCCAAACCAGCAGGTTTATCGCTCTTGCGCCGAAGAGTTTCTGTCCCCTTCGGAGGTCCGCCCTCAAAAGCCACCAGTAGGCGCCAAAGCCCGCGGCGTAGGCGATAAGGAGCTTGGCGTAGGGCTTTAGGGGCTCCAGGAGGGCCGTCCAGTCGCCCGAACCGTAAACGAGGGTCTGCACAATCCGCGGCAGCGAGTAGGCGCTGAAAATCAAAACAATACCCGTCAGGGTCAAGAGGAGGATAAAGTAGTGCAGTATTCGGTCGTAGTTGGACATAAAAAAACTAAGTTAGTCCGGCAAACACCGCCTGTCCGAGCGCCAAACCTCCGTCGCCCGGCGGAACCTTTTGGTGGAGCAAAACCTCCCTGCCCTTAAGGAGTTCGAGCACCCTCTCCGTCAGCGGTTTGTTTTGAAAGACGCCCCCCGTAAGGCCGAGCCTTTCCCCCTCCCACTTTCGGTCGAAAACCGTTTTCACCACCTGCGCCAGGGCGTTTACGAACCTCGAAACCCTGACCTCCAGGGGGGAGCGGTCCCCTATCAGCGCCTCAAAGAGGGGTCGCCAGTCGACCTCAAAACCGTCGAACCCGAACGGATAAAAGTCCCTTACCGAAGGGTCGTAGAGGTCCTCCAAAATCGAACCGCTTTGACCCTCGTAGGACGAAACGCTCAAAATTCCCAAAAGGGCCGCCGCCGCGTCAAAGAGGCGACCGGCCGAGGAGGCCAAGGGCGAATTTATCCCCCTCTTTAGGACCGAAAGGGCCAGCTCCGCCTCCCGCGGTCCAAAACTTTTTAAAACCTCCTCGGGATACTTCGAAAGGTCCTCCCCGAAAAGGTCGAAGCAAACGGCGAAGGCCACCCGCCGCGGCTCCTTTACCGCCCTATCGCCCCCCAAAAGGCGCAGCGGCCGCAGCCGCGCCAACCTTTCAAATCCAGAGTAGGTGGCCCTCAAAAACTCTCCGCCCCAAACGGTGCCGTCGGTCCCGTAGCCCGTCCCGTCCCAGGTCGCCGCCAGCAACGCCCCGTCCTCGCCGAGCCCCGCGTCGGCCATCAAACTCAGCGCGTGGGCAAAGTGGTGCTGAACCTTTATCAGGGGTTTGCCCGCTTCGCGGGAATAGCGCTCGGCCCACGCGGTGGAGGCGTAGCGCGGATGGAGGTCGCAAACCACCACCTCCTCCTCAAACTCGTAGAGGCGCTTCAGGGTGTTTACGGCCTCCTCGAAAAATTCGCGGGCCTTTACCGTATCGAGGTCGCCCACGTGCTGGCTCAGGACCACCTTGTCCTCCCACGCTATCGCCACGACGCTCTTTTTGTGGCCTCCGACGGCCAAAACCCTCCTTCGGAGCCTAAACGGCAGGGTTATCGGCATCGGCGCAAAGCCGCGGGAGCGTCGGATAAAAATCCTCCGCCCCCCTATCGCGCGAACCACGCTGTCGTCGACGCGGTTGGCTATCGGGCGGTTGTGAACCAGAAGGTAGTCGGCCAGGCCCGCGAGGCGCTCCAGGGCCTCCCCGTTGTCCTTAACTATCGGCTCGTCGCTCAGATTGGCCGAGGTCATCACCAGCGGCCCCCCAAAGTCGCGAAGCAGCAGGTGGTGAAGGGGCGTGTAGGGCAAAAAGGCCCCCACCTTTTTCAGCCGGGGCGCCACCGAGGGGGCCAGCGGCGAACCTTCCCTCCTTCGAACCAAAACTATCGGACTTTCGGGCGAAAGCAGCAGCGCCTCCTCAAAGGGGTCGGTCTCGGCGTATTCCCTCAGCTGGTCGAGGTCCCTAAACATTACCGCAAAGGGTTTTTCCCCCCGCCGCTTTCGCTCCCTCAGCAGTCTCACGGCCTCCTCGTTTGTCGCGTCGCAAACCAGATGAAAGCCGCCCAAACCCTTTACGGCCAAAACTTTGCCCTCTTTAAGCAATTCGACCGCCCGCCGCAGGGCCCCGTCCCTTTCGGCCAGCTTTTGCCCCGCGGCGTCCCAAAGCTCGAGCCAAGGACCGCACTCGGGGCAGGCGTTGGGCTGGGCGTGGAAGCGCCGGTCGGCCGGATTTTCGTACTCGGCGCGGCACCGCTCGCACATCTCAAAGGCCGCCATCGTCGTGTTCCTGCGGTCGTAGGGCAGTCGCAGAATTATCGAAAAGCGGGGTCCGCAGTTGGTGCAGTTGGTAAAGGGATAGCGGTAGCGCCGATTGGAGGGGTCAAAGACCTCGGCCAGACACTCCTCGCAGGTTGCAACGTCGGGAAGGACGAAGACCTCCTTTTTCCCCTCCTCCCCGCTCTTTCGGATTTCAAACGACGAATAACCCTTTTCGGGTAAGACCTCCAGCTCCATCCCGAAAAGGTGGGCCAGGGGGGGTTTTTCCTCCCTGAGGCGGACCAAAAAGCGGTCCAAAACCTCCTTAGGACCCTCGACCTCCATCAAAACCCCCGAGGGGTCGTTGAGAACGAAACCCTTAAGGCCCATTTCGGTCGCCAGTCGGTAGACGAAGGGCCTAAAGCCCACCCCCTGAACCGAACCGAAAACCCTCAGCCTGTAGCGCGGCATCTTTCCACCTACAGGAAAGAAATTTCGCCCTTTCTCAGTAGGTTTCGACCTTCAGTTCCAAAACCCTCAGAAGGAGCGACAGGGGTTTTTCCCCCGTCAGGGTCGCCCCCAGGACCAAACCGAAAAGGGAGGCCAGGTCGAGCCCCTTCGGGTTTTCCAAAACCAGCTCCAGGCCCCGCGCCTTTCCGGCGGCCACGGCGGCGAGGGCGGCCGAAACTCTCCCCTCGTTCCCTAAAAACTCCCCCCCTTTTGAAAGCAGGCGGGCCAGCCGCGTCCGAACCTCCCCGTAGGGCTCAAACCTCACGTAAATCCTTTTGGGAACGACGCGAACCAGCTCCTCCTCCGTTTTGCTCTCTTCGGGCAGACGGCCCTCGGCGAGGGCCGACTTCAAACCCTCGAGCAACTTCGGGGACACCGAGGCCAGCTCCGCCCTCAGTTTCCAGTAAAGGAGACCCTCCCCGTCGAAAGTCAGGTGAAACACCGTTTCGTTGGTCGAAGGGTCGTAGAGCGCGTCGAAGGCGACCGTGACGGGAACCTCCCCTTCCCCGTCGATTCGGAAAAGGCCCCCGCCCCGCGCGTGGAGGGCCGTCTCGTCGTAAGTCAGCGAGTAGCTTCCCAACCGCGCGGAGACCTCAAAGTCCTCGTAAAGGCCTCTGAAGTTTTCCACCGAAGCGGCCACCCACTTTCGGTCGTAGACGACTCGAACCTCCTCAAAAAGTTCCGACCGCCCTTTTCCCTCACCGTAGGAGGCCTTAAGGAGCCTCAGGACCGTCGGCGGGTCCTCGGGAAGACCGCAAACCTCCGCCCTTTGGGCCCTGACCTCGAACTCCTCCGAAAGGGCCGAACCGACGAACCGGACCCCCTCGTAGGTCGTTTTACACGGACCTTCCTTAACGAGGCGATATTCGAGCTTTCCCGGACCAAAGAGCAGCTCAAAGACGCCCCCGGCGGCCGTAGCGTTGGAGCCGAAGGCGGCCGAAACCCCGAGGGCGACCGCCGCCGCCAGCTTTACCGGAATCCTCATAATTGGCTATTTTCACCCCGGGAGTCGGTAAAAACCTCCGCCCCGGAGGGGAAGGTGCAATAATTAAACCCCTCGCGGTGGGAAAGGCGAAGTTTCTCCTTTCGGTGGCCCTTACGGTCGTCGGCGTCGCCCTTTTGGCCTACTTCGTTCCCTGGCGGGAGGTGGCGGCGGCGCTCGGGGAAGTTCCGCCCGCCGCCCTGACGCTGGGTCTCGGCCTTTACGCCCTCAGCTACCTCCTTCGCTCCCTCCGCTGGAAGTTTTACTATCGGGAGGTGCCCTTCGGGATTTTGTTTTTCACGACCGCCGCCAACACCTTTTTGAACAACCTCCTGCCCGCGCGGTTGGGTGAGGGCTCGATTTTCCTCCTCCTCGGACGCTACGACCCCTCGCTGAAGGAAACCCTCAAGAAGTTTTTGAAGGTGCGACTCCTCGACGGGTTTGCCCTTTTGACGCTCTTTGTCCTCTCGCTGGTTTCGGTCAAGGCGGGACCCCTTTGGGGACTGGCGGCCGCCGCGCCCGTCTACCCCGTCGGCGTCCTCCTTTTGAACGCCCTTTCGGTGGTCCATCCCAAACTCCCCCGTTTGGGGTTCGAAACCCTGCCCTTTTTCCTTTCGCTGGGAGCCCTCGGGGCCAAGTTGGCGGCCGTCTATTCGGTCCTCCACTTCCTTTCGGTCCCCTTTTGGGTCTTTGCCGTCGGCTTTTTGGGCGGCGAGATTTCCACCGTCTTACCCCTCCACTCGCTGGCCGGCTTGGGCACCTACGAGGCGTCCTTTTCGGCCGCCCTCAAACTCTTTTTGGGCGTCGACTTTAAAGAGGGCTTTAAGGTGGCCTTCGTCTCCCACGCCTTCCTGCTGGGCGCCTCGGCCCTCTTTGGCCTCCTTTCGCTCGCCCTTTTGGCGGCGGTCGGCCGCCCCGGGCGGAGCTAATTTAAACTTTGTCGTAAGAAGGGGTTATGGACGGCCTGCTGCCGACGCGGGAGGACTACCTTCTGAAAAAGCTGTCGCACCTTCTCTTCGAGCTGCTGGAGTGTCCCCGCAAAAAGGAGTTGCTCTACCTTGGCCTCTGCTACTGCCAGCTCAGCCGCGTCCGCGGCGTCGAGGAGGTTTCCCTTTCGGACCTCAAGGAGTGTCTGCGGAAGTATCTGGTCGACTTTGAGGAATACCCTTGGCGCGACTACCTTCTGGAGCTCGAGCTCTTTTGCGTTCGCGAAAACGACGAGAGGCTGATAAAGGGAAGGGGCCTCTTTACCGTCGAGGCCGAGGAGGCGGCCGTCAGCATCGACCCCCGCTACGGCCCCCTCAAACAAACCTTCTGCGACCGCCTTTACCGCTACTGGTACCTGACGAGAAAGTGGGATGGAGGTCTGCACGAAACCGACGCCCTCCGCATAATCCAAAAGGCCGCCGCCCTCTACAACGAGGGCCTCTACCGCGAAAGCCTCCACTACCTGGACGACTACCTGTCTTACCTGAACGGGCCGCTTTACCTTCTGGCCTACCGCCTCCTGCGGGGGCTGGCCTTCCTCGGCGAAAACCTCGAAAGGGGAAACGCCCCCGCCTCCCTCGCCGAGGTCGAAAGACTGCTTCAACTTTTGAAGGACTTCAAAAGGGAACTCTCGGAGCTTCCCTTCGACCTTTCGTCCCTAAAGGGGGAGCTGAAGGCTCTCCGGAAGAACCTACGGAAAAAGGGGGCGGGACGACCGCCGCTTCTGAGGCCGGCCTCCGAAAAAAGGGAGGGACCGCTGAAGAGGCTGCTGAAGTTTTTCAAAGGGAGGACAACTTGGCGTTGACCTCTTCCAGCTTCTTTTGAAGCTCGGCGATTTTGGTCTCAACGCCCTTGGGCAGGAAGCGGATGCCCTTGGAGTTTACGCGCTCCTTGCGCTTGAGCTCCTTAATTTGACGGCGGAGCTTCCTCGCCTCGATGGCGTAGTACCAGCGAACGTAGTTGCGGGCCGCCTCGAGGAGGTTTTTGTTGGCGCAGCGGAGCTCGCGCTTTAGCCTCCTCCTCTCCTTCTGGCCGGCGTGGAAGGACAGGAGCCGAACCTCCTTACCCTTGCCCCTTTCCAGAAGCTCCTCCAAAACCTTCACCATCGAACCTTGGAGTTTGACCTTTTCGTCTCCCACCTTGGCCCAAAGTTCCATCGCCGACAACCTCCTTTAAAAGCCGCTTATTTTCCCTTTTTTCGGCAAAGGAAATTAGTATATCAGCGGTTTCCCAATCCTCTCCCACCGCGGGTGCAGCAGCGCGCGAAAGAGTTGCCTCACGCCCGAAAGGAGGTCCGTCTCCTCCGGCGTCAGGGGGGGGACCTCACCCGAAAAGTAGACCACGAAGGGTCTCGAAAGGACGAACTCCCTCGCCAGCAGGCCCCAATAGCGGCCGTCCTCGCTCTCGTCGCGGTTGTCGCCCAAAACCAAGTAGTAGCCCTCCGGAACGCGCACCTTCGAGCAGACGCTCGGAAAGACCTCGCTCCGCTCCAAGCAGGCCCCCTCCGGCAAGGCGTCGGCTAAAACGCCGTAGCGTCCCGAAAGCGCCTCCGGCGCCGGCCGCTTCCAATACCTGACCAGGTGCTTTACTACCCTTCCCTCCACCGTCGAGGGCAGGTACTCGTAGTAGTAGACCACCTCCACCTTCCGCTCGACCGGCCGCCGAACGATTCGGCCGTCGGCCGTCAAAACCCGCTCGTAAACGCGAACGACCTCCGTAGCCTCCTTCACCTTTTCGTAGCGAAGCGGCCGCCCGTTCAAAACTAAAAACCCGTTTTTGAACTCAACCGTGTCGCCCCCGACGGCCACCACCCTCTTTACGAACGTCACCTTAACGAGGGGATTTCCGAACCTCGCCTGATAGGGGTAGACGAAAACGATTACGTCCCCCCTCCTGGGGTCGGAAAACCGGTAGACCAACTTGTTGCTGAGAATGAAGTCGCCCTGCAGAAGAGTAGGCTCCATCGAACGGCTCGGAATGTTGTACGCGTCGACGAAAAAGAGCCTCAAAACCACCAAAAACAGCAAAAAGAGCAAAAGTCCTTTGAGGTGCTCGGCCAAATTCATTAAGGTGAAATAGCTTAAAAGCCCGCCCTTCGGGCGGGGAAACTTTCTCACTTAAAGACGCGGAAGGCGTTGTTGAGCTTTTCGGCAATCCAGAGGTCAAACAGGTCGACCGTCGGCAGCGTCAAAAAGAGTCGGTACTTGCTGTCCTTGTTTTTGTCCTTGCCGTAGTAGGCCAAAGAGAGCCTACCGAACCCGACCAGGTCGAAAATCTCCCTGACCCTCTTTACGAAGTCGCGGGCGCCCGCCGGCAGTTTCCTGTAGTCGAGGGGAATCGTCGGCTGACCCCTCTGGTGGAAAAATTCGGTGGTGACCCCGACGCTCTCGACGAAGTTGTAAAGCCGGTCGAGACCCTTTTTACGGAAAAAGGCTATGAGGAGCTCCGGGGCCGGGACGTTTAAAATCAGCGTTCCCTCGCCCCACTTCTTTTGAACGTGGCGAACCTCGACCAAAATGTAGGCCCGGCCATCCCTCTCCTCCACCTTGGCGAATATCGAAGTGTCGGGCGGAAGCTCGTCGAGAACCTCCTCGACGGTGTATTCCTCCTCCTCCCAATCGAAGGTTTCGCCCTTTTTCCGCCGACCCTCCTCCTGAAGCAGGTAAGTGAGCTTTCCTTTGTGCCACACCAGAAGGAGGTCAAAACCCCAGTCCCGCAGCGAGCGGATTTCGAACTCCCTTTCCCTTTCGGGGCTTCCCAACTTCTCGAAAACCAAAGTGCGTTCGGCGTGTTTGAGCTTAAACTCCAAGTTTTCGAAGCCCATAAAAGGCCAAATTTACTCCGCCCTCGGCGGGCGGTCCAGCGCCGTATCCTAAACCAATTTACCGATGGCGGTCGAAAAAAAGCTCCTGCCCTCGATACTGAACGCCGACTTTTGGAACCTCGGCGAGCTGGTCGAGGCCGCCCTCGAGGGGGGCGCCGACGGCCTCCACATGGACGTCATGGACGGTCTCTTCGTCCCCAACCTGACGTTCGGCCCCTCGGTGGTGGAGGCGGTTGCCCGCCGGACCGAAACCTTCGTAGACAGCCACCTGATGATAGAGGAGCCGGCCCGCTACGCGGCGGCCTTCGTCTCGGCCGGAAGCAACGCCGTTTCGGTCCACTGGGAGGCCGAAAGGCACCTCCACCGCACGCTGACGGCCATAAGGGAAAAGGGGGCCCTCGCCGGCGTCGTAATAAACCCCGCCACGCCCGTTTCGGTCCTCGAGGAGGTCCTTCCCTTTACCGACTTCGTTCTCGTAATGTCGGTAAACCCCGGCTTCGGCGGTCAGAAGTTCATACCCACCGCCCTCAAAAAGGTCGAAAAACTCAAGAACCTTTTGGCGAAACTCGGTTTGGAGGACCGCGTGGCGGTCGAAGTCGACGGCGGCATCAAACTCGACAACGTCGAGGACGTCCTCAGGGCGGGTGCCGACTGGATAGTCGTCGGTTCGGCCATATTTTCCTCCCCCGACCCGCGGCAGGTGCGCGACAACGCCGCCCGCTTCAAGGAAAAACTCTTAAAATTTGCCTGAGGGCGGAAGATGAAGTTTCCCAAACCCGAACCGGAGGAACCCAGGTTCGTTTTGGTCCCCTTGGTGGACGTCCTTTTGGCGGTGTTCCTCTTTTTGGCCGTTTTGGCCTTTACCACCCCGCCCGTTTCCGTCTTCGTCCGCCTCCCGGAGGGGAGCGGACCCCAACTTCCCCAAACGGTTCTGAACCTGACCCTCACCGCCGAGGGAAAACTCTTCGTCGGCCGAAGGGAGGTCTCCCTCGACGAACTCAAAAAACTCCTTAAGGAGAAGGAGGTTTCCGCCGTCAACCTCTTTGCCGACGCCCGAACCCCCTACGAGAGGGTGGCAAAGGTTCTCTCGACCCTTCAGGAGGCGGGAATAAGAGCCGTCAACCTCGCCCTGAAAAAGGCCCGCTAGACCTTAAAGTGGAGCTTGGCAACCTTTTTTAAAACGCGGGCGTCGAACTTGGCCCTCAGCTCCTGAAAAACGCGCTTGGCCTCGGCGCCGCTTCCCGGCGGAAGCCGCATTCCCACCAACTTCGAAAGCTCCTCCAGCTTCTTCAGGTACAGGTAGCGGGCAATAAGCGAGGCCGCCGCCACCGCCGGATAACGCTCCGCCTTGGTCTCCTCCCTGACCTCCACCGGTGCGTTTACGAAACAGTCCAGATAGCTCCCCTTCATGAACTTGTCGACGACGGCCCGCGAAAGCGCCGTTTCCAAAAAGAGGGCGTCGATGACCGCCGAGTGGCCCAGCGAGAGGACCTTGTTGAGGTTTTGAAGCTTTTTGTAGACCTCGTTGTAGGCCTCCGGCATGACGACGACGCACCGGTGGACGCCCAGCCTCATCAGCGCCTCGGCCATTTTCTCCAAACTGTCGGGGGGGACCGACTTGGAGTCCCTCACGCCGAGCTTCAAAACCTCCTTGGCCACCTTGGCCGTGAGCGCAAAACCGCAAACCACCAGCGGTCCAAAGAGGTCACCCTTTCCCGCCTCGTCGGTTCCTATGTAGTCGACCTCCAGCGGCAGGTCGGAAACGAGCTTCTCCGCAAAGGCCTCCAGGTCCCCCTTTCCCTGAATGAGCAACGTCCCGGTGGGGTAAAAGACGACCTTCAGACCCCCTCCGCGGTAGGCGAAAACGACGCCGTCGTTTTCCTCCCTTTGCAGGCCCAAGGCCCTCAGCTTTTCCTCAAAGAGGGGGGCAAACTCCTTGGGAAACTTAAGCACCTTGTTCATGGCCCGCGTAGACGCTTTCGCGGATAAGCCTCCTCAAAAACTTAATCCGCTGGGCGAAAAAGACGCGGCGGTCGGAAAAGGGATAACTTTCGAATTCCTCCCTCATTTGGGCTATGCGGGCCTCGACGGTCTTCAGCGTCGCCTCGTCGGCCCGGGGTGCCGCCCGCCTCACGCGCTCCAGCTCCTCCCGGAGGCGGGAAACCTCCCTTTCGAACCAGCGCCTCTCGGCCGGCGTGGGCGGATTGGGCCTGTAGTAGGCGTAAGTCAGCTGCCAGTCTACCGACGAGGCTATCAGGTCAACTTTCCGGAAATTCTTTTTCTTTTTTACGATATAATTGGTGGTGTCGGGAAACAGGCGGACCTTCCCGCCCAGAGGCCTGACCAACATGGTCAAACCAATTATAACAACTTATGGAACTGACCCTTCCCTCCGAGGAAAGTTTGCAACTCCTTTTCCAATCGCTGGAATTTAAGTTCTTCCTCTCCCTCTTGGTGGGGTTTTTGATAGGCCTCGAGAGGGAAATTCGCGGAAAGCTTGGCCAGGACGTTTTCGCCGGGGTGAGAACCTTTCCGCTCATAGCGGTCCTCGGAACCCTCTCGGCCCTCGTTTCCGACCGCTACCTGCCGGCCTTTTTGCCCCTCTCCTACGCCGGGATAATCCTCCTCTCGACGGTCAACTACTACCTCGGTCTGGAACGGCGAACGGGAATAACCACCGAGGTGGCCGTCTTTTTAACTTTTACCTTGGGCGTTTTAATCTACTACGGCTACTACTACGAGGCCGCCCTCTTTGCGGTCGTGGTCACCTTCCTTTTGGCCACCAAGAGGGTGCTCGAAAGTTTCGCCTCCCTCCTGGACAAGGAGGACGTTTTCGTCATCCTCCAGTTTTTGGTCGTTTCGGTTTTGGTTTATCCCCTGCTTCCGGACGAGGAGCTCTTTTACGGAATAAACCCCAAAACGGTTTGGAAGTTCGTCGTCCTCGTTTCGGCCGTCGGATTTTTGGGCTACTTCCTGCTGAAGGTCTACTCGGCCAAGCGGCGGACCGAGGCGATAGTAAAGAGCATTCTGATAACGGGTTTGTTGGGCGGAAGCGTTTCCTCCACCGCCGTAACGCTGTCGTTTGCCCGCCTCTCGAGGGAGGTTCCCCAGCTGACGGCGGTCCTCTTTGCGGGAATAGTTTTGGCCTGGGCGGCCATGGCGGTCCGCGTCGTCGTGCTGGCGGCGGCCTTCGCCCCCGCCCTTTGGCCCACCCTTTTGAAGCTCTTTGTTCCCTTCGTCGCCGCCACGGTGGCGCTGGCGCTCTGGACTTACGCCCGCCACCGCAGGGAAACCGCCGCCGACTTCGACCCCCGAAGGGGGCTTCCGATAAAAAATCCGATATCGTGGACCGAAATTTTGCAGTTTGCCGCCTTTTACGCCGCCGTCAGCGCCCTCGCCCGCTACCTCTACGAGCAGTTCGGAAGCGGCGGATTGCTGCTGCTTTCGATAACCTCCGGCTTCGTCGACGTTGACCCCGTTACGGTCGCCCTGGCCCAAATGTACTCCAAAGGTCAGCTGGAGGCCGCCGCCGCCACCTTGGGAATCCTGCTGGCCACCGTAGCCAACAACTTCTTTAAGGCCCTCTACGCCCTGACCTTCGGAAACGCAAGGATGAGGAGGTTGATGTTTTACCTGCTGATTTTGAACCTGCTCTACGGACTGGGAGCGGTCCTATACCTGCTCCTTTAAAGGGAAAAGGGAGAAAAAGGATTAACCCTCGAGGGGAATGACGTCGACGTACTTTCTTCCCCTGCGGGTGACGAACTTGACTATTCCGTCGACCTTGGCAAAGAGGGTGTAGTCGCTTCCCATGCCCACGTTGAGGCCGGGATAAATCCTCGTTCCCCTTTGGCGGACGATGATGTTGCCCGCCCTTACGACCTGACCGTCGTGGCGCTTGACGCCCAGCCTTTTAGAGATACTATCCCTGCCGTTTTTTGTCGAACCTCCGGCCGCCTTGCTCGCCATCTCTCCTACCTCCCGAAGGTATTAAATTTGAATTTCCTTAATTTCAATCTCTGTGAAGGGTTGTCTATGACCCTTCCACCGGCGGTAGTTTTTTTTCGGCCTGTACTTGAAGACGATAACCTTCTTGCCCAAACCGTGGCCCTTGACCTCGGCCACGACCTTACCCCTGTCGAGGTAAACGTTTCCCTCGTCGTCGCGGACCATCAGCGCGTCGAAGACCACGGTCTGACCGACTTCGGCGTTGAGTTTCTCAACTTTGAGCCGGTTTCCCACTTCGACCCTGTACTGTTTGCCGCCCGTCTTTATAACCGCGTACATCGCTTCAGCCTCCGCCGAATTTTAAAACCGGAATAGATTAATTGTGCCGCCTCCGGCGGAATAAATCAAGCCGAGCCCTTGGCCGCCGCGTAGGCCGCCGCGGCCGCCTCCACCGCCCGCTCCACCGTCGGCGGACCCTCAAAGCGGGGCGCCAGCGCCTCCACCGTCCTCTTTACGAGGGCCGGAATGTCGGTAAAGGAAATTTTTCCCTCCAGGAAGAGTTCGACCGCCGCCTCGTCGGCCCCCACCAAAAGGGCCGTGTGGGGAAAGCCCCTCCTTCCGTACTCGTAGGCCAGCTTTAAACACTCGAAGGTGTCAAAGTCGGGTCTTTCGAACTCCAGCTTTCCGACCGACGTCCAACTCAGGGTCGGAAGGTCGGTGGCCACCCTTTCGGGATAAAAGAGCGCGTGCTGAAGCGGATAGCGCATGTCGGTCGGATAGGCCACCAGAAAGTGGTGACCGTCGACCGTTTCCACTATTCCGTGGACCAGACTTTGGGGATGAACCAGCACCTCAACCCTTTCGACGGGAACCTCAAACAGGTAGCGGGCCTCGATAACCTCAAAACCTTTGTTCATCAGGGTGGCGCTGTCGACGGTAATCTTTTTTCCCATTCGCCATCGCGGGTGTTTGAGGGCCTGCTCGGGCCTGACCCTTTTCAACTCCTCCTTACCCATACCCCTGAAGGGACCGCCCGAGGCCGTCAGGTACAGCTTTTTTACCTCCTCCCTTTTGAGGTTTCTAAGGACCTGAAAGAGGGCGTTGTGCTCGCTGTCGACGGGAACGATTCTTTCCAGGTAGGGCTTTAAAAGCTCGCCGGCGGCCACCACCGTCTCCTTGTTGGCCAGGAGCAAAAGGGCGTTTGAATGCTCCAGCGTCCGAAAGGAGGGTTCAATTCCGAAAATTCCAGAAACGGCGTTTAGGACCTTTTTCGGTTTGGTCCTCTCCAGCGCCAGCGAAAGGCCCAAAAGACCGGTAAGGTGTTTGGTTTTGGTCGGAAGCTCCCTTTTAAACCCGTCGGGGGCCGGTTCCTCGGTAATTACGAAGTCGGGCTCGAAGGCCTTCGCCTGTTCCAGGAGGCGGCGCGAGGCCCTTTTGGCCGAGAGGATTACGACCTTGAAGCGGTCGGGATGGCGCCTTACCACGTCGAGGGCCTGGGTTCCCACCGAGCCGGTGGAACCCAAAATTGCGACCTCTTCCATTAAGAGGAGGGAATTTTAAAGGGCTCCTCCTTCAGGACCGCTTGTCCTTTACGACCTCCCACTCGGTAATGAGCTGGCGGCCCCTCGTAAAGTGGGAGCGGAGCCTCAGGTGCAGGAGCCTCGAAAGGGAACCGAAACCTTCCCCGCCCACGAGGGTGGGAACGTCCTCGCCGCCCACCACCACCGGAAGGTGGATGAGGCGAATTTCGTCAACCAGGTTGTTTTTAACCAGCTGCCAGTTTACGGTCGAGCCCCCTTCGACGAGGATGCTCCTTATGCCCTTTTCGCGCAAAAACCTCCAAATCTCTTTAAAGTCGAGGCGGTCGCCCTCGAAGACGAAAACTTTGTGGCCCTTTTCCTCGATTGCCCTCTTGGTTTCCTCCGGCATTTTGGGCGTGGTCAAAATCCAGGTTTCGGCGTCCTTGGAAAAAACGTTGGCGTCGAGGGGGATGCGGCCGCTGCCGCAGGGTATGACCCTGACGGGATTTTTTCCCTCAACGTAGCGAACCGTCAGCGAGGGGTTGTCGGTCCTGACCGTTTCGCAGCCGACCATAATGGCGTCGACCTTGGCCCTGATTTGGTGGAGGTACTTGTAGGCCTCCAGGTCCATGAGGGTCATCAGCTCTTTGGAGGAGGCGCCGCGGTGGAGGGTGAGTTTTCCGTCGACGCTGACCTCGGAGGCGATTATCGTGTAGGGCCTATCGGACATAAGTCCTTTATCTTAAAGGACGGGAAGTCCCCGGAGGGGTAGAGACCTCCCGCAAAGGAGCTTAGACGGTGGTTTTGGAAATCCTGATTCCGAGCTTCTTAACGATTTCGGCGTAGCGGTTGTAGTCGGTCTCCTTGAGGTATTCGAGGAGCCGCCTCCTCTTGTTGACCATGGCTATGAGACCGCGACGCGAGTGGATGTCCTTTTTGTGCTTTTTGAGGTGCTCGGTGAGCCTTTGAATTTTTTCGGTCAAGATGGCGATTTGAACCTCCGGCGAGCCGGTGTCCTTCTCGTGCCTTTGATACTCCTTTATTATCTTTTGAACCGTATCCTTGGGAAGGGCCATCTCCTTAAACCTCCTCCTT
>JAADCT010000068.1 GCA_013154305.1 Aquificota bacterium
AATAAATTCGATACACCTAAAGCAGTTCTATCAACGATTTCCGATTACGGAGTAAAAACGTACAAAAATCTGCACATCCATACTTCACGACGTCAAAACGCGTAAATCCCGCCCTTGCGGGACAAAGACCAAAGAAACGGTAAGGTCAAAATTCTTTTACCCAAAAAGCGGCGGAAAACTTCGTCTTTCCTAAACGAGGGTCGGTTCTTCGGCGGCCTCCTCCGGCGGGAAAAGAAAAAAACGCCTATCGGAGGAGGCCGAAGTTAACGACGCCTCGGGGGTCCGAGCTTTCCGTAAAGCCCTTAAAAGGGAAGTTTCGTAAAAGTTCCCGCGGGAGGAAAACGACTTTTCGTTTTCCCGCAAAGGTGTCTTAACCGCTTAGAACCTCCTTTTGGAGCGCGAGGTTTGACCCTTTGAAGGGGTTTTCTCAAAACGGCTGTATTTTTGTAAGAGGTAGTTGACCGAAAAGCCCCGCCATTTCTACCTAAGGTCTGTTAAAATCCCCTAAACCTTTGCGAGGTTTTGAAAAAGACAAACCTCAATTACGGACCGGGCGCCGGCAGGGGGACCCCGAAAAGGTCGGTAAAATATTTAATCCCCCGTTATGGGGAAGGTTATCTTCGTAACCGGGGGGGTTCTCTCCTCCATCGGTAAGGGCGTTACCTCCGCCTCGATAGCCTCCATCCTCGAGTCAATGGGCTACAAGGTAACGCTCCAAAAGTTTGACCCTTACCTCAACGTTGACCCCGGGACTATGTCGCCTTACCAACACGGGGAGGTCTTCGTTACCGAGGACGGTGCCGAAACGGACCTCGACCTGGGCCACTACGAGAGGTTTACCAACGCCGTTTTAACCCGCGACAACAACGTTACCGCCGGACGCATCTACTACGACATAGTTCGTAAAGAGCGTAAAGGTGAGTATTTGGGCGCAACCGTTCAGGTCATTCCCCACGTTACCAACGAGATTAAGGCCTGGATTAGGAAAGTGGCCCGCGGCGTCGACGTTGCCATCGTGGAAATCGGCGGAACGGTGGGAGACATAGAGGGTTTGCCCTTTTTGGAGGCGGTTCGCCAACTAGCAATGGAATTGGGAAAACCGAATTACGCCTTCATTCACGTTACTTACGTTCCCTTCGTAAAGGCGGCCGGGGAACTCAAAACCAAACCGACCCAACACTCGGTTAAGGAACTGCGGGCCATAGGTATTCAGCCCGACGTCATCGTCGCCCGCTCGGAGTTCGAACTGCCCGAAAACATTAAAAGGAAAATTGCGCTGTTTACCAACGTAAGGGAGGACGCCGTTATTTCCGCCCCCGACCTGGAATACATCTACGAGGTTCCCCTCAAGTTCAAACAGGAGGGTTTGGACAAACTCATTGCCGACCTTTTGGGTCTCGAATATCGGGAGCCCGACCTCTCCAAGTGGGAAAAAATCGTTCAAACCCTTCGGGAGGCGAAAGAAGAGGTCGAAATCGCCATCGTCGGTAAGTACATCGAACTTAAGGACGCCTACAAGAGTTTAATCGAAGCCCTGACCCACGGGGGTATCGCCAACAAGGTAAAGGTCAAACTCCGTTGGGTCAATTCGGAAACGGTCGACCCCGAAAGGGACCTAAAGGGCGTCGACGGCATCCTGGTGCCCGGCGGTTTCGGCGAAAGGGGCGTTGAGGGAAAAATCAAAGCCCTCCAATACGGGAGGGAAAAAAACGTTCCCACCTTCGGTATTTGTTTAGGCATGCAAATGATGGCGGTCGAATTTGCGAGAAACGTCCTCGGTCTAAAGGACGCCCACTCGACCGAATTCGACCCCGACACCTCCCATCCAGTCATCGACATTTTGCCGGAGCAAAGGGGGATAGAGGAGCTCGGCGGAACGATGAGGCTCGGCGCCTATCCCTGCATCCTCCTCGAAGGGACCAAAGCCTTTGACATATACAAAAAGAAGGAGATTTACGAGCGCCACCGCCACCGCTACGAATTTAACCCCGCCTATCGGGAAACTTTCGAAAAAGCGGGAATGATAGTTTCGGGTCAGTCGCCCGACGGTCGCCTCGCCGAAATTATCGAACTTAAGGACCACCGCTGGTACGTGGGTTGTCAATTTCACCCCGAATTTAAGTCCAAGCCCTTTAAACCTTCGCCCATTTTTGCCGACTTTATCCGCGAAGCGCTCGCCTACAAGAGGGAAAAAGGTTCCTGACCCCCCTTCGGAGGTTTCTCCTTTTCATTTTTCCCGGCAAAAGTTGCGGTTAAAACTTCTCCCCGAGGGTTTGAAAATCCGTTTACTATCCTCTTAATGGAACAAAAGTTTGAAAGGCTCTACGACCGGCTGGAGCCCTGCAAAGAAGAAAACGCCGAGTGTTTCCGTTGCGGCTCCACAAAAGACCTCTACAAGGACCCCTATTTGGACGACCTCTGCTTTTGCAAAGAGTGTTGGGAGGAAAGGCTGATTACCGAAAAGTTGACCGAAATGGGAATGGAGGAGGAGATTCCCTACGACGATTGAGCCTTCGCCTTTTCGACCAGTTCCCTCAGAAGGTACTTGAGTTCCTCCAACCCTTCACCGGTAAGACCGCTGACCTTGACCACCGGAAGGTCGTACCGCTCCCTGAAGACCTTTTCGAGGTCGTCGAGGCGGGAACGGTCACTCACGGCGTCTACTTTGTTCAGGACCACTATTTGGGGTTTTTTCAAAAGTTCGGGCGAATACTCCTTCAGTTCCTTCCTCAGGGTTTCGAAGGCCTCGACGGGGTCCCTTTCGGCAAAGTCGGACGCGTCCAGTATAAAGGCCAACGCCTTAGTCCGTTCAACGTGTCTTAAAAACTCGTGGCCCAAACCTTTACCCTTGTGGGCACCCTCTATGAGACCGGGAATGTCGGCTATGACTATGGAGAAAAAGTCGTCGTATCCGACCACTCCGAGGTTGGGTTTTCTGGTCGTAAAAGGATAGGGGGCAACTTCGGCCTTGGCGTTGGAAAGGCGGTTTATCAGCGTTGACTTTCCGGCGTTGGGAAAGCCCACCAAACCCACGTCGGCTATGGACTTGAGTTCGAGGACAATCCACCGTTCTTCACCCTTTTTGCCCTTGGTAGCGTATCGCGGCGCCCTGTTGGTGGGCGTTGCAAAGCGGGCGTTTCCTAAGCCACCCCTCCCGCCCCGGGCGACGACCACCCTTTGACCGTCCTCGGTGAGGTCCGCTATTACCTCCCCCGTTTGGGCGTCCTTTATTACCGTCCCCACCGGGACCTCAACTATTAGGTCCCTTCCCTTTTTACCGTGTTTCTTCTTCCCCCCGCCGGGACGACCGTTTTCCGCCTTAAGGTGTTTTTGAAACTTCAAGTCGTAAAGGGTGTGTTTGTTTTTGGTGGCTACGAAAATGACGTCGCCGCCCTTGCCGCCGTCGCCGCCCGCCGGTCCGCCGCGCGGACGGAACTTCTCGCGCAAAAAGGCAACGGCCCCGTCGCCTCCGTCCCCCGCCTTCACAAAAAGCTTAACCTTGTCCACAAACTCCATCGCTTCTTTTTAAAATTAGAGCCGCGCTTCGCGCGGAAAAAAACAACGCTCAGACAAAAAAACCGATACAATCCTTAATTGCACACAGCCCGCCGCCAGCCGCCCGCTTTAAAGTTTTGTCAAGTTTGAAGACCTAATTTCGAAGTCAAACGAAATTCTAGCATTCTACTTTTAGGTTTTGTAGGTTTAATCGAATTTTTCTTTAAAAGTCAAATCATACTTTAACTGTTAATTGCGGTTTAGGTCTAGGTAGGTTTTAAATACGAAAATTGAATCGGCGTTTGGACTTAAAATCTCTCAATCGTGTCGGCTTCTGCCTCACAAAACTTTATCACTTTCGTAGGATACGACAACCTTAACGCATTTGTTAGTACAAATTATACAAAAACCACAAAAGACTCTATGTCAAGTTTTATGGTTTAAAGTCAAGATAAACCTCCAGTAGGTTTTAATTTAGGCTTGACACCGAACAAGGTTTTTGATATTAAAATTCCCAAACGAGGTCGGAAGGCTCTTTGGCACCGAAATAGGGCAGGTGCTCACCAAACCAGCATGGCTCTAGACTCATCGAGCACGGCTTAGAGCCATGCGCATTTCGCGAATACCATAAATTATTTGTGGGGTTTTTTAAAATGAAACCCTTGAAACTCAACGCCCTAAAGGGGTCCTCTCGAAACTAATGCCC
>JAADCT010000015.1 GCA_013154305.1 Aquificota bacterium
GGCGAAAACCAGCTGGCAAATCCGCATTTTGGGATAGAGCTTTATCGGATAGCTGTTGGCGTTGTAAAGTTCGAGCGTCAGCTGGCCCTCGAAGCCGGCGTCGACCCAGCCGGCGTTTTCTATAAAGAGGCCGAGGCGGCCGAGCGAACTCCGTCCCTCGACGAAGGCCGTCAGGTCGGGCGGCAGGGCCACGAACTCCAAGGTGGTGGCCAAAACGAACTCCTTCGGCTGGACGAAAAAGCCCTCGTCGCCCACCGTTTCAAACTCGATTTTCCAGGAGGGGTTTTTGACGTCGAGGTAGCCGCCGGCGCGGTAGCGGGCTATCTGATAGCCCAGCCGAAGGTCGAGCGACGAACACTGGACGAGCTCCTCCTCAAAGGGTTCGACGCGCAGTTTTCCCTCCCTTATCAGTTTCAAAATCGTCCGGTCACTCAAAATCATCGGCCGCATTGAAAATTTTAAGCCCCTTTCGGGAGGCGTAAGATTTAAGACCTCTTGATGGACCTGAAAAGGCGCCTCTTTGAACTGATAAAGGAAAGGAGTCTGAAGGTTGCCCCCGAGCCGGTTTTTAAACTCGCGTCGGGGAAGCTTTCGCGCTATTATCTCGACCTAAAGCGCGTAACGCTCGACCCCGAGGGCGGCTTCTTGGTCGGAAATTTAATGTTTGAATTGATAAAGCCCTTCGGGGTTTCGGCCGTCGGCGGTCTGACGCTGGGGGCCGACCCCATAGCCTACGCCACCGCCCTAACTTCCTATCAAAAGGGTCATCCGATAAAGCCCTTCGTCGTCCGAAAGGAGCCCAAGGACCACGGTACCGGGCGGCTAATAGAGGGAAACCTCGAGCCGGGCGAGCGGGTGGTGGTGGTCGAGGACGTGGTTACGACCGCCTCCTCGGCGCTGAAGGCCGTCAGGGCCTGCCGGGACCAAGGACTGGAGGTGGTGGCCGTCTGCGCCGTAGTCGACCGCGAGGAGGGCGGAAGGGAAAACCTCAAAAAGGAGGGGTTGGAGCTTTATTCCCTCTTTAAGCTCTCGGACTTCCTGACGGAGGGTGAAAGGTAGAAAGGGGTTCGACCCGCCGAGGGGTCCGAACTTTTCCCGCCCACCTAACGGCGACGCCCGTCGGCGGACCTTTTCTAAATCTCTATTTGGGCGTACTTTTTCCTTCCCTCCTCAAAGAGGTCGCCGCCGAAGGCGTCGTAGGCCACGACGACGGGAAAGTCCTCAACGTAGAGCCTCCGGACCGCCTCGGGTCCGAGGTCCTCGTAAGCGATAACCTCGGCCTCCTTTATGCGGTCCTTGTAGAGGGCGGCAACGCCCCCGACGGCCGCAAAGTAGACCGCCTTGTACTTTTTAAGCAGTTCCTTGATAAAGGGCTGGCGATAGCCCTTTCCTATCATGCCCTTGAGGCCGAGCTTTAAAAGCGGTTCGGTGTACTTGTCCATCCGCGTCGAGGTGGTGGGACCGGCCGAGCCTATGACCTCGCCGGGTTTTGGCGGCGTGGGCCCGACGTAGTAGATAACCTGACCTTTGACGTCAAAGGGCAGGGGCTCGCCCCTTTGAATGGCCTCGACCATCCTCTTGTGGGCCGCGTCGCGGGCGGTGTAGATGTAGCCGGTTATGAGAACTTTGTCGCCGGCGCGCAGTTTTTCGACGACTTCGTCGGTCAAGGGCGTGGTGATGCGGAGCTCCTTGGCCATACCTCCAATTTTAAACTTTTGCTACTGATGGCCTTCAGAGTGGGCATTTTCGGGGCCACCGGTTACACGGGCCTCGAGCTGGTGCGAATTTTGGAAAACCACCCCGGACTGGAGCCGGTATACCTCGGTTCGACCTCCGCGGCGGGGAAGAAGCTCTCCGATGTCTTTCCCTTCCTGGCGGTGTCGAAGTACGCCGACCTCGTTTTGGAGGACTACGACTCTTACCCCGAACTGGACTTGGCCTTTTTGGCCCTTCCCCACGAGGTTTCGATGGAGAAGGTTCCCGAACTTTTGGAGAGGGGAATTAAGGTGGTGGACCTGTCGGGGGCCTACCGCTTCGCGGACGGGGAGGCCTTTAGGACCTTTTACGGGTTTGAGCACCGCCATCCCGAGCTCCTGGAGGAGGCGGTCTACGGCCTTCCCGAACTCTTCAGGGAAAAAATAAGAGGGGCCCGTCTGGTGGCAAACCCCGGCTGCTACCCCACCGCCACCCTTTTGGCCCTCTATCCACTGCTCAAAGAGGACCTTCTGGAGGAAGATACCGTGGTGGTAAACGGCCTTTCGGGCGTCAGCGGCGCCGGAAGGGGGCTCAAGCAACAGTTTCACTTTCCCGAAATGGTCGGAAACGCCTTTGCCTACAAGGTGGTGGGCCACCGCCACACGCCCGAAATGGAGTTCGTCGCCTCATTGATAAACCCCAAAGGGGTGAAGGTTCGCTTCACCCCGGCGGTGATACCGATAGACCGGGGGATGCTGTCGATGGTCCAGGTTCGGGTCAAAAGGGCGGACCTTTTGGAACTCTATCGGGAAACCTATCGAAACGAGCCCTTTGTGAGGGTTTTGAATTCTCCGCCCCACGCCAAGGTTCCGAGGGACACCAACTACTGCTTCGTTTATCCGGCCTACGACGAAAGAACCGGCTTTGCGGTGGTAATTTCGGCTATTGACAACCTGGTGAAGGGTGCCTCGGGCCAGGCGGTTCAAAACGCCAACCTGACCTTGGGCCTGGAGGAGACGGCGGGTCTGACGGGCCGCCTTCCCACCTTAACTTAAACGAAAAGGGTTTTACCCCGGCCGAAGGCCGGGCTTTTTAAAAGGTAAAAGCTCAGCGGTTTTCCAACTCCTTTCTCTTTAGCTCCTCAAACTTGTCGAGGGCCTCATCGATTGGAACGTCGAACTTTTCGCCCGTTTTGCGGACCTGAACCTCGACGACGCCGTCCTTGGCCTTTCTTCCGACCACTATGCGGTAGGGAATTCCGACCAGGTCGGCGTCCTTAAACTTGAAGCCGGCCCGCTCGTCGCGGTCGTCGATTATTGCGTCGATGCCCCTCTTTAGGGCCTCTTTGTAGAGCTTTTCGGCGACCTCTTTTTGCGTCTCGTCGGTAACGTTCAAGGGCAGTATCTCCAGCTCGAAGGGGGCAACGCCCACGGGCCAGATTATTCCGTGTTCGTCGTGGGATTGTTCAACTATCGCCGACATTAGCCTCGACACGCCTATACCGTAGCAGCCCATCACTATCGGCTTTTCCTTACCGTCCCTGTCCACGAAGTAGGCCTGCATCGGTTCCGAGTACCTGGTTCCGAGGAGGAAAATGTGGCCGACCTCCAAGCCTTTGGAAATTTTCAAGGGCGCACCGCACTCGGGGCAAGGGTCGCCCTCTTTGACCTCGGCTACGTCGAAAAATTCGCCGTATTCGAAGTCCCTACCCGGGTTGGCGTTTACGAAGTGATAGTGCGGCTCGTTGGCGGCGACCACCAGGTTTTTAACCCCGTAGAGGGAGTTATCCCAAATAATCCTCTTAATCTTCCCTTCGGGGAGATTTATAGGACCGACGAAACCCCTTTCGGTGCCCAAAATTTCCTTTATCTCCTCGTCGGTGGCGAGCCTGAAGTTGTCGGTCCCAAAGAGCTTTTCAAGTTTGTTTTCGTCCACCTCGCGGTCGCCCCTTATTAGGACCAAAACCGGCTCGCCGTTTACTATGTAGAGCAAACTTTTTAGGATTTTTCTCGGTTCAACCTTTAAAAACTTCGCAAGTTCCTCTATCGTTCTTACATCGGGGGTGTGAACCTTTTGAAGGGGTTTTTCCTCCTCGTTTTCGGGCTCGGGTTTTTTGAGGGGAACTATCTCTGCGTTTGCCGCATAGCCGCACTTTTCGCAGTGGGCAACCTTTGCCTCCCCGTAGGGCGTGAGGGCGACGAACTCTTCCGACTTCTTACCGCCGATTTGTCCCGTGTCGGCGAGAACCCTTAAATACTTCAAACCTATGCGGTCGAATATTCTTTCGTAGGTTTCCCCCATGAGGTCGTAGGCCTTTTCGGCTCCCTCGTAGTCGGCGTCGAAAGAGTAGGCGTCCTTCATGAGGAATTCCCTGGCCCTTATTAGTC
>JAADCT010000069.1 GCA_013154305.1 Aquificota bacterium
TCCTCAAAAACTACGCCAAAAAACACTTCCCCAGCACCGAATATCTGGATTACGCCCTCGAGGTTGAAAAGGTTACCACCTCCAAGAAGGAAAACCTCATTCTCAACGTTGACGGAACCATCGGCGTTCTTTTGGTGGACATGTTCAAAGCCTTGGGCTACTCCGACAAGGAGATTGAGGAACTCATCGACGCTGGAGCCTTCAACGCCTTCTTCGTTCTCGGAAGGTCGATAGGTTTTATCGGGCACTACCTCGACGAGAAACGCCTCGGCCTGCCCCTCTACAGGCACCCGTGGGACGACATTCTCTACATCGTGGAAAAACCGGCCGGCTACGAAGAAGAGGAGCAGTAAAAACGGTTTCTCTTTTCTTTCCCTTTTCCTACTTCCGCCTTTAAAGGTTAAACCCCGCCCTTTAAGGGCGGAAGTTTTCAACGAACCGCTTAAAGTTTTCCAGGACCTTTAGACCCTTCTTTTGGCTCTTTTCGGGGTGAAATTGAAAGGCCACCACGTTTTCGAAGGCCACCCCGCTGGTGAAGAAGAAACCGTCGTAGTCGGTTTCCGTAAGAACCACCGAGGGGTCCTTCGGCGAGACGAAAAACGAGTGGACGAAGTAAAAGTAGTCACCCTCCTTCAGACCCTCCAAGGTCGGATGGTCCTTTTTGGGATGTATTTCGTTCCAACCCATGTGGGGAACCTTGGAAACGCGGTCCCCGAAGTGGAGAACCTCCCCTTCCAAAATCCCCAGGCCCTCGTGCTCGCCGAATTCGTAGCTCCTCTCAAAGAGGAGCTGAAGACCCAAACATATTCCCAAAAAGGGTTTTTTGCGGTCGAGGACCTCCCTGCGGATTGCGTCAAAAAGTTTTAACTCCTTAAGGTTCCTGACGGCATCTCCGAAGGCCCCCACCCCCGGAAGGACGACGGCGTCGGCCCTTTCGAGGTCGGAGGGGTCGGAGGTCCTCCGAACGGAAAAACCGACCTTTTCCAGCGCCTTGGCGACGCTCCCCAGGTTTCCCATGCCGTAGTCTATCAGCGCGGCCACCGGCGGAGTTTTACTCCTCATCCTTACCCCCGGCGAGGTCCCTCTTCATGGCAACCTTTCCGGTCCTGATAAGCTCCTTAATGCCGAAGGGCTTTACCAGTTCGATAAAGTGGTCGACCGTTTCGCCGTCGCCCACCAGCTCTATCGTATAACTTCCGTGGGAAACGTCCAAAATCTTGGCGCCGAAGATTTGAACGAGCCGAAAAACCTCCTCCCTCGCCCGCTGGCTTCCGAGGTTAACCTTTACCAAAAGCAGTTCGCGCTCTATGTGGGGAAGGTCGGTAAGGTCGCGCACCTTTATGGTGTTTATAAGGCGCCGCAGCTGTTTAACCACCTGTTCGATAACGTGCTCGTCCCCCTCGACGACGATGGTCATCCTCGACAGACCCTTTTCGTGGGTTTCGCCGACCGAAAGACTTTCGATGTTGTAACCCTTTCCGGCTATCAGCGTAACTATGCGCGCCAGAACGCCGTGTTCGTTTTGAACCAGCAGGTCGATAACGTGTTTTTTTACCTCGCCCTTGGGAAGTTTTCTGAACTTCGGCGCCGTTACTACCTTAAGACCCTCGTCCCTTCCGACCGTGTCGGCCATCGTTAAATAGGATACAAGCCCTTCGGGGGATTTATTTCCGTGCGGCGGCAAGGCCCCTTCGCCAAAATAGGAAAACCATGGAAACCTTCTTGGCCTTTTTGGTCCTCATCGGCATTTTGGTCTGGGTTCACGAGCTCGGACACTTTACCTTTGCCAAGCTTTTTGGCGTTAAGGTTGAGGTTTTCTCCATCGGCTTCGGCCCGCCCATTATCCAAAAGCGGTGGGGTGAAACCGTTTATCAGATAGCCCTGTTGCCGCTGGGCGGCTACGTCAAACTTTACGGTGAGGAGGACGACGAGGAGGCCCGCAGGGACCCCCGCTCCTTTTACGCCAAACCGCCCTGGCAACGCATACTGATAGCCGCCGCCGGTCCCCTCTTTAACTTCCTCTTTGCGATTTTGGTCTTTTGGGTCGTCTTTTTGAAACCGCAGGAGGTTCCCGCCTACCTCCTGAAACCGCCCGTGGTGGAAAGGGTGGAGCCCGGTTCCCTGGCCGAAAAGGTCGGATTGAAGCCGGGAGACCGCATAGTGGCCGTCGACGGAAAACCGGTCCGAAGTTGGGAGGAACTCGACCGCCTCCTGCGGTGGAAGGTGGGCGAGGAAGTGGTCCTAACGGTGGAAAGGAACGGGAAGCCGATAAACCTGAAGGTTCGGTTAAGCTTCGACGTTCTGGCAAAGGGCTTGGGTTTAGAACAACCCCTGCCGCCGGTGGTGGGGCGGGTTTTGGAAGGTTCGCCGGCCCAGCAGGTCGGTCTCAAGCCCGGCGACCGCATACTGGAGGTAAACGGCGTTCCAGTTGAGGACTGGCGACAGCTGGTAAAACTGATAAGGGAAAACGGTTCCAAACCCCTTACCCTCAAGGTGGAAAGGGACGGAAAGGTCTTTACCGTGACGGTGGTTCCGGAGGTCAAGAAACTGCCCGACGGTAGGGAAGTTCCGATTTTGGGAATAGCGCCGAAGGTGGAATTCGTCGAGAAAAAGCTTTCGCCGCTGGAGGCCCTGAAGGCGGCCGTCGAACAAACCCTGTTTCTGAGCTACCTGACCTTAAAAACCCTTTGGGGTCTGATTACCGGAGAGGTTTCGATAAAAACCTTGGGAGGGCCCATAGCCATAGCCGACTTCGCCGGCGAGGCGGCCAAGGCCGGTTTGTGGACCTTTCTCAGCGCCATGGGCGTTTTGTCGGTCCAGTTGGGTCTTTTCAACCTCCTGCCCCTGCCCGTCCTCGACGGAGGGATGATAGTTTTGACGCTGATAGAGTGGATTTGGGGCAGACCCCTCCCCAAAACCTTTAAAGAGTGGTGGTTTAAAATCGGATTTGCCCTGATAGTAAGCTTTATGATTTTTATAATCGTGCAGGACCTGGTCCGGTTGCTGACGACCGGCGAGGCCTTTCCCCGTTAGTCTTTCCTCTTTAATGTCCCTTTTAAAGGTCGAAAGTCTGACGGTCCGATACGGGTCGGTTGAAGCCGTTAGAGGGGTGTCCTTTGAGGTCGGTAAAGGCGAGGTCGTCTGTCTGGTGGGCGAGAGCGGAAGCGGAAAGTCCACCGTTTTGAGGGCAATCGGCGGTCTTTTACCGCCGGAGGCCTCGGCCGACGGTTCGGTCCTCTTTTTGGGTAAAAACCTCCTCAAACTTCCGAAAAAAGAGCTCGACGCCCTTCGGGGAAACCAAATAGGGTTCGTATTTCAAGAGCCTTCCCTATACCTGGACCCCCTCTTCAAGGTTGGCGACCAAGTGGCGGAAACGTGTTTTATTCACCACCCCGACCGCGACTGCAGGAGGCAGGCCCTCCTCTCTTTGGAAAAGGTCGGCGTCGAGGACCCGGTTCGGGTTTACAATTCCTATCCCCACCAACTTTCGGGAGGATTGAAGCAAAGGGTAAACGTGGCCGACGCCACGGTAAACGGGCCACTATTGCTTTTGGCCGACGAACCCACCACCGCCCTCGACGTGTCGACCCAAAAGGTCGTTTTGGCTCTCTTTCGTCGGCTAAAGGAGGAGGGTTCCTCCATACTCTTCGTCACCCACGACTTTGGGGTGGTTTGGGAAATTGCCGACCGCGTCGTGGTCCTAAAGGACGGGCGGGTGGTCGAGGAAGGTTCGGTTTTCGACCTATACCGGGAACCGAAGCACCCCTACACCCGGAAACTGGTTTCGATTTTCAAAGAACTTGCCGAGTTTTAAAAAGGAAGGAAAAACGGGATTAGGGAACGAACTTCTTCTTGAACTCTTCAAGGGTTTCTTTGATTTTCCTTTCGATGTCGGGGGTGAGGTCCTGAACCCTGCGAATCTCCTCCAACAGGTCCTGCTTTTCGGCGTCGAGGAACGCGTAAAGTTCTTTCTCGAACTTGCGGACCGACTCGACGGGAATGTCGTCCAGGTATCCCCTCGTTCCGGCGTAGATGGCGATAACCTGCTTTTCGAAGGGAATGGGATTGTAGGGTTCCTGTTTGAGAAGCTCGACCAGACGCAGACCCCTTTCGATAATCTTCCTGGTGGCCTCGTCGAGCTCGGAGGCGAACTGAACGAAAGCCTCCAGCTCCCTAAATTGGGCGAGGTCGAGGCGCAGCTTACCGGCCACCTTTTTCATAATCTTGGTTTGGGCCGCACCTCCGACCCTCGAAACCGAAATACCGACGTTGATGGCGGGCCTTACGCCTTTGTTAAAGAGGTCGGTTTCGAGGAATATCTGACCGTCGGTAATCGAAATAACGTTGGTCGGAATGTAGGCGGTAACGTCACCGGCCTTGGCCTCGACTATCGGCAGGGCGGTAAGCGAACCGGCACCCAGCTCGTCGTTGAGCTTGGCCGCCCTCTCGAGAAGCCGCGAGTGGAGGTAAAAGACGTCACCGGGATAGGCCTCCCTACCGGGCGGACGGCGCATCAGGAGCGACAGGGCCCTGTAGGCCTCGGCGTGCTTGGTAAGGTCGTCGTAGATAACGACGGCGTGCATTCCGTTGTCGCGGAAGTATTCGCCGATGGTGCATCCGCTAAAGGGTGCCAGGAATTGAAGCGCGGGGGCCATGGTCGCGTCGGCCACCACAACGGTGGTGTATTCCATAGCGCCGTGCTTTTCGAGCAGGTCTATGAGACGGGCAACGGCGTTTCTCCTCTGACCGACCACCACGTAAACGGCGTAAATTTTGTCGTCGGGGTTCCGCTCGTTGTGAATTTTTTGCGAGAGAATGGTGTCGATGCAGACGGTGGTTTTACCGGTGTTCCGGTCTCCGATGATGAGCTCCCTCTGACCCCTACCGATGGGTATCATGGCGTCGATGGCCTTAATTCCGGTGTGGAGGGGTTCGTGGACCGGCTTCCTCTTAACGATACCCGGGGCAATTTTTTCAACCGGCGACATGTATTCGTATTCGATGGGTCCCTTTCCGTCGAGGGGATTGCCCAAGGGGTCTACCACCCTTCCTATCAATCCCTTTCCGACGGGGATGGAGAGGATTTGTCCCGTCCTCTTTACGAGCGAACCCTCCTTAATTCCCGCCTCCGAGCCCAGTATGATAATACCGACGTTGTCCTCCTCCAGGTTGAAGGCAACGCCCTTAACGCCGGTGTCGAATTCGACGATTTCCATTGCCATTACGTTGTCGAGGCCGTAGGCGCGGGCAACTCCGTCTCCGACGTAGTAAACCACTCCGACCTCGTCGAGTTTGGCCTTAGGTTCGAACTCCTTAAGCCTTTCTTCCAAGATTTTCAGAGCTTCCTCGTAGGACAGGGCCATTTCAAACCTCCTCCAAAAGTTTTTATATTTTCATCGCAAGTTCCCTAAGAAGGTCCCTGACGGAGGCGTCCACCACGAAGGAGGTGGTCCTTACGACGAAACCGCCGACCAATTCCGGGTCCACCGAAAAGTCGGCCTCCACCTTTTTGCGGAGTTTGTTTTCCAAGACCTCCACCAGTTTTTTCTTCAGCTCCTCGGGAAGCTCGGCGGCGGCAACGACCTCGGCCTTCACCGTACCCAAAACGCTTTCCAGCTCGTATTGATAGGAGCGAATAATCAGCGACAGGTACTTAAATGCGTGGTGTTTGGTTAAAAACTCCATAAGCTCGACGGCCAGCTCCCCGTTTTTAACCCCGACCTTTTGGGCCAAAGTTTCAAAAACCTTCCTCTTTTCGGAGAGAGGAATACCGTCGTTCAAAACCAGGTCCTTAAAAGTTTTGTTTTTTTTGTAAAGTTCGTCGAGCAGACGGAGGAGTTCCAAAAAGCGGATTTGCTCCTCCGTGTCGTTCCTCAAACGGTTTAAAAGAACCTTTACGACCCTCTTGGCCAAAGCTCTTCCTTTCGTCATAACCCGGCCTCCTCAGTTTTTGCTCAACTCCGAAAGCATCCTCTCGGCGTACTTTTTCTGAACCTCGGGGTCGCTGAACACCTCCTTGAGCATCCTCTCCGAAAGCTCGATGGCCTTTTGGGCGGCGTACCTGCGGAGCTCCTCCTTGGCCTTGTTGGTTTCGATTTCTACGACCTTTTCCGCCTTTTCCCTAATTCTTTCGGCTATTTCCCTAGCCTGGGCCAAAATGGTTTCCCTTTCGCGGCGGGCGGTTTCCTCGGCCACCTTCAGGCTCTCTTCGTACTTTTCCTTAGCCTCTTCGAGGGCCTTGCGGGCCTTTTCAAGTTCCTCCTTGGCCTTGCGGTGTTCCTGCTCCGCCTCGCGGATGTTTTGAATTATCCGATTTTTGTACTCCTCCACCCAGCGGAGGAAGGGTTCCCTGAAAAAGTAAACGAGGGCCCCTATTACTACGGCGATGTTTATACCCTTCCAGACCAAGACCCAAGGACTGTGGAGGTCGGGACCGCCTCCGTGGCCCCCCTGTTCGGCGGCCGCGGCAACGCCGGCGGCCAGCATTACGCCGAGAACGCCCCAAAAGCCTACCTTTCTCATTGCTTCCTCTCCCCGACGAATTTTTCGACGATAATCTTGGCCAAGGTTTCCACCTTGGTCTCTATTTGCCTTTTGGCCTCCTCGAGTTCCTTAGCAATCTCCTCTTTCGCCTTGGCTATTTTCTGCTCCGCCTCTTTTTCGGCCTCTTCAATGATTTTTTCGGCCTCGGCCTTTGCCTCCCTGCGGGCTTCTTCAATTATTTGGTTGACCTTTTGGCTGGCCTCGTTGAGTATTTTCTCCGCCTCTTTGTAGTATCGGGCGGCTTCTTCCCTAAAGCGTTCGGCCTCCTTGGTGAGCTCCAAAATGCGGGCGTTCCTTTGGTCTACCGTTTTGGAGTAAGGTTTCACGTAAATCTGATGAACCAGAAAGAGGAAGATGAGAAACAAAACGGCTTGAATGAAGAGGGTGTGGTTTAGCAATACTCCTATGTCCATTCCCGCCTCCTGCCGGTTAGGATTTGTTAAGTTTCTAACATTATAATTCCGAACAGGAAAGCGGGCCCTTTCGGCGAGGGCCCCGCGGCTCCTACCCTCTGCGGGAGGAAGGCCTACATTTTCCAAAGATGCTCCTCGAAAAGGACCGGCTGCCCCTGGTCGTCTTTTCGCCGATGAACGAGGTCCACCTGAGGGAGTTGGAGGTTCTAAACGACCTCTACGAGGCGGCGAAAAAGGGCAACCCCGAAAGGACTGCCGAGCTTTTAGA
Source organism: Aquificota bacterium (assembly GCA_013154305.1). Taxonomy (GTDB): domain Bacteria; phylum Aquificota; class Aquificia; order Aquificales; family QOAS01; genus QOAS01. The sequence goes on from JAADCT010000069.1 coordinate 7,225, forward strand.
AGCCTTCCTTGCCGACGTCGAAAGTCACTTTTCCTTCGAGGAGGGGCTTATGGAAAAGACGAGATTTTTCGCCTATCCGGTTCACAAGGCCGAGCACGACCGAATAAGGGACGAACTGAACCGGCTCCGGAAGGAGTGGGAGGAGCGCAGGGACCCCTCGGCGGTGGCCGAATACCTCAAAACCCGTTTCGTTCCGTGGCTTTTGGAACACCTCCAAACCATGGACGCCGTTACGGCCCAATACCTACTGCAGTTTTCCTCCTTTCTCAAATAAAATCCCGACGAAGGCCCCCTCGCCGAAACCTTCCTTAATCGGATAAAGGCGGTTTTCCGTCCCGAAAATGGTCTGAAGTACCTTTGTCGGCCGAAGGGAGGTGTGTTCCGCCGCCAGTTTTAAAACCTCGTCGACCGAGTAAAAGGTGGCCGGACCGTAAAACTTGCTCTTGGGTTTTTTTCGCTCGTAAAGTTTTCCCAAAAAGGAATTCTTGTCGACGAAACCCAAAACGAAGCGACCTTTGGGAACCAGAATTCTGTCGACCTCCTTCAGGGACCTTACGGGGTCGTCGACGAAACAGATGGTCGTAACCATTAACGCCAGGTCAACGCTTTCGTCTTTAAGCGGCAGGGCCTCGGCCACGCCCCTGACCACTTCCAGACCCCGCGAAAGGGCGAGCTTCAACATCGACCAAGAGGGGTCGACTCCCCTTTTAATCCCCAAAGGGAGGGCAAACCTTCCCGTCCCGATGCCGACCTCAAATCCCTTTTTAAAGTCCCCCACAAGGGAACGGAGGAGCCCGACCTCCGAAAGGTAAAGTTTGTCGTTTTTTTCAAACCAGCGCTCGTAGTCGTCCGCGTAGAGGTCAAAGGGTTCGGTTTTTGCCATAGCACGACCTTAAATTTGCGCTTCCTAACGGTTTTTATGGTAAAAGTCAGCGAAGACGGCGACCGCCGCCGGTTGCCTTCTCTCTTTTTTCTATAGCAATATATGAAAGATACCTAAAGACCCTGCGGAGGTTAAAGGGATGCTGGCGGCCTTTATCGTCTTCGTCGTTGCCCTTCTCGTTACCGCCGTTCTCTTTTGGCTAATCGCCCTGCTTTACGCTCCAAAAGGGGATTCGGTGGCCAAACACATTCCCTACGAGTGTGCGGTTCCCCCGGAAGGACCTTTGCCCAAAAAGTCGAACTTTCGCTACTACTTTTTCGGAATTTTGTTTCTGACGATGGACATGGTGGGTATGTTCCTGGCTTTGAAGGCGCTAACTAATGGACAAGGCATCTGGATTTATTTACTCTTTGTAATACCCCTACTAATTGCCATCCTGCACATCATAGGAGGTAGGCGCTATGTTGACCAAGTTTCTTGACTTCTTCGGTTGGGCGCGGGCTAACAGCCCGTGGATGGTTCACTACTGTTCGGGCTGCTGCTCGCTCGAAATTTTGGCCCTGATGGGTCCCCGTTTCGACTGGGAGCGCTACGGTTTTATGCCCGTACCCTCTCCCAGGCAGGCCGACTTTATCGTTATTACGGGCTTGATTTCGCGGAAGGTCTTGCCGGTTCTTCTGATGACCTACGACCAAATGCCCAAGCCGAGATACGTTTTCGCAATAGGTTCCTGCGCCTTTGACGGCGGTCCCTACTACGACTCGACCTCGGTGGTGACCAACGTTCCCGAAATCCTGCCGCCCGACGTTTTCGTCGCCGGTTGTCCGCCCACGCCGGAGGCCATTCTCGACGGTCTGCTCGAAATGAAGAAAATCATCCGCGAACGCCGCGACGCGAAGGCGGAAACCCAGGGAACCTGGCGCGAAATCCTCAAAAAAGAGCTGGAGAAAAATCCCCTCCTCGCCCAGCAGCCCTTCTTCGTCGGCGGTTAAAGTCAACTTTCCGGCTCCTTTTTTCTATCATTTCGATTAAAAACCCGTTCGGAGGCACGGTATGGGTATAGAGGGTCTAAAAAAGTTAATGAAAACTTACTTCGGCGTCGAGGCAAAGGAGTATCCGCACAACCTGGTGGCCGAAACTTACCTCTTTGAAATTGAGCCGGTCCACATAAGGGAGGTTGCCAAACTCCTGAAACAGGAGGGTTTTAACTTCTTCCACACTCTGGCACCGGTCGATTATTCTCCGAAGGGTCGAGGTTTGGAACTCAACTACTTTTTCGAGAACTTAGAAGAAAAGGTTTGGGTGGTAATAAGGACGGAAATACCTTTGGACAATCCCCAAATCGACTCCATTCACGACATCTATCCGGCCATCGAGGCCTGCGAGAGGGAGGAGTGGGAAAAGTTCGGCATCAACTTCGTAGGTCATCCGCGGTTGAAACCGATGCTCCTCGACGACACCCTTCAGGGTAAGTGGGTTCAGCGTAAGTCCTACATTCCCGAGGCCCACAGAAGCTAAAGGGAGGTTTTGAAAATGTACAGGGGTGCTCAAATAATTACCGAGCCCGTAGGTAGGGAAGGCGACCTGATGATACTGAACTGGGGTGTTCAGCACCCCGCATCCGGCCCTATGCGCATTAAGGTCTGGCTGGACGGTGAAACCATCGTAAAGGTCGAAAACGACCCCGGATACGTTACGCGGAACCTGGAAAAGCTCCTCGAATACCGCACGTGGGAAAACGCGGTGGTAAACATCGAAAGGATTTGCTTTATCGACGACCTCGGAACGCTGGTCAACTGGGCCCTCGCCGTGGAAAAGCTGGCCGAAGTTGAGGTTCCCAAAAACGTGCAGTACTTCAGGGTAATCCTTGCCGAGGTCGGGAGGATAGTTTCCCACCTCATAGGAATAGGCTCGATGTTCGGAGCCCTCGGGGTTGCAACCCCGATGATGTGGGTTCTCTCCCTGAGGGAGTATTACCTCGACTTCCTCGAACACTATTCGGGATACAGAATTTCGACGGCCTCCATCGTTCCCGGCGGACTGAAGTACGCGCCGACCAAGGAAGACTTTGAACTTCTTAAAAAGGCCATTGAGGAAACCGAACGCCGTTGGCCCGAATACAAGGAACTCTTCAGGGACAACCCGACGCTGGTCGAAAGGTATAAAGGCGTCGGCGTCATTCCCAAAGAGTTGGTTTACGAAATGGGTCTGAGGGGTCCGGTTGCCAGGGCTTCGGGCGTAGACTACGACGTAAGGAAGCGCTACCCCTACAGCTCCTACGAGGACTTCGACTTTAACGTCGTAACCAAGGAAGACGGAGACGCCTATTCGCGCTTTTTGGTCGTCCTCGAAGAGGTGGAGGAGTCGGTAAAAATCCTCAAACAGGCGTTGGAGGGCATGCCTGAAGGCGACAAGTGGAAAGTTCGGATGCCCAAAAAGATAAAGGCGGGTGAAGTTTATTCGGCCGTCGAATGGGCAAGGGGGGCGGTCGAATACTTTGTGGTCAGCGACGGGGGAACCGGCCCCTACAGGGTTAAAATTTCGGCTCCCTCGTTTATGAACATATGGGTATTGGAAAAAATCGCCCCCGGTCACAAGCTGGCCGACTTGGCGACGATATTTGCTAGTCTCTATATATGCCACGGAGACCTGGACCGATAAAGCCGAGGGAGGAGGAAAATGGACTGGGGTCTCATTCTCTTTAAAACGCTGGTCTTTCCGGGACTTACCTTCCTCCTGTTGGTCATCTTCACGACCTTTTACCTAGAGAGGAAGCTGGTCGCCGACATGCACGGACGAACCGGCCCGTATTACGTAGGACCCTACGGAATATTCCAAACGGTGGCCGACATCTTCAAAATCCTTCAGAAGGAGGTCATCATCCACCGCGAGGCGGACAAGTTTCTCTTCCTGCTCGTCCCGGCGGTGGCGTTTTTAATGGTTGCCCTCGTTGCGGCGTTCATTCCCTACGACGAAAACCTGTGGATAGTATCCACCGACTTCGACCTCGTTATTTCGCTGGCCCTGCTGACCTCTCTGCCGGCCATATTCCTATTTGCCGGATGGGTTTCCCGCAGTAAGTATCCCTTCATCGGAGGAATTCGGGTTATCAACCAGTTGATTTCGGGGGAAATTCCCCTGTGGTTGGCCGGTTTGTCGGTTGCCCTCTGGTACGGAACCTTCAACTACGTTGAAATCGTTCAAAAGTTCGACATTATCGGATTCTTCGTAAACTTGGTGGGTTTCGCCATCTTCCTCGTGGCCATTCTCATTGTGGCGGACAGGCCCCCCTTCGACATTCCCGAAGCGGAGCAGGAAATCGTTTACGGTTTTCTGACCGAGTACACCGGAGTCGGATACCTGCTCCTGGCGGGAGCAAAGTTTTTGGAAGTTTTCGTTTTGGCCGCAATGACCGTTACGCTCTTTCTCGGAGGTTTTAAAGGTCCGTTCCTGCCCGGGTGGGTCTGGTTCTTCATCAAGATATTCTTCGTTTACTACCTGGCGTTCGCCATCAGGGCTTCCACTCCCCGAATCCGGTTGGACCAGCTCATCCGCCTAACCTGGAAAATCCTGGTACCGCTGTCGCTGCTCAACATTGCGGTAATTCTCATCCTGAAGGCCATTTAAAGGGGGTGAAAAGATGCTGCTCAACATAGTTGAAAAAATCACCTTGGTGGTGTCGAGGGCCGTAAAGCCCAAGGACACCACCTACTTTCCCGAAAAAAATCCCGAAGTAAAACAAAAGAGCGAAAGGTTTAGGGGCAAGCACTTTATCAACGCCGAAACCTGCATAGGGTGTTTTGCCTGCGAAAGGGCATGCCCCATCGGCGCCATTATTATGGTTCCCACTGGATTAAAGCGGCCGCGAGCTATGCCGGTCGTAAACCTCGGGCGTTGCTGCTACTGCGGAATGTGTGAGGACGCCTGTCCTACAAAGGAAAAGTCGATTTACTTGACAACCGACTACGAACTCATTATTAAAGAAATAGACCTAACGCCGGAATTGGACGAACTTTGGGCCAAACCGGTCGGCGACATAACCAAAAACGCCCTGGTGCTGAAGGACCTGCAAAAGCAAAAGGAGAAGGAACAAAAACAGACCGAGGAGGGTTAGAAGATGCTTCTCTACTTTACCATTCTCTTTTTGGTGGTTATAGCCACCGCCATAGCGGCAATAGAGCTTACCAACTTTATCTGGGTTCTCGTCGCCTTCGCAACCCTTCTTACGGAAATAGCACTCTTTTACTTCTCGCTGGGCTTTCCCCTTCTCGGAGCCTTCCAATTGGCCATTTACGCCGGAGGCGTGGCCATCTTGGTTCTGTTTGCAATCCTAACCATCGGTGAAAGGGAGGAGGAACAACGCGAAAGCAAACTGGCCGCCGGCGTAGCTTTGGCAACCTTCGTTACCGGCGTAATCGCCTCCATTTGGATAGGGATACAAACCAAACCTTACCTGGAAATTTCCCTAAAGGAAATAGCCCAGGTATTTATGGATAAGTACGCCCTGCTGGTTATACCCCTTAGCTTTACCGCCGTAGGTATTATTTACGGAGCTTACTACCTCCTTACCAAAAAACTCCAGAAGGAGGAATGAAATGAAATTCACCCACGAACCCATGCTTTGGTTTTTGTTGGTTGCCTTTTCCTTGGTGGCTATAGGCCTTTACGGACTGCTGTCCAGAAAGTCACTCCTCAAAATGATAATTTCGACCGAAATTATCGTTAACGGTGCCAACGTAGGTCTAGCGGCTTTCGCAACCCAGCACGGCGCCGACGGCGTAATCATAGCCTTCTTCGCCATCGCGATAGCGGCCCTCGAAGTTGCGGTAGGTTTGACCTTGCTAATTATCCTTGTCCGTAAATACGGTATATCTTTCCCCGAAAAACTAAACAACCTGAGGTGGTAAGCGATGGAGGTACTGATTTACCTTTCGGTGTTGCTGCCGATTTTCGGTGCACCCCTTATATGGTTAATCAGCCACTACACCAATCGGTGGTATTCGTGGTATCTTTCGCTGGCGCTAACCGGATTTTCAGCCGTGGTAGCCCTTACCGTTTTGCTGGGCGTGGCCACCGGAAACACCTATAGCCACAGCTTTGAATGGTTTAACTTCGGAGGTATTTCGGTTCCCTTTGGTATTTTCGTGGACGGTCTGGCCGCCGTCGTTTACGCGGTTGCGGCGCTGCTCGGATTCCTAATTATCGTCTACTCCCGCGGCTACATGGAGCACGACGAAAGTCCCCATCGCTTCTTCATGAAAATGACCTTTTTCATCGGTTCGATGCTCGGTCTCACCGTCTCCAACAACCTAATCGCAATGTTCATCTTTTGGGAGTTCATGGGACTGGCATCCTATCTGCTAATCGCCTACTGGTACTACAAAAACAGCGCCGCCGACGCCGGTCTTAAAGCCTTCCTAATGACGAAGTTTGCCGACGGCTTTTTCCTTGCGGGAATAATCCTCATTTGGTGGTATACCGGTACCTTGAACGTTCAAGAGCTTAATTCCCTGGCGGCGGCCGGAGCGATACCGCTGTTTATAGCCGCGGCCGCGGCCCTGTTAATGTTTGGCGGTGCCATCGGAAAGTCGGCCCAATTTCCGCTCTTTCCGTGGTTGCTTGACGCAATGGAAGGTCCCACCCCCGTTTCGGCCCTCATCCACGCCGCCACTATGGTAAACGCGGGCGTTTTCCTGGTCGGTCGACTCTTTGACTTTTACGAGTATTCGAAAGTTCTCTACGTCATAATGGCAATAGGTGCCCTCTCGGCGATTATCGCCGTTCTCGGCGCAATGGTTCACCGCGAAATCAAAAGGATTATCGCCTTCTCCACTATGGAGAACCTGGGGCTGATGTTCGTCGGTCTCGGTGCCGGCTCTTTGGCCGCCGGTATTTTCCACCTCGTTTCGCACGCCACCTTTAAGGCCCTGATGTTCCTCTCGGCCGGTAACGTCATCCACTTTACCGGTGAGAAGGACGCGTTCAAAATTCGCGGTCTTATGAAGATAATGCCCATAACGGCAATTCTCTTCCTCATAGCCGTTTTGTCCCTGGCCGGTATTCCTCCCCTCAGCGGTTTCTTCTCGAAGGAATGGATTGTTTACGAAGCCAAAGTTTCGGGTGACCCTATAGTGTTTGCGTTCGTCCTAACGGCGGCCGTTTTGACCATCTACTACGGATTCCGTCTGTGGTTCCAAATCTTTACCGGCGAACCCAACGAGGTGGCAAAGAGGGCCAGGGAAGCCTATCCCGTAATGCTCATTCCCCTATTCATCCTGGCGGCGCTGACTTTCTTGGTTGGAATATTCCACAAACCGATAGTTCAGCTTATTGAAAAACACGCCCACATTCCCCACGATTGGGCGCTGACTATTTTGGTCTTTTCCCTGATGGCGGTTGCCTTCTTTGCGGCGTGGGCCATTTACTACAAGCGGTGGATTAATACCGAACAGCTTCTGCGCGACCCCATTATGGGAGCCCTGAACAAGGCCTTTTACAACGCCTTCTTCGTAGACTTCGTCCTGCGTTGGCTTGCCAAAAACTTCGTAGTCGAATTTATCGCGTGGCTCGCCCACTGGATTGACCGCAACGTTTACGACTACATCGTAAACGGCGTGGCAAAAGTTGCCCTGAAAGCCTGGGAAAAAGCCCGCGTTATTCAAACCGGTGACCTAATTCACTACCTCACCATCTTCGCGGCGGGAGCCATCGTTCTTTACTACTTCTACCTCGTAATACTTTGATAAGGAGGAAGGAGGATGCTGCTCAGCGCTATCTTGATACCGGTTTTGTTGGCCCCCTTTGCTTACTTTTTCGACAGACACGCCAAGTACTTTTCCCTGGCGGCCGCCGTATTCGTTACTTTGGTAGGTCTGATTTTGTGGTTCAACTATCCCGGACAAGGCTTCGCGTTTGAAGAGTTTTATCCCATATTCCCTCAGTGGGACTTCAACCTCCACCTAGGCGTCGACGCCCTTTCCATCGCGCTCATAATACTGACGGGCATTATTACGATTTTGGTTACGCTCTCGTCGTGGAACGTTGAGCGGCCGGGCGCCTACTTTTTCCTGATATTGGTATTCCTCGGCGCCATGGTCGGCGTCTTTGCATCCCTGAACTACCTGTGGTTCTTCATCTTTTGGGAATTCACCTTGGTCCCGATGTTCTTCCACATCGGTATTTGGGGAGCGGAGAACCGGATATACGCCGCCGTTAAGTTTTTCCTGTACACCCACCTGGCTTCCATATTCATATTCCTGGCAATCCTGATAATCTTCGTAAACACCGGCCACTTCGACTTTTTTGCTATTAAAGAAGCCAACCTGCCCCTGGAGCTCCAAAAGATTATTTGGGCTTTGGCATTTGTTGGATTTATCGTGAAAATGCCCGTAGTTCCCTTCCACACGTGGCTGCCCGACGCCCACGTTCAAGCTCCCTCTCCCATATCGGTCATCTTGGCCGGCCTACTGCTCAAAATGGGTGCTTACGGTCTCCTCCGTTGGAACATAGAGCTCTTTCCCGAGGCTTCCAAACACTTCATCTACCTTATGCTGGCCATCGGTCTTCTTACCGTATTCCACGCCGCCTTTAAGGCCCTTTACGAGGACCACGTAAAGAGGATGGTTGCCTACTCCTCCATAAACCACATGGGATTAGTTTTGGTGGCTATGGCGACTTTGACGGCCGCCGGAATTAGCGCCGCAATATTCGAAATGGTTGCCCACGCGCTCATTATCTCCCTCATGTTTATGATTGCGGGTTACATCCATCACATGACCGGAACCTGGTACATCTCCCAAATGGGCAGCGGTCTTATGAAGAAAGCTCCCTTTATTAGCGTTCTCTACATGCTCGGGGCGCTCGGCGCACTGGGCTTTCCCGGAACCGCCGGCTTTATCGGTGAAGTTACCGCCATTTACGCCGCCTTTGACAGGTTCGGATGGATTGCCCTGGCGTTGCCGTTTTCCGCAGTTTTGACCGCGGGCTTCTTCTTCTGGGCCATTCGTAGAATGATTCACGGTGAGGTTTCCGGACTTATAGCCAAAATCCATCCCCACCCGCTTCCGGTAGTGGAGAAACTGCCCCTTATGGCCTACGTAGCCCTGTTCGTATTCCTGGGTATTTTTCCCTCCGTTCTCTTTAACTTCGTCAACAGCTATGCCGAAACCTTAGGAAAAGTTTTGGGAGGTTAAGGGATGAACACCGCAATATTTGCCGGAATATTGACCTTGGCTTTCGGCGGTCTCTTGGTCCCCGCCGTTTCCGCCCTCTTGAGACTTTCCAAGGAATGGCTCCTAAACCTCTACATGCTCGTATTTTTGATTGCCGGAATTCTTTTCCTATTCGGATTTAACGGCGGGGAACCGCTTTATCCGAACCTCTTTACCACCGACACGGTTAGCCTTCTGCTTACGCTGTTTGTGTGGTTTACGGGAGCCGTAGTTTTGGTCACGATTTATCACACCCTCAGGGACGTGGACAATCTTCCCGAAATATTGGGAGTTTTTGCCATTTCCCTGTCGGGTGCAATTTTGACCATTTACGCCAACAACTTCGTATCCCTGTTGGTGGCAATGGAATTGATGACCATTCCCTCTTACTATCTGGTAATGGCACGCCTGAACATTATTACCGCCGAAGCGGCTACCAAATACTTTTTCAACGGTGCTTTGGCAACGGGCTTTTTCCTGATAGGTATTCTCGTCATATACGCCATTACCGGAACCTTGAACTTTTCCGAAATTAATAAGTTCTTTACCCAAGCGGACGGATGGGGAATACTGTTTTTTGCCCTCGGTTTTATAGCCCTGCTTTCGGCCATCGGATTTAAAATGTCCTTTGCGCCCTACCACTTCTACGCTCCCGACGTTTACACCGGAGCTCCGGCTTCGGTTGCGGCTTACTTGGCGGGTATTACCAAAAGCGCCGTGGCCATCCCGATTATTCGGGTATTCTTTGAGGCCTTTCAGTTCCAAAAAGAGGACTGGGCAATTCTTTTGGCCATTTTGGCGGTTGTTACCATGACCGTGGGTAACCTGCTGGCTTTGGCCCAACAAAACGTTGCCCGCATTTTGGCCTACTCTTCGGTGGCCCACGCCGGGTACATCTTGGTGGGTTTTGCCGCCGCCGCCTCGACGCTGGCGGTAACCGGCATCGTATATCAGGCGGTCGCCTACATTTTGATGAAGGCGGGCGCCTTCTTAATCGTTACTCTCCTTATTTACTACTACGGAATAAAGACGAGGGAACAATTGAGGGGCTTTGCAAAGGTTAATCCTTTTATGGCTTTGATTTTTACCGTGCTGCTGCTCTCGCTGGCCGGCGTACCTCCGACGGCCGGTTTCATAGCAAAGGTATACCTCTTCCAGGCGGCCGTCGACGCCGGAATGGCGTGGCTGGCCTTTATAGGTCTGCTGAACTCGGCCTTTGCCGTAGCCTACTACCTGTGGATTATTAAGGAGATGTACCTCGAAGAACCCCAAGGAATTTCCAAACCCTCCGACAGGAGCTTCGTCGTTCCCACCACCGCCATTGGTTTGCTCGCTGTTTTGACCGTACTTTTCGGTATCTGGGTGGCTCCCATAGTTCAGGCTTCCCTCGCCTTTACCAGCCTCCTTCCTTTCTAACCTTTTCCTTTTAGATATTCCCGTTAACTTTTCGATAAAG
>JAADCT010000076.1 GCA_013154305.1 Aquificota bacterium
GAGGTGGTCTTTAGAAACTTTTGCGCCTCCAAGTGCGCCGACTTCCAGGCCGAGGTCTGCGCCGAAAAGTTCGTTTTGAAAACCGACGGGAGCGAGGGAACCGCCTACTCGGCCACCGTAAAGGTGGAAAAGGTACCCGTCCTTTACTCGCCCTACTACGCCTTTTTAACCGAAAGGAGGACCGGATTCCTCTTTCCCTCGGTCGGGGTAGACGCCTACGGCGACTTTGTTTACCGCCAGCCCTTCTTTTGGGCCGTTAGCCCCCACTCGGACGCGACCTTTACCCTCGACTACCGCAGCGGGGGCCTCTACGGTTTGGGTGTCGAGCTGAGAAAGTTCTTCGCCCCCGACTTTTACGCCGAGACCGGCAACCTATACTACTACGACGACGCCTACCCCGGAAAGTGGTGGGAGGGGAGGACCTACCGGAGGAAAAACCGCTTTCTTCTTTCCGGTAAAGGTTACAGGGGAAAGCTCCGCTTCGGTTGGGAGTATCCCTCCGACAAGGACTTTTTCTACGACGCCTTTTGGGAGGACCGAAACCTCCACTACAAGAGTTTCGCCGTAAGCTTCGTCGACTACCTTCGGGAGGAGGGAACCGTTTTGACCGACGTCAGGGCGACCTACTTTTACAACCTCCTTTCGACCGACCGAGACGACGACCTTGCCCTCCTTCCGGACGCCTTTTTCTACCTCAAGACCGTGGCCCTCGGAAGGGGGCTTTACCTCGACGGTTTTTCGGAACTGACCAACTTTTACGCCCGCGACCGCTCGCTCCTGCGGTGGCGGCTCGAACCGCGGATGCGCTACAGCCGCGTCTTGGGAACGACGCCCCTGACCTTTGAGCTAAAGCCCTTTTACACCTACTATTCTTCCACCCGCTACGGAAACTATCACCACTCTTTCGGAGTTCTCCTTTCGACCAACTTCCTCCTTTACAACTTCGACCTCGTTCGGACGGCCAACTTCGGATGGAACTCCTTTTGGGAAACCCAATACCGCTTTCAGCCCTTTAAGCCGAAGCCGACGCCCGCTTTTGACGCCCTCGACGCCGTGAGCCGCGAAAACAGCCTGCTTTTTCGAAACCTCAATCGCTTCCTGTGGAGGGGAAAGCGCGTTGCCGAGCTCATCGTCGAACAGCCCTACAACTTTTACGGCGGCTACACCTTCCCGACCGACGGGGCTTACCTGAATTACAAAAAGCTTCCCTTAAAGCTCTACTACCTCCTCGGAGGGGGTTCCCTTCCCTTTTCCCTGAACGGGAAACTCTACTACGACCACAACCTCGGTTCGGTCTTCTACCATTCCCTGACCCTGCGGTGGGAGGCGGTAAAAACCTCCTCCTCCGGTCTAACCCTTCGGGGCGGCTACTTCCTGAGCAAGGACCACCGGAACGAGGTCCAAACGGAGCAGTACAACTTCGGCCTCTCCGGAGGTTGGAAAAGACTCGTTTGGACCCTCGAAGGGTACTACGACCAAAAACTCCGAAAGACGGTCGACTTCGGCGCAAAGTTCGGCTACCGAAAGGAGTGTTGGGAGGTTTCGCTGGACTACCGCAGGGAGTTCAACCGCGACGGCAACCGCTACGAGTGGCAGGTGTTTTTAACCTTTTCGGTCTTCTCCCGCCCGCTGAACCTGCTCCTGCTGGGGGGTCAGGAGTAAATTTACAATCAAAGCGGCTTGTTTCTTGACAAAAGAAGCGGCGACAATTGAGCTCTTATGAAGTTCGACCCCACCCTTTACCTGATTACCGACGACGGATACCTCGAGGGACGAAACTGGCTGGAGGCCGTAGAAAACGCCATTAAAGGAGGCGTTACGGTAGTTCAATACCGCTCCAAGGGCCGGGGAAAGACCGCCCGCGAAATGTACGAGGAGCTTAAGGCCCTGCGGGAGCTGACGCGCCGCTACGGCGTTCCGCTAATAGTCAACGACCGCGTGGACCTCGCGCTGGCGGTTGACGCCGACGGCGTTCACCTCGGTCAGGACGACCTTCCGGTGGAGGTCGCGAGGAAGGTCCTCGGCGAGGACAAAATAATCGGCCTTTCGACCCACTCCTTGGAGGAGGTGGAAAAGGCCAACGACCTTCCGGTGGACTACGTTGCCTTCGGTTCCGTCTTTCGGACGCCCACCAAAGAAAAACCCGTCGTGGTGGGCGTGGAGCTCCTGAGGGAGGCCAAAAAGAGGTCCAAAAAACCGCTGGTGGCCATAGGGGGAATAATGCCCTACAACGCTCCCGAGGTGATAAAGGCGGGCGCCGACGGCGTTGCCGTAATATCGGCCATTCTCGGCTTCAGCGACACCTACAAGGCCGCCGAAAGCATGAAAAGGGCAATAGAAAGAACGAGAAGGGAACTGAAACTCTTAGGACTCCTTCCTTAAGGTTTTTCTTTTTTAAAACTGCTCCAGTTTGGAGAAGACGAAACAAATTTCGTATTCGGCGCTTTCGGGACTGTCGGAGGCGTGAACGGCGTTTTTACCCTTGTCGGTTCCGAAAAGGGCCCTTATCGAGTTGGGGGCAACGCGTCGGGCCTCCTCGCTGTCGGTGGGGCCGATGATTTCGCGAACGCGCCTTATGGCGTCCTCACCCTCGAGAACCATCGCCACCACCGGACCGCTGGTCATAAACTCGACCAACTCTTGGAAAAAGGGTCTTTCCCTGTGAACGTGGTAAAAGCCTTCGGCCTGCTCCTTGGTGAACTTAAACATTTTGAGGGCGCGGAGTTTAAAGCCCTCTTCCAAAAAGCGGTCGATAATCTTACCGGTCGCACCCTTTTCAAACGCGTCGGGCTTAATAATTACCAAAGTCCTCTCTACCGCCATAGGGTCTTTAATTTTAGATACCTTTTAACGGTAAAAGCCCTTATGGCGACTTTGGGTCTTTTACTTCCCTTCCCCGAAGGGGAGAAGTTCAAAAGGCAAAGAGATTAAGTCGAAAAGTTAAATTAAAAACCCCGCGAAAAAGTGGAGAAGCAAGTAACGAAACCGTTGGACAAATCCAAGGAAACTTAAAAAATCCCCGCGGAGGACAGGGAAAAGAAAACCGGGCAACTTGTAGCGAACCTTTTGCGGTCAAGAAAACCGTAGAGAGGTAAACACTCAGGTTGAAAGAAACCCTTTTAAGGTGCCTCACTACCGAGGAGGACCCATACGGGGTCAGGAAGGGAGTTTCCCCTATTAAAGAAAAACCAAAACGGGACCTTTTTACGGAGTCGAAAAAAACGACTACTAGCGGTAAAAATCCCCCTTTGGGCGGTAGTTATCTCCGCGGGCGTAAGTTTTTTTCCCGGGACTTTTTAACCTTTTAAAACTTCTTCACAGTAGTAAACTTAAAGCCCGCGGGCCTTAGGCCCGCGGGGAGGTGAAAGTTAACCTTTCAATGCGGCCGTTATCAACTTCATCAGGTCTTCTTTGCCGCGGCGCTCGCGCGACGAAGTTTTAACCACCGGCTTGTCGGTAAATTCCTTAACCTTTTTCAGAGTTTGGGAGAGTTCTTTTTGGGAGGCCTTGTCGACCTTGGTAAGGACCACCGCGTAGGGGACTCCCAGGTATTCGAGCCACTCGGCCATTAGGCGGTCGAGTTCGGTCGGTCCCACCTTGGAGTCTACCAAAAGTAGGACCAACCCGACGTTGTGTTTTCTCTCGTTGAAGTATCCCTCGATGAGTTTTTTCCAGTTTTCGACCTCTTTGCGGTCGCCGCGCGCAAAACCGTAACCCGGCAGGTCGACCAAAAAGGCCTTCAGACCCTCGTCGTCCCAAAGAAAGTAATTAATAGCCCTCGTCCTTCCGGGGGTTTTACTAACGCGGGCCACCGACCTCCCCACCAGGTAGTTAAGGAGGGAGGACTTCCCCACGTTGGACCGACCGACGAACACGACCTCCTTGCGGTTTTCCGTTATCGGCGGTAGGTCCTCCAGTCGGTATACGCTTCTTAGGAATTCGACCCTCATAAGG
>JAADCT010000044.1 GCA_013154305.1 Aquificota bacterium
CCGTCGAGCTTTTCGTAAACTTCGAGAAGTTTCAAACCTTTGAGGTTTTGAAGTTTGTATTCCTCGCACTCTCCGAGGTTAAAAAACTTGTGGAGTGACAAAAAGTGTTTCGTTTCCCCTTCGGGGGTTTTTACGAAGGTCAGTCCCCTCAGTTCGTGGGCGTTTAACTTTTCAAACGCCTCGCAGGGGGCGTTTAGGTAGGAGTAAACCTCAAGGGCGGCGTTTTCCACCCGAAAGGTTTTCTTGAAGAATTCCCCGCTTTGGGAAACCACTCCGTCGGCAAACCTTTTGAGGTTTTCGGCGGGGCTTTCCCCTTCGGGGGTCAGTTTTTTGAAAAACTCCCGCGGTCGGTAGGGCATCGCATTAACGACAAGTTAGGCGTTCGGTCGAAACGAACAACCTTCCGAGGGGGACGAAGTTGGGGCTTTGCGGCGAGGTCGTTTCCCCTCGGCGGGGGAAAAGTGCGTTTTAAATTTGTCTACTATGGAACTGAGGAGCTGGAGCGGCGAGTGGTCCAACTTCCAAGGGGACGCGGTGGTCCTCTTTACCTTTGAGGGTGAACTGGACAAGCTCCCCGAGGAGGTTGAAAAGCTCGTCAAACCCTTTGCGGAGGACGCCGACTTCAAGGCCAAAAAGGGTGAGATTCTGAAGGTCCCCGTTTTGGGAAAACCCTTTAAGAGGATTTACCTGGTCGGTCTCGGAAAGAGGGAAAAGCTCTCCTCGGAGGTGGTCCGGGAGGTTGCCGCCAAGGCGGCCAAGCGACTGCGGGACGACAAAAACGAGAAGGTGCTCTTCGTGTCGGACCAAAACTTGGGCGAGAGGGCCCTGGCCGAGGGCGTAGTTTTGGGCACCTACCGCTTCGACCGCTACAAGTCCAAAAAAGAAGAGGAAGGGAAAAAGGAACTTAAACAGGTTTTCGTTGGCGGGGCCGACGAGCGGGAGCTTCTCGTCGGAAAAATTTTGGGCGAGGCGCAAAACTTTACGCGCGACCTGGTAAACACCCCGCCCAACGAGATAAACCCGGAAACCTTCGCCGAGGTGGCCAAAAAGCTGGCCGAGGAATACGGTTTTGAGGTGGAGGTAAAGGACCCCGAATGGGTCAAGGAAAACATGCCCGGCCTTTGGGCGGTCGGTAAAGGAAGCGCCACCAAACCGAGGTTCGTCCACCTCGTTTACCGACCTAATAAGGGGGCCGACAAAAAGGTGGCCTTCGTGGGCAAGGGTCTCACCTTCGACAGCGGCGGCCTCAACATCAAACCCGAACAGTTCATGCGGACGATGAAGATGGACAAGTCGGGGGCCTGCGCCGTTTTGGGCATCTTCAAGGCCCTGGGAGAGCTTAAAAAGCGGGGTCTGGCGCCCGCGGTTGAGGTCCACGGCTTTGTGGGCGCGGCCGAAAACATGCCCGACGGAAACGCCTACCGCCCCGACGACGTCATCAAAATGAGAAACGGAAAAACGGTCGAGGTTGCCAACACCGACGCCGAGGGCCGCATTACGCTGGGCGACGTACTCGCCTACGCCAGCGAGCTGGGCCCCGACTGCATCGTTGACATGGCGACCTTGACGGGCGCGTGCGTCGTCGCCCTGGGCGAATACACCGCCGGAATTTTCGGAAACGACCAGGAGTTCGTCAACGAGTACCTGAAGCTCTCCAAAGAGAGCGGCGAAAGGATGTGGCAGTTGCCGCTCGACGACGAGCTTTTGAGGGAGGAAATTAAAAGCGATGTTGCCGACATCTCCAACCTCGGAAAGAGCCGCTACGGCGGCGCCATAACGGCGGCCATGTTCCTTGAGGAGTTCGTGGGCGAGAAGGACGGAAAGAAAATACCCTGGATTCACATCGACATAGCCGGACCCGCCTGGGCCAGAAAGCCCTACAAGTGGAACCCGCAGTCGGGCGGAACGGGCTTCGGCGTCAGGACCGCCCTCTACTTCCTCCTCAAAGAGGACCAAAACTCCTGAGACCCTTTTAGGTTTCGCCCTTTCGCTTTACCTCCTCCAGTTCGTAGAGGTAGACCCTCGAAAGGTCGGCGAAGGGAACCGACCCCGCCAGGAACCTCATTTCAAACTCCACCAAAGGACTTTCCAGGAGGGAAAAGCCGACGATGCGGTAAGAAACCGAGGGGTCGAGACCTTTCGAATAGGCCAGCCGGAAGAAGACGCTCAGCTCGTAACCCTCCAGGGGCGGAACCTCCGGCTCGGCCGGCGGCAGGGGAAAGGAGAGGGGATTTTCGCACCTTTTGAGGAGCTCTACCTCCCTCTTTGCCAGGTTCTTGACTATCGGTTTGGGTTTAAAGAGACGGGGAACCTTCGAGGAAATAAGGCCGAAGCGGTCCTCGACCAGGAGCTGAAACCTCTTTCCCATCGGGGGAACTTTAAACTTACCACTTTCATGGTCGGCGAAAAAATCGAAAAACTCTACGCGGTGTACCTGATACCCTTTACCGCCGACGAGAGCTATTCGCTCATTCTCATTTACCGCCCCGAGGGGGAAAACTTTTACAAGGCCCTCTTTTTGACCAAGAGCCTCGAAACCGGGGAGGAGCACAAAAACCTCCTCAAACTGGACAAAAGTCAGTTCGACGAAAAGCAGGCGGTGGAGGTCTTCGACTTTACCGTAAAGGACCTCTTTCGGAGGGAAATTCAGTCGATAGACCCCGGGGCCAAACTTATAGAGCTCAAGTTTGAGGACCCCTCGAGGGTCGAGTACAACCTTTCCCAGGTCAGGGAGCTTTTGAAAAAGGCCGGCTTCGCCGACTGAACTTTTCAAAACTTTCCCTAATTTCAACTTTTAGATGAAGCTCAACCTCGTTGGGCAGGGCGTCGAAATTACCGACGCCATAAGGTCCTACTTTGAAAAGAAGCTCGGCCGGCTCGAGCGCCTCTTTAAAGGTCTCGTTCCCGAGGAGGTGGAACTGCGTGCCGCCTTTAAAAAGGAGAGGGCCGAATACCGCGTCGAGGTGGACCTCTTCGTGGGTCAAAGGGGCGAAAAGGTCCACGTTTGGGACGCCGACCCCGACCTTTACGCGGCCGTCGACAAGGTAATCGACGAACTGGAGAGGGTCCTCGTAAAGGACAAGGAAAAGGCCAAGGCCGAAAGGAGGACCCTGAGGAGGGAGAAACTCCGCCGCGCCGAAGGCGAACTCGGGCCCGCCGCCGAACCGGCGCCGCGGCCGCCCGTGGAAGAGGAACTTCTGGCGGTCGAAAAGCCGATGTCGGTCGAGGACGCCCTCCTCGAACTGGAGGAGAAAAACCTTCAGTTTTTGCCCTTCGTGGAGGTTTCCGGCGGCGAGCTGTGCATCCTCTACCGAAAGAAGGCGGGAAACTACGGTCTGATAAGGACCGGATGCCGCTCGGGGCTAAAGGATACGCCCTTCGGGACCTAAAGACGGACGGGCCGCGGGCCCGCCGAACATAATTTGTTTCTCATGGATAGGGAATTGATAATGCTCGAAGACCTCCGCATTTTGGCGGCGGAGGTCAACGACATAATCTTTACGCTCCGCGACCGCTTCAATCCGACCCTTCTCAGGGACGAGCTGGAGGGCATCATCGCCCGGCGGATGCTCTCTTTGGAGGTCGACCGAATAAGGGAGGCCGAGCACGACGGAAAGGTCCTTTACGAGATTACCTTTAAAAACCTGCGCCACCGCCTCCACGTTCCCAAACAGGACACCCCCCTCGAGGAGTATCAAAAGCTCGTTCGCAAACTCCACGAGGAGTTTTTCGAGTCCAAGGTCGCAAAGCGCTACTACCTGCTCGACGCGCCCAAACGCTGGCTCTTTCTGCTGGAGGAGGACGCCGGCGACATCGCCCGCGGCTACTGCGAGGTGGTCCGCTTTACCACCGACCTTCAGGAGGAATACGACCGCTGTAAAAACTGCCTCCAGCGGACCCTCGGCAAAAAACCGGCCGAGGAGTGGGAGGTCGTCCTCAAGTCGATAGACGAGGACAAACCCTTGGAACCCTTCGTCGAGCCCTGCATGGCCCCCTGCGAGCTCATCGACCTGGTGGCGGAGGTCGAAAACCTCTTCGACCTGACCATCGACACCGAGCTCAAAAAGGCCTACCGCAAACTCTTCGGTTAAGAAGACGATGAAAATCCCCCCGAGGGACCTTTTTCTTCTGACCCTTTCGGGTCTCTACTTTTTCGTCTTCGGGAATTGGATACTCTCCCTGACTTCACCCGACGAAGGACGAAACGCCTACGCCGCCCTCCACATGTTGGAGACGGGAAACTTCCTCGTTCCCTACTACAACTGCGAATACCGCTTTGCCAAGCCGCCGCTCCTTTACTGGCTTACGGCGCTCTCTTTTTCGCTCTTTGGGGTTAACGAGTTTGCCGCCCGTCTCGTTTCGGGGCTGGCGGCGCTGGGAACGGCCCTTTTGGTCTACCTGCTGGTCAGGGACTTCGTTTCGAGGGAAAGGGCCCTTACGGGGGCGCTGGTTTTTACCCTCTTGGTGCACACCTGGTTTGAGGCGCGGGCGCTGGTTCCCGAAATGCTTCTGGTCTTTTTTTCGACCCTCGGGGTCTACCTCTTTTTAAAGGGGCGGAAGGTTTGGGGCTGGGCCGCCCTGGGGCTGGCCTTTTTGACCAAGGGCCCGGTGGGCGTGGGCCTTCCCCTTTTGGTCCTCTTCTTTTGGAAACTGGCGCAACTGAGGAGGCCAAAAGAGACCCTTCTTTGGACGCTCCGCCTCCTCGACCCGAAGGGGATTTTGGTCTTTTTACTCGTCGGCTTTTGGTGGTACGCGGCGATGCTCCACCACTTCGGATGGGAATACTTTTACCGCTTCTTCGTTTGGGAAAACCTTGGCCGCCTTACGGGAAAGCTCTCGGAGCACAACTACCCCCTTTGGTACTACCTCCCCTTTTTGCTCCTTTCGACGGTCCTCTTTTGGCCCGTCCTTTACGGGGCCGTAAGGAAGGTAAAGGAAAACCTCCCGCCCTTTGCCTGGTTTACCGCGGTGTTTGCCTTTTACACCCTTGCCCGGAGCAAACTCCACCACTACCTGCTCTTTTCCTATCCCGGGTTGGCCGCCTTTTTGGCCCCCTTCGTCGGGAGGGGATACCTGCGGGCGGCCGCCCTTTCGGGCGTCCTCCTTTTGGCGCTCCTCCTTTTGGGGGCAAAGGCCTACGAGGAGCAGAGGTTTACGCCGAAGGCCGTTTCGGTCCTGAAGGAGGAGAAACCCGAAAGGCTTTACTTTTATCGGGTCGAGAATTCGGCCCTCGTTTTTTACCTCTATCGGTGCATACCCTTTTTGGAGAGGCCCTCGGAGGCCGAACCGGGCAGTTGGATTGTTACCGACGAAAAGGGTCTAAGGGCTTTTAAAAACTACGAAGTGGTGGTAAAGGGAAGGGAATTCGAAGGGGAGCAATTTTTAATCGTTTTAAGGGGTGATGATTAGGCCGCTTCCGCCGCCCTTGGAGAGCCTTTGGGCCGCCTGAACGAGGTAGCTGAGGAAGTATTCGGGCGGCTGGGCTCCGACGAATTCGACCACCGGCTCGTCGCTTCCCTGCTTGGTTATAACGATTTTGGGAACGCCGACGACCTGATACTTTTGGGCCAGGTCGGGGTTTTCCTGCGCGTCGATTACGTTGGCCACCACGTTGGGCGAGGCGACGGCAAACTGATAGGCGGTTATGGCCGCCTGCGGGCAGTAGCCGCAGGAGGTGGTTACGAAAACCCTGACGTCGAGGGGTTGGTTAATTTGCTCTATCATCTCCTTGACGCGGTCGTCCATGGGAAGCTCGTCTATCGAGGCCAAAACGATGCCGTTGATGAAGGTGGAAAACTCCAGTCCGGCGGGCAGGCCAATGTAGTGGATGCCGCGGTCCTTTCCGTCCTTGTCGAGGATGACGAAGGCGGGCACCCTGTCGGGGTCCAATCCGTAGGCCTTGGCCTTTTCCTGACCTTCGGGGGTGGCGGTCGAGATTATCTCGTAGGAAAACTTTTCGGGGACGGTTTCGCCGATTTCCTTAACCATCTGCTCGGCGTATTGGCAGGTTTCGCAGTTGAAGGCCCTCGTAAAGAGGAGAACCTTAACCGGGTTTTTTACCTCCTTGTTGAAGATGTCCCGAATTTGCTTTTTGACCTCTTCGTTGAGCAGCTGCATCCTTCCTTCCTCCGCGCGAAGTTTGAAAAGTTTAGATTTTCCACAAGCCGCAAAACTTCTTCTTAATATTAGGAACCCCCGACGGGGGAAACCCCGAAAGGAGTGTCAACTTTCGGAAAAATCCCCGCCGAAGGCGGGCTTCCTTCCCAAGGAAAATAGAAAACCTATGGAAAAGAAGGTCTACAGGATTGCGGTTTTAAAGGGTGACGGTATCGGTCCCGAGGTCGTCGACGCGGCGCTGAAGGTCCTCGACAAGGTGGGGGAGCTTTACGGCGTCGACTTTGAATATCGGGAGGGGTTGATAGGAGGGGCGGCGATAGACCAAACGGGTAAACCCCTGCCGGAGGAGACGCTGAAGCTGTGCCTCGAAAGCGACGCCGTCCTGCTCGGGGCCGTCGGCGGACCCAAGTGGGACGACCTTCCCCAGGACAAAAAGCCCGAAAGGGGTCTCCTTCAAATCCGCAAGGCGCTGAACCTTTACGCCAACCTGCGGCCGGTAAAGGTTTTCGACGCGCTTTTGGACAGCTCGCCCCTCAAGCCGGAGGTGGCAAAGGGAACCGACCTTCTGGTGGTTCGCGAGCTGGTCAGCGGCATCTACTACGGCGAGCCCCGGGGCATTTACGAGGAAAACGGACGCCGATGCGGCCGTAACACGATGAAGTATTGCGAGGACGAGATTGCCCGCGTGGCCCGAAAGGCGTTCGAAATTGCCCGCAAACGCAGGAAGAAGGTAACGAGCGTGGACAAGGCGAACGTTTTGGACGTCAGCGCGCTGTGGCGGGAGGTGGTAAACGAGGTGGCCAAGGAGTATCCCGACGTGGAGCTCGAGCACCTTTACGTTGACAACGCCGCAATGCAACTGGTCCGCCGGCCGGCGACCTTCGACGTTGTAGTTACCGGAAACATATTCGGCGACATCCTGTCGGACGAGGCGGGGGTCATACCGGGCTCTTTGGGAATGCTACCTTCGGCCTCTATCGGCGACAGGCATGCCCTGTACGAGCCGGTTCACGGTTCGGCGCCCGACATCGCCGGTATGGGTATAGCCAACCCGATTGCGACCATTTTGTCGGCGGCGATGATGCTCAAGTACTCGTTCAACATGGACGAGGCGGCCCGCCTGGTCGAGAAAGCGGTCGAAGAGACCCTCAACCAGGGTTATCGAACCCCCGACATCTACTCCGAGGGGACCAAAAAGGTAAACACCGAACAGATGACGGAAAAGATTATCGAAAACCTCGAAAGGCTTTTTAAAGAGGAGAGGAAAAAAGAGGGTTAAGTAATTTCGTCCTTGGACATTTCGTCGTCGTCTTTTTTACCCTCCTTGGAGCGTCTTTCCTTTTCCCTCAGCTGTTCGTAGGTTCTTCCCTCCTTCATCTGTTTGAGGTATTCCTCACCCCATTCGGTGATGTAGAGGTTTTCTATCTTTTGCTGGCCGGCGTGGATGCCGCGGGTGGTGAACTTGGGCCGGCCGAGTTCGTCGAGTTCGGCCACCTTTACCTTGATAATGTCGCCGACCTTGTAGAGGTCCCTCGCGTCCCTGACGTAGCCGGGTATTTTGGAAACGTGGAGCAGACCCACCTTTCCGGGCAGGATTTCCACAAAAGCCCCGTAGGGCTCGACCCGCGTAACCTTTCCGACGTAAATGTCGCCCACCTCGACGTCCTTGGTAATTTCCTGTATCATCTGCTTGGCCTTTTGGAGGGCCTCCTCGTTGGGCGCGCTGATGGAAACCTTGCCGCCGTCGAGAACCCAAACGGAGGCGCCCGTCTTTTCCTGAATCTCCCTTACGGTGCGACCGCCGGGACCGATGATGAGCGTTCCCTTCTCCTCGGGAATTTCGATAATTTCGAGTCTGGGAGCGTAAGGCGACAGTTTTTCCCTCGGTTTGGGAATGGCCTTGTACATCAGGTCGAGGATGTAGTCGCGGGCCTTTTTGGCCCTCTCGAGGGCCTCGGCCATTATCTCCTTGGTTATTCCCTTGACCTTGATGTCCATTTGAACGGAGGTGATGCCGTCGCGCGTTCCGGCGACCTTAAAGTCCATGTCGCCGAGGTGGTCCTCGTCGCCCAAAATGTCGGTGAGGATGATGTACCTGCCGCTCTCTTGGTCCATAACCAGTCCCATCGCTATGCCGGCAACGTGCTTGTTGTCCTTTATCGGAACGCCGGCGTCAAAGAGGGCCAAGGACGCACCGCAGACGGTCGCCATCGAGGTCGAGCCGTTGGACTCGAGAATGTTGGACACCACCCTGATGGTGTAGGGGAAGGTTTCCTCGTCGGGAATGACCGGTTCGAGGGCCCTCTGGGCCAGATACCCGTGGCCGATTTCCCTCCTCCTCGGCGGACCCCACGGTTTGGCCTCGCCGGTGGAGAAGGGAGGCATGAAGTAGTGGAGCATAAAGCGCCTGTACCATTCGCCCTCGTAAATGCTCTCTTCCAGCTGGGCCTCCTCGGGCGAACCGAGGGTAACGCTTACGGCCGCCTGCGTCTGTCCCCTTCTGAAAATGGCGCTTCCGTGGGGTCTGGGGAAGGGATGCAGCTCTATCGTTATCGGCCTTATCTCGTCGGGCTTTCTTCCGTCTATCCTTACGCCGGTGTCAAAGAGGTGCTTGCGCATAATCTCGCTTTCGAGCTCCTTGTAGTAGACCTTCGCCCTGAACAGGAGCTCCTCCGGAATTTGGAGCTCTTTTATGGTCTCCTCCAGTATCCTTTCGAGGGCCTCCTTTCTCTTCCTCTTGTCCTTTATAAAGAGGGCCTGATAAATCTTTTCGGCCGCAAATTGGCGGATTTTCTCCTTCCACTCCTCGGGAAGGTCTATCTTTTCCCAATCGGCCTTGGGAACGCCGGCTATCTTCCTCAGGTCCTCCTGAAGCTGAATGAGGGGCTGGAGGGCCTGGTGACCGAAGTAGAGCGCCTCGGTCAGCACCTCCTCGGAAATCTCCTTGCCGCCGCCCTCGACCATTACTATGGCGTCCTTGGTGCCGGCCAGAACGATGTCGAGGTCGGCCCTTTTTCTCTCCTCGTAGGTGGGGTTGACGACAAACTTTCCGTCGATGCGGCAGACGCGGACGCCGGCAACGGGTCCCTCAAAGGGAATTCGCGAAATGTGGAGGGCGGCCGAGGCGCCCGTTATGGCCAAAACGTCGGGGTCGTACTTGTCGTCGGCCGAGAGCAGGAGGGCGGTAATTATCGTGTCGTAGTAGTAGCCCTTCGGGAAAAGGGGCCTAATGGGCCGGTCTATAACCCTGGCGACCAAAACCTCGCGGTCGAGGGGTTTTCCCTCCCTCTTGGAAAAGCCGCCCGGTATTCTACCGAAGGCGGCCGTTTGCTCCCTGTATTCGACCGCCAGCGGGGTAAAGTCGATGTCCTCCATCGGCTTTTCGTCCATAACGGCGGCCACCAGAACCTGCGTTTCGCCCTGCTGGACTATGACCGCTCCGTCGGCCAACCGGGCTATGTCGCCGGTGCGGATTTTTATCGGTTCGGGGTGGCCGGGAAGGGTGGTCTCGAGTTCTATCTTCTTAATCTCTTCCATTTTGGTTTCACCTCTCTCCGCCATTTTTAAGATTTAAAATTATCCCGTTGGGGCCGAAGCTCCGGGCGGCCGCCCGCCGAAAGGTTGAAACTCAAACTTTTCCCGAAAAGGTTCGAAGAAAGAGAGGACCCCTTTTAGGGCAGAAAGTCGATTTCCCTCAGGCGGTCGAGGTAGGCCTCGACGCTGCCGTATTCGGTCGAACCGACGCAGTAGGTGTCGGCCGAAACGTAAAAAACCTTTCGGGTGCCGTCTTTAAAAACGACCTCCACCTGGAGGAGGTCCCCCTCCTTCCCCAGGACCCTGAGGCGGTCTATCTTTTCAAAGGGAACCTTTACGTCGAGGGCACCGTCCTTAAAAACAAAGTAAGTTCGACCCTCGCAAACGAGGGCGCTGACCTCGTGAACCTTTCCCGTCTCGTCGACGAGACGGGCGGGAACGACCGTAGAAACCTCCGGCTGACCGCCCATCGAAAAGGCCAAAAGCGGAAGGGCCGCAAAAAGGGCCCTCAGGTCAAACCGCATAAGGCCCAATTATTTCACAAAAGTTTTTAAGAGAGGAGCTCCTGAATTACCTCCCTCACCAGCGGCTCGGCCACCTCCCTTACGACCTCGCGGACGGTGGCGTCGGAAACCTTTTCGCCCAAAACCTCCCGAACCAGCTCCTTGAGGTAGGCCTCGCTGAGCTTGGAGCGGACCAGTTCCTCAATCAGGGGCAAAAGTTTTTCGTTTATCTTCTGCTCGACCAACCGTTCGACGAGCTCTTCGTCGACGGGGGCGGGCCGGGCCGCGGCGGGGGCGGCCGGCGGCGTTGCCGGCGCCGCGGGAGCCGCGGGGGGAGGGGTTACCTCCTCGACCCTCTCCTCCTTCGGCGGGGCCTGTTTTACCGCCTCGGGTTTTACCTCCTCGCGCTTTTCCTCAACCGGCGGAGGGGGCGGCGGAGCGGCTTCGACCGGCGGGGCGGCCTGCTCGAGGGCCTTTTCGAAGGTAACGTGGGGTGCGCTTTCTATTATTTCCGGAAGGAGGTCGAGCTCGCTTTCCCTCTTTATGGCCCTCAGATTTTTGACCGGCAGTTTGTCCACGTCGATGGGAAGCATCTCGTCGAGAAGGACCACGTAGAGGGTGTCCTTGTAGCCGCCCTTCTCGTAGAGGTCCTTAATGCCCTTTTCGGCGAAGACGCCCGAAATGGTGTCGAAAATAATGACGTCAAAGGGCTGACCTTTGTACTTTTGGAGCGCCTGCTTGGCGCTGCGGGCGACCAAAAGCTCGCAGCGGTCGCCGATAATCCGTTCGATTTTTTCCACCAAAGGCATGTCGAAGGAGACCAGAAGACAGCGCTTTTTCAGCGGCAGGCTTTCGGGCGGCGGCGGTGCGCTCTCTTGAACCGCCGGGGCGGCCTCCTCGACCTTTTTCTCCTCGGTACCCTCCTGCTTTAAAAGTTCGTCCCAGGAAGTTTCGGCGGGGGCCGCCTTTTCGGTTTCCGCGGCGGGGGCGGCCGCGGGTGCCTCGGCCGGCTTTTCCTCCAGGAGTTCCTTGACCAATTCGGGCAGCCGCTCGACCTCCACCTCCCTCGAAATTACGCGCTTTTTGGGGGGCTTGAGGTTGTTGGGGTCAATCGGAAAGAGGTCGTCCATAAGAATGATGTAGGGAACGTCCTTAAAGCCCTCATCGTAGAGGCGGTTTATGTCCTCCTCCGCTATTCCGCCCGCCAGGGCGTCGTATATAATGAGCCCGACCTCCGAACCCACGTTCATAAGGAGGGCTTCTTCCCCGTTTTTGGCGACGATAATTTGATAATCCTTAAGCAAGTTTCTGATTTTTTCCTCCATTTCTTTGTCGAAAGTGATGAGCAAAATCTTCATAGAACGCACCTCCTTAAGGTCAAAAGGATAACAGGGTGCCTGACGGAGGTCGCAAAGTTATCCGCCCCTTCCGGAGGGTTCTACTATCCTCTTACCTTTTGATGGAAGAGAAAAAGAAGATAGACCTGAAGGAGACTCTAAACCTTCCCAAAACCGACTTTCCGATGAAGGCAAACCTCCCCAAAAGGGAACCCCAAATCTTGGAACTTTGGAAGGACCTCTACGAGAAAATAAAAAAGGAGAGGAAAGGAAAGCCGCGCTGGGTCCTCCACGACGGGCCGCCCTACGCCAACGGCGCCATTCACATCGGCCACGCCCTCAACAAAATCCTCAAGGACGTGATTAACAAGTACGAGCTGATGCTCGGCAAGGAGCTCGACTTCGTGCCCGGCTGGGACTGCCACGGATTGCCCATCGAACTGAAGGTCGAAGAGCAGTTGAAGGAAAAGGGCCTCTCCAAGGAGCAGGTGCCAAAGCCCGAATTTCGGAGAATGTGCCGCGAATACGCCGCCAAGTGGGTCGAGGTTCAAAAGAGGGACTTCGTGCGCCTCGGGGTCCTCGGCGACTGGAAAAATCCCTACCTGACCATGGACCCCGCCTATCAGGCTACCGAAATTCGCGAGCTCGGACGCATTTTCCGCCGCGGCATCGTCTACCGCGGTAAAAAACCCGTCTACTGGTGCATCTTCTGCACCACCGCCGAGGCCGAGGCCGAGGTCGAATACTCCGAAAAGAAGGACCCCTCCGTTTTCGTAAAGTTTCGCGTCAAAAACCCCGAAAGTCTGGCGCCCAACCTGAAGGACCGCAAGGTCTACGCGATAATTTGGACCACCACTCCCTGGACCCTGCCGGCCAACCTCGGAATAATGGTAAATCCGGAGGCCGAATACGCCCTCGTCGAAATGGGCGACCTGACGCCCGGCGACGAGGTCTTTATCGTGGCCAAAGAGCTCATGGACTCCTTTTTCGAGCAAACCGGCCTTCCCGAGGGGATAATTCTGGGAACCGTAAAGGGAGAAAAACTCGTCGGCCTCGAATACGAACATCCCTTCAACACCAAGGAGTTTCTCTCGAAGTTTCTCTCACCCCGGACGGTCGAAAACATGTGGAAGATTTACCCCTCGGAGTTCGTCACCCTCGACGCCGGAACCGGTTTGGTTCACATGGCCCCCGGCCACGGTGCCGAGGACTACGCCGTCGGTAAGCGCTACGGCCTTGAGCCCTTTGCGCCCGTGGACGACGAGGGCCGCTACACCGACGAGGTAATAGAACCCCTGAGGGGGCTTCGAATTTACGAGCAAACCGGCCGCAGGAACAAAGAGGGCTATCAAATCGTCCGCTCGCCCGCCAACTATCAAGTAATCGAGATTTTGAAGGAGAAAAACGCCCTCGCTTCGCTCGGGGACCTCAAACACTCCTATCCCCACTGTTGGCGATGCAAAAGCCCCGTAATCTTCCGCGCAACGCCCCAGTGGTTCATCGCAATGGACGAGCCGATGGGGGACCTCCCCGAGGACTAAAAGTTTTTCTTTTCCCCTTTTCGGTCCTTTTCCCTCAACAGTTTTCCGCAGAGGGCGTTTGAACACTCGGGCGCCCCGACCAGTTTCAAAACCTCCTTTCCAATCGGGTCGGGAATTCCGCCCATCGACGACGCCAGGTGGAGGTGAAGGCACTTTACCCCGAGGGGACTTTCAATCCCTCCGATACCGCCCTTTATCAGCTTCAACTTCAGGCGGTAGGGGAGCTCCGGCGGCAAAAGGGCCTTTCTGAGCGAGCGCTCGAGGGCGTGGGCCTTGAGGTAGCGGCCCCGAAAGCGCGCGTCGCGGCGCAGACGCTCCTCAAAGCGCCTTATCCAACCCTTTTCCTCCAGTTTCGAAACCTCCCTAACGAGGTGGGGACACGACAACCAAAAGAGGGTCGGAAAGGGCTTTCCGTCCACCAGGGGGGGATTTTCCAAAACCTGGGGAAATCCGTGCCGACAGAGCTTTACTACCTTGTAGTTTCCCTTGGGGGTTTTTCCCAGCTGAAGCCTTAAAACGGGTTCGAAACGGCGGGAAAGGCTCATAGAGGTTTAACTTTCCACACCGAACCGGCGGCGTCCTCGACGAAAACCGCCGCCCCCTTTTTCAACTTCCGCGGCGAAAAGACGAGCCTCTTTACCGTCCTACCGTCGCGCAGTTTTAAAACCGCCTCGTAGAGGTAGTCCCCCACGGCCCGCGTCTGCAGGACCAGCCCGACCGCCCGCTCCCCGCGGCGCTCTTTACCCCTCAAAACCGCCGCCGCCAAAAGACCCGCCAGCACCAGCAGCCCCGCTAGCACCAACTTACCCACCATCGCCTTTACTATTCTCGTTGGCATTTCGGGCAAATGAATGTAAATTAATGTCAAGTTTCCTAGAACCTGACAAAGTTCACCTGTTTTTTCTCAGTCCGTCGAGTTCAAAGTTTTAAAAGTTCCGAATTAATTCGAAAAACTTTTACCGAAAGTAGGACCGCAAGTTCCGAAAAAGTTGGAAAAATTTCCGCAAGTTCCGCCGAAAGTTTCCGAAAGTTTGAACGCGGCCGAGGTTTTTGAACCGCCGAAAAAGTCGGGAAAGGGTCGGCGAACTTTTTAAAAGTTTTCACCTTCGGAGGGGTTTAGCCGCCGACTTCCGAAAGGGGAAGTCGACCTTTGAGGACCCCCTCGCGGAGAACTTTCAGTTTTCCCTCGGGGGAGACCTCGACCACCGCCGAGGGCGGTCCCTCGAGCCTTCCGCCGTCGTAGTAGACGGCTACGCCGTTTCCGAAGTAAAAGAGGGCGTGAACGGCGTCCTTGGCCGGCGGGAAACCCTCCCAGTTGGCGCTGGGGGCAACTATCGGGCGTCCGTAGGCCTCCAAAAATTCCCTGACAAAGCCGCCCTTTACCAGTCGGAAGGCTATCTTCCCGCTTCCGCGGGAAATCCATTCGAAACCTTCGACCTTTAAGAGGACCGAAACGGGAACGTCGAGCAAAAAGAGTTTTTTCGCCGCCTCGGGGACCTCCTTTAGGAAGAAAAATTCCTTCAGCCACGAAAGGCGGGGAATTAAAACGATAACCGGCTTGGTGGGCGTTCGGTGTTTGAGCTCGAAAACCCTCTCGACGGCCCGGTAGTCGAGCGCGTCGGCACAAATGCCGTAGAGCGTGTCGGTGGGCAATACGACGGGAAAGCCCTTTTTCAGGAACTTTACGCCGAGGGGTATCCTCTCGGCCGTCGCCGGCACCACGAACATTGAACAAGTTATTGAATTTAAGGCCGCCCCGGCGGGCGGTAGAATGTTAAAGCTGGTTTCCCGATGGTGCTTTGGGAACTTTTTAAGGGGCTGGAGCTCAACTTTACCCCCACTTTGGAGAGGATAAGGAAAGCCTGCGCCGAGGCGGGAAACCCCCAAAACGAATATCCCTCGATAATCGTCGGCGGAACCAACGGTAAGGGTTCGACCACCGCCTTTTTGGAAAGCCTCTTTCGCCACCACGGTCTGAGGACGGGCAGGTTCGTCTCTCCCCACCTGGTGGACGAGACCGAAAGGTGGCGCATCAACGGAGAGCCGATAACCGAGGAAACCCTTAGGAGGTTCGTCGAAAGGCTCAAACCGCTGATGGAAAAGCATCGGCTGACCTACTTCGAGAGTGCGGTCCTGATTGCGGCCCACCTTTTTAAGGAGGAAAGGGTTCAGGTGGCCGTAATAGAGGCGGGTTTGGGCGGCCGCTGGGACGCCAGCAAGGTCCACGACCCGCTCCTTACGGCGATAACCAACGTGGGCCTCGACCACACCAAGTGGTTGGGCGACACTTTGGAAAAAATCGCCGACGACAAGACCGAGCTGATTTTGCCCGGCCGGCCCGCCGTGCTGGGAACCGACGAGGAGCCCCTCCTTTCGATTGCCCTCAAAAAGGCGGCAAAAAGGAACTCCCCCCTGGTGGTGGCAAATCGCGACTACCGCTTTGAGGGCTTCGTCCGCTTTCCCGAAACGGTCTTAACGCGCTACTCCTACGGGAGTTTTGAATTTTTCGACCTTCCGCTGGGACTTTTCGGAAGGAAGCAACTTCAAAACGCCGCGCTGGCGCTGACGATTTTCCTCGAGACCGCCGAAAGGTTGGGAATAAAACCCGACCCCGAAAAGGTTAAAGAGGCCCTGAAAAACGCCCGATGGGAGGGCCGTTTTGAGGTCGTTCGGCAAAGGCCCCTTTTGGTCCTCGACGGGGCCCACAACCTCCACGCCCTGAAGGCGACGCTGGAGGACCTTTCGACCCTTCCGAGGTTTCCCTTTGTCGTCTTCGCCTCCATGAGGGACAAGGACTGGAGGGACCAACTGAAGTTGATAAGGCGCTATTCCGACCGAATAGGGTTGGTAAAGGTAAACTACCACCGCGCGGAGGAGCTCGAAAACCTCGCCTCCTTTGCCCGTTCGTTGGACTTCAGGGAGGTTCGAACCTACGAAAGCGTCGGGGAGGCCCTTTCCGACCTCCGGAACGAGGACGCCGTCTTTTTGGGCTCGCTCTACCTGGTGGGGGAGGTAAAGAGGGCCCTGCGGGAAGGCTAGTCTATTTTCCGGTTTTGCCACTTTTGCGTCAGCGGCAGGGCCTCGGCGACGAACTCCAAGACGGTCGGAAGGTCCTTGAGGTAAATCTGGGTGGCGCTGTCGCTTTTGGCCTCGGGCGGGTTGGGGTGGACCTCCATAAAGAGACCGTCGACGCCCACGGCCACCGCCGCCCGAAGGAGCGGAAAGATGAATTCGCGCATGCCCCCGCTTTTTCCGCCCGCCCCGCCGGGCATTTGAACCGAGTGGGTGGCGTCGTAAATCACCTTCGCGTAGTTTCTCATTACCGGCAAACTGCGGAAGTCCACCACCAGGTTGTTGTAGCCGAAGCAGGTTCCCCTTTCGGTCAGGTAGACTTCCCTCGCCCCGCCGTAGGCGAGCTTTTCCACCACGAACTTGGTATCCCAAGGCGCCAGGAATTGACCCTTTTTAACGTTTACCGCTTTGCCGCTTTTTGCGGCCTCCAAAAGCAGGTCGGTCTGTCGGCACAAAAAGGCCGGAATTTGGACGACGTCCACCACCTCGGCCACCGGCTTTACCTGCCAAGTTTCGTGAACGTCGGTGGTGGTTTTTAGGCCGAACCTCTCCTTTACGGTTTTCAGAATTTCCAAACCCCTTTCAAGGCCCACCCCCCTGAAAGAGTGCACCGAAGTTCGGTTGGCCTTGTCGAAGGACCCCTTAAAGACGAATTCGAACTGCGGATACTCCCTTTGCAGTTCGGCCAGCCTTTGGGCCACCTCGAGGGGAACCTCCTCGTTTTCGAGCGCACAGGGTCCGGCGATTATCAAAAACTTCTCCATCGAGAGTTAAAGGTTAAAACCGAAGAACCCTTAAAGGTCGTAAGCGACCACCTCCCCCTCGTAGTTTCGAAAGTAGTAGCGGTTTCCCTCCTTTTTAAGGAGGTATCGGGGCTGGAGGGGGACCTTACCTTTGCCGCCGGGCAGGTCGACGGCGTAAGTCGGCTGGGCCAGCCCGCTGAGCCTCCCGCGCAGGCGGGCAACGATTTTTAACCCATCCTCTATCGAGGTTCTAAAGTGCACCGTACCGAAAATCGGGTCGCAATGAAAGAGGTAGTAGGGCTTTACGCCTACTTTTACCAAACTTCTAAAGAGTTTTTCCAAGGTGGAGGCGTCGTCGTTTACGCCCTTTAAAAGGACCGTTTGGTTCAAAACCGGGTTTCCGGTTTTCAGAATTGCCCTTATCGCCTTTTTGGCCTCCTCGGTCAGCTCCTTAGGATGGTTGAAGTGGGTCACGACCCAGAGGGGGGAAAACTCCTCCAGGACCTTCAGGAGGTCCTCGTCGTAAAACCTTTGGGGGAGAATGACCGGCGTGCGCGTTCCTATCCGAAACACCTCGAGGTGGTCGATTTTTTTCAACTCCCTCAGGTAGTGGGCCAGCCTTTCGTTCGAAAGCACCAGGGGGTCCCCGCCGCTTATCAAAACCTCCCTAACCCGGTCGTTTTTTTTGAGGTAGTCCCAAATTCGGCGAAACTCCTCCTCCGAAATGGCCCTTTCGGGTTTTCCCACCTTCCTCTTTCTCATGCAGTGGCGGCAGTAGACGGGACACATCGTCGTAACCGTTATCAAAACCCGGTCGGGGTACCGGTGCGTAAGGTGGGGAACCTCGGTTTCCTCCTCCAGGGCGTTGGGGTCGCAGTTTACCTGAACCGACGGGTCGACCTCCGAATAGCGGGGAACCACCTGTTTGCGAACCGGACATTCGGGGTCCTCCGCGTCGGCCAGCGAAAGGTAGTAGGGCGTGACCGCGACGGGAAATTGGCGCGCCGCCAGCTCCAGCCCCCTCTCCTCGTCCTCGGTAAGGTTTTTGAAGTAAGCTCTGAGCCCTTCGGGGGTTTTCACCCTGTTTCGGAGCTGCCACCGCCAGTCGTCCCAATCGGGGGACCTCCTCATCTCCTCCACGCCGAAGGTATTAGATTAAAGGTTCCCCGACCGGGGGGATTAAGCTTTCGTAAAACCCTCGGGGGTCTTACTTCGTTGAAGTGCCGGTCCGACTTCGGGTTTAAAATTTGCCCGAAAGAGGTAAAACTTTCACTTTTAAGTTTTGAGACAACCCAAAGGAGGACCTTTAAAGTAAGTTAAGTTCCTCCCTAACTCGGTAAATTCCCTTTCTAACCTTGTATGGGTCCTCTTTGGTTGCAAGCCGCCTTGAAAAGTCTTCTTCCGGCTTAGGTATTTCCCTCTCCGAGGTTTCTTTTGAAACTTCCCCGCGATTTTTCCGCTATTATTCGCTCGGGGGAATGGAGTGTTTTAAAATCCCCTCCAACCCATCCGACAGTTCTACCTCTCAAAACCACCCAAAAAGGTTGAGAAAAAAAGTTTGTACCTTTTGCGGGTCAAAGGTAAAAGTTCCTCCGACCGGCGAAAGTTTGAACCGGAACCCGTCGGAGGAAGGCGGCAAAAAGGAAAACCGCTAAAGGAGTTTCTTTATCTCCTCCACCAATTTGGGTAAAACCTCGGCGGCCGAAGCCCTGAAAGAGTAGTCGGCGAGGGGCGTCAGGGGGGTTTCCTCGGGGTTTACCTCGACGAGGAGGCCACCGCGCTTTTTGCAAACCTCGGGCAGGTAGGCGGCCGGATACACCACCGCCGAGGTTCCTATCGAAAAGCAATACTTCGAGTTTTCGGCCACCTCGAAGGCCCGGGCGAGAACGTGCTCGGGCAGGGGTTCGCCGAACCAAACCACTCCGGGCCCGACGATGCCGCCGCAGACGGTGCAACGGGGCAGTTTGTCCTCGGTCAGACCCTCCAAAACGAGCTTTTTAAATTCCTCCTCCGAGAGGTTTTTCAAAAATTCGCGGTCCGCCAAGGGGAAGAGGACCTTAAATTCGTGCTCCTTGTAGTGTTGGCCGCAGTAGCGGCACTTTCCCTCCCAAATGTTTCCGTGGAGTTCCAAAAACCGCCTTTGACCGGCGAGGCGGTGAAGCCCGTCGACGTTTTGCGTTATGTGCCAAAACCGGGGAAAGAGTTTTTCCATCTCCACCAGCGCGTAGTGGGCCGCGTTGGGCGCCGCCTTGGCTATCAGCCACATTCGCCAAAGGTACCACTTCCAAACCCGCAGGGGGTCCTCCTCGAAGGCCTCAAAGGTTGCCAGCTCCCGCGGGTCGAACTTGTTCCAAAGGCCGTCCTTTCCGCCCCTGAAGGTGGGAACGCCGCTGGCGGCCGAAAGACCGGCCCCGCTGAGCGCGAAACCGACCTCGTCCCTTAAAGGGACCAACCTTTGGGCCAGTTCCCTTATCGGGTCCATTTCTGAAAAATCCTATAACGGTAGAGATTTTCGCAACTTATCGTTTTATTAGTGCTATGACCGAAACCGTTAAAGGGTCCGAAGAGAGGAAAACCGAAAAAGGACCCAAAAAGGTTTTCATAAAGACCTTCGGCTGTCAGATGAACGTCAACGACAGCGAGAGGATAAAGGGAATTTTGAAACGGTTGGGATACGAATTTACCGACGACTGGAAGAGGGCAGACCTCATTTTGTTAAACACCTGCACGGTGAGGGAAAAACCCGACCGAAAGGTTTTGGCCCACATCGGCGAATACAAGAAGGTAAAGGAGATTAACCCCCGGGCGAAAATAGGCGTCTGCGGTTGCCTGGCCCAGCGGATGGGCGAGGAGC
Source organism: Aquificota bacterium (assembly GCA_013154305.1). Taxonomy (GTDB): domain Bacteria; phylum Aquificota; class Aquificia; order Aquificales; family QOAS01; genus QOAS01. Next base: position 19,702 of record JAADCT010000044.1, read on the forward strand.
TCGACCGCCGCGCCGGCGGCGTCATCGACCTGATGTTTTCCTCCTACAACATCCACCACCTTCCCGAACTGCTCGAAAAGGTCGAAAGGGGCCAAAAGGCGATAGAAATTCTCGACGAACCGCCCGAGGACGAATGGGAAATGTTCGAGTATCCCACCATCAGGGAAAATCCCTACTGGGCCTTCGTAACGATAATGAAAGGTTGCGACAAGGATTGCACCTACTGCGTCGTTCCCCAAACGAGGGGCCGCGAAAGGAGCAGACCCATAAGGAGCATACTCCAAGAAATTAAGGACCTCGTAAAGGACGGGGTTAAGGAGGTCCACCTGTTGGGACAAAACGTCACCGCCTGGGGCAAGGACTTCGAAACGCCCATACCCTTTAGCTACCTGCTTTACAAAATTGCCGAAATCGACGGCGTCGAGCGCATCCGCTTCACCACCGGCTATCCCTCCGACCTCACCGACGACCTCATCAAGGCCATAGGCGAAATACCCCAAATAGCCGACGCGCTTCACCTGCCCTTTCAAAGCGGAAGCAACCGCATTTTGCGCCTGATGCACCGCTACTATACCAAGGAGGAATATCTCGAAAAGGTCGAAAAACTGCGCGAGGTTCGGCCCGACATAGCCCTCTCGGCCGACGTCATCGTCGGCTTCCCCGGCGAAACGGAGAAGGACTTTGAGGAAACCCTCGACCTCGTCGAAAAGGCCAAGTTCGAACAACTCTTTTCCTTCAAGTACTCGCCGCGGCCCGGGACCCCGGCGGCCGAATATCCCGACCAGGTCCCCGACGAGGTAAAAACCGAAAGGATGCACCGCCTGCTGGAACTTCAAAAGAGGATAATGAACGAACTTTCTCGGCGTTACCCCGGGCGCGTGGTCTACCCCCTCTTTGAGCGCTACGCCGACGGAAAGCTAATCGGCCGCGACGAGCACAACAAGTGGGTCGAGGTAAAGAGCGACCAAAAACACCTCCTCGGAAAAATCGTTCCCGTCCGCGTAAAGGAGGCCTCCGCCTACGTCCTTTACGGGGAGCTCGTTTGAGAAGTTCCCTTTAAAGTTTTCCCCTTGACCCCTTTGAGGTTCCGCCCTTAAAGTTTTCCTTCCCGCCGTGGGAAGGGAGGTCTTAAAACTCGTAAAGGTGAAAAAGCGCTTCGGACCCGTCGAGGTTCTAAAGGGCGTGGACCTTACGCTGGAGGAGGGGGACTTTGCCGCCGTCGTGGGACCCTCGGGAAGCGGAAAGTCGACGCTCCTTATGGTGGCCGCCGGCCTCGAACTTCCCTCCGAAGGGGAGGTTTACCTCTTCGGTCGGAGAATAGACCTACTGTCGGAAAAGGAGCGCGACCGATGGCGCCGCCGAAGGGTGGCCTTCGTCTTCCAAAACCCCTTCCTGCTGGAGGACTTTACGGTATTGGAAAACTTGGAGGTTTTCGGAAAGCTCCTGGGGGTCGAAAACCACCGCCGCCGCTCGGAGGAGCTTTTAAAGCTCTTCGGTCTTTGGCACCTCAGGGACAGGAAACCGCCCGCCCTGTCGGGCGGGGAGAGGCAGCGGCTGGCCGTTGCCCGCGCCGTCCTGAGCGGCGCGCCGCTGATTTTGGCCGACGAACCCACCGGAAGCCTCGACCGGGAAAACGCCCTTCGGGTTTTCGAACTCTTTAGGGAACTGAACCGGGCGGGAACCGCCTTTTTGGTCGTAACGCACAATCGGGACCTGCTGGGGCTGTTTAAAAAAGTTTTCAAACTCCGAAACGGGTTAATAACTGATTAAACCCAACGGTGAAGGGCCTCCTAAAAACCTACATTAAAAGTTAGGTAGTCTTAAATAGGAGGCATGGGAGGGATGTTTGACAAGTTTACCGATAAGGCAAGACAAATAATATTGAAGGCAAAAGACATTGCGGCCGAATACGGCCACAACTACCTCGGCAGCGAACACCTCCTTTTGGCCCTTTTGGAGGGGGACGAGATAACCTCTTTGGTTCTCTCCAAGTTCGGTCTGGGGGTCGACAAGGTCAAAAAGACCCTCCAGGCCCAAATGAAGAGGGGAACCTTTAAAGGGGAAATCCTCTTTTCTCCCGACGCCAAGAGGATTATCGAATTTGCCATAGAGGAGGCCCGCATTCTCCACCATCCCTTCGTCGGAACCGAGCACATTTTCATCGCCATAGTCAGGGAAAAGACCGGCCTCGGCGGAAAGGTCCTCAGGGGCTTTGGCCTCGACGAGTACGCCGTAAGGCGGGAGGTTCTCCACCTCCTCGGCGAAATTCCCGAACAGGAACAGAAAAAGGCCGCGCCCACTCCCAACCTCGACAAGTTCGGAAAGGACCTGACCCAACTGGCGAGGGAGAAGAAACTCGACCCCGTCATCGGACGCGACAAGGAAATCGACCGCGTCATTCAAATCCTCCTCAGGAGAAGGAAAAACAATCCCGTTCTCATAGGCGAGCCGGGGGTCGGTAAGACCGCCATAGTCGAGGGGCTGGCCCAGCGCATAGTGGAGGGTAAAGTTCCCGAACCGCTGAGGAACAAAAGAATCGTGGCCCTCGACATGGCCGCCGTCGTCGCCGGAACCAAGTACAGGGGTCAGTTTGAGGAAAGGCTCAAAAACATCCTCAAAGAGCTCGAAAAGAACAAGGACATCATACTCTTTATCGACGAGCTTCACACCATAGTGGGCGCCGGAAGCGCCGAGGGTTCCATAGACGCGTCCAACATGCTAAAGCCCGCCCTCGCCCGCGGCGAGATACAGATAATCGGCGCCACCACCCTCGACGAGTACAGAAAGTACATCGAAAAGGACGGGGCCCTCGAAAGGCGCTTCCAGCCGGTAATGGTCAACGCCCCCTCGATAGAGGACGCCAAGAAGATAGTCCTCGGTCTTAAGGACCGCTTTGAGAAGTTCCACGGCGTCGAGTACACCCTCGACGCGCTCGAAAAGGCGGTCGAACTTTCGGAAAAGTACATCAACGACCGCCAGCTCCCCGACAAGGCCATTGACGTCATCGACGAGGCGGGCGCCCTGGTCAAAATCAAGGGCTACGAACTGCCGCCCGAGCTCAAAAAACTGGAGGAGAAAATCCGCGAACTGGAGGAGGAAAAGCGCAAGGCGGTCGAGGAGCAGGACTACGAGCGGGCCATCAGCATTCGCGACAAGGAACTGCGCCTGCGCAGCGAACTGGAGCAAAAGAAGCTCGAGTGGAAGGAAAACCTCAAGAAGAACAAGCCCAAGGTCACCGTCGACGACGTTGCCGAGGTAATTTCCCGCTGGAGCGGCGTTCCCGTCAAACGCCTGACCCAAACGGAGATGGAAAAACTCCTCAAAATCGAGGAGGAGCTCAAAAAACGCGTCCTCGAACAGGACCACGCCATCGAGCGGATTGCCAAGGCCCTCCGCCGCTCCCGCATAGGCCTGCACCGCAAGCGCCGTCCCATCGGCGTGTTCATGTTCCTCGGACCCACCGGTGTCGGTAAAACCGAAACGGCCAAGGCCTTGGCCGAGCTGCTCTTTGGCAGCGAGGAGGCCCTCATACGCTTTGACATGTCCGAGTTTATGGAAAAGCACACCGTATCCAAACTCGTCGGCGCACCCCCGGGCTACGTGGGCTACGAGGAGGGCGGCCAGCTGACCGAGGCCGTGCGCCGCAGGCCCTACTCGGTCATTCTGCTCGACGAGATTGAAAAGGCCCACCCCGACGTGTTTAACCTCTTTCTGCAAATTTTCGACGACGGTAGGCTGACCGACGCTTTTGGCCGCACGGTCGACTTCAGCAACACGATTATCATCATGACCTCCAACCTCGGGGCCCGCATGATTTCCGAGCGCGCCACCGTCGGCTTTGAACAAGAGAGCGGGCTCCTCGACTACGAACAAATCAAGAAAAACGTAATGGACCAGGTCAAAAAGCACTTTACGCCCGAATTCCTCAACCGCCTCGACGACATCATAGTCTTCAAACCGTTGAGCCGAGAGGCCGTCGCTAAAATTATTGACTTACACCTCAAGGAGATTAACGAAGGTCTGAAAGAATGGGGTATAAAGGTAAAGCTTCACAAGAGCTTCGTCGACTGGCTCATCGACAAGTACTACCAACCCGAATACGGCGCCCGCAGCATCAAGAGGGGTCTCCAGAGGGAGGTCGAGGAGCTCATAGCCGAGGAACTCCTGAAGGGCAAACTCAAGGACGCCGAGCTGGTCGAGCTAAAGGTAAACAAGCAGGGCAAACCCTACCTGCGAAAGGTCAAGAAAAAACAAGAGCAGGAGGCCCAGGTGGGTTAAAAAACCTGCTCCTTTCTTCGGTCCTCTTTTTTTCCTTTACCGCCTTGGGTCAGGAGGTAATCTCCTCCGTAAAGGTCGAGGGAAACCGCTTCGTGGCCGACGAGGAGGTTTTAAAACTCCTCGGTCTCGAGCCGGGCGTCCTCTACTCGCCCGACCTAATCTACTCGGCCGTAAAGAGGGCCTACCTGCAGGGGGCCTTCGAATTTATAGCCGTCTACAGGAGCGAAACGCCGGAGGGCGTGGCCCTTTTGGTCAAGGTTAAGGACCTTCCGGTGGTCTACGACGTCGAGTTCGTCGGAAACAGGAAAATAAAGGACGAGGACCTTCGGAGGATATTGGGAATACCGGAAAATCCGCAGGAACTGGCCGAGGAACAGACGGCCTACATTTCGGGCCCGGCCGTTGAGGAAAAACTCCAAATCCAGCGGATGGTTCCCATAGGGCGGCCCCTGACCCTCAAAGAGATAGAGGAAATGGCCCGCCAAATCGAGCTTTACTACGCCTACAAGGGTTATCCCGGAACAAAGGTCCGCTACGAGATAGTTCCCGTTAAAGGGGCCTCGAAACTCGTTTTTCGCATCGAGGAGGGGCGGGAAAAGTGGGTTTCCGACATAAGGATAGAGGGCCTTAAAACCCTCGACGAGGACGAGGTAAAGTCGGTAATGGAGCTAAAGGAGCCCAACTGGCTCCTCTTTCGCTTTCACCCGCCCTTTTCGGAGGAGCTTTTGCGCTACGACGCCGAAAACATAGAAAAGTTTTTAAAGGAAAAGGGCTACTTTGAGGGCCGGGTCGTTTCCTACAACGCCACCACCGAAAAAGACGGGGCCACCACCGTCGTTATAAGGGTTCACGAGGGACCCCGCTACAAAGTTTCGAAGGTCGAAATTTCCGGAAACACCTACTTCGGATACGCCGAGCTGACCGAAAAGTTTTTCAAAAAACTTAAAAAGGAAAAGGGCTACTACGACCAAAAGTTGGTCGACCTCCTTAAGGAGGAAATACTCCAAAAGTATCGGAACCTCGGCCTCTACTTTACCCGCGTTTTGGTCCGGCCCGAACCCGACCCCCAAACGAAGACGGTAAAACTGGTCGTCGTGGTGGAGGAAAGCCGGCCCGTTTACAACCGGTGGACCGAGGTCCGGGGCAACTACGAAACGAGGGACTACGTAATAAGGCGCGAACTCGAGCTCCACGAGGGGGACCTCGTTACGGAGGAAAAGGTCCGCTGGTCCAAAATATGGCTAAACCGCCTCGGCTACTTTGCCGGGACCGAAGTCTCCGTCGAACCCTTGGAGGGGAGCTACGCCAAAACCACCGTTAAGGTGACCGAACGGTTTACCGGCCAATTTTCGGTCGGAATAGGCTACAGCGAAACGAGCGGCCTGTCGGGCTTCGTATCCCTGAGAAAGGGAAACTTCCTCGGAACCGGCGACATCGTCGGCCTGACGCTCTCTTTCGGCGAATACGCCAAAAACTACAGCTTTTCCTACACCCGAAAGTGGTTTATGAACAGGCCCCAGGACCTCTCCTTTAAGGTCTACCAAAGCGAAAACGACTACGAGACCTACGACGTCAAGTACGCCGGCTTTTCCACGACCCTAACGCGCCGCTTTTGGCACTACTGGCGGTGGCACGTGGGTCTCGACCTCCAGTCGATAGACTACGACAACGTTTCGCCCGACGCCTCCGTTTACGTCAAGGAGGCCGCCCAATTCAACAGTGCGACGATAATCCGCTGGGGCGTGGCCCGCGACACCCGAAACTCTTACCTCTTTCCCTCCGACGGAAGCTACCTCGCCTTTAACGAGCGCTTCGGCGGATTGCTCGGCGGCGACGCCAAGTTTGCAAAAGTTTGGGTTGTGGGTTCAATCCACCGAAAGGACGAGTGGTTCGATAGCGGGACGATAGTAAACCTCAAGGGTCAGGTCGGTGCCGTCGGACCTTGGGGGGGTGAAAACGTCGTTCCCATCGACGAGAGGTTCTTCGTCGGCGGCGACTTTACCATTCGCGGTTACAAGTACGGATACGCCGGACCGCTGGACCCCAACACCGGCGACCCGATAGGTGCGACCAAAATGTGGGTGGTAAACTTCGAAGTCGACTATCCGGTCAAGGAAAACCTCTTTTACCTGGCCGCCTTCGCCGACGCCGGAAACGGCTTTAACCAGTGGGCCGACGCCTTCCAGAGCGTAAAAGCCGGCGCCGGTTTCGGCATAAGGTTCGTAACGCCGATGGCTCCCATACGCCTCGACTTTGCCTGGAAGCTTAAAAAGGTGCCCGGCGACACCGACAACTTCCGCATCCACCTCATCTTAGGAAGCTTCTTCTAACTTTTCCGTGCCCGCCTTCGGCGGGAGTTATATCTTTACCTCCTTGCTATGGAAAAGGAGAAAAAGAGCGGCAAGGTGGTCATAGTCGGGCGGCCCAACGTGGGAAAGTCGACCCTCTTTAACAAACTCGTCGGAAAGCGAAAGGCCGTCGTCGAGGACAAACCGGGCGTCACGCGCGACCGCATTGAGGACTTCGCCAAGTGGCAGGACAAGGTCTTTCGCCTCGTCGACACCGGCGGACTGATGCCGGGTGAGGAGGACTTCTTCCTCCCCGAGGTCCGAAAGCAGGTCGAAAAGGAACTGCCCGACGCCGACGCCATACTCTTCGTCGTCGACGCCAGGGAGGGCCTAACCCCCCTCGACGAGGAAGTGGCCAAAATGCTCCTCCCCTACAAGGACAAAGTGTTCGTCGTCGTCAACAAGGTCGACAGCAAAAAGGCGGAACAAAACGTGTACGACTTTTACCGCTTTCCCTTCAGGGGGGTCTATCCCGTTTCCTCCATCCACGGGACCGGATTGGCCGAGCTCCTCGACGAGGTCGTAAAAACCGTCAAAACCCGCCCGAGGGAAGAAGAGGAAAAGCTGAAGGAGGAGCTGAAGGACGTTCCCAAGGTTGCCCTAATCGGGCGGCCCAACGTGGGAAAGTCGTCGCTTTTTAACAAGATAGTGGGCGAGGAGCGAACGATAGTATCGCCGATAGCGGGAACCACGGTCGACGCCATAGACACCCTCGTCGAAAGAAACGGCAAAAAGTACCTCTTTATAGACACCGCCGGCGTTCGGCGCCCCTCCAACGTCGAATACGGGACCGAATTTTTTGCCGTCAACCGCACGCTAAACGCCGTCGAGCGCGCCGACATCGCCGTTTTGGTAATCGACGGCAAGGAGGGCGTCACCCACCAGGACCAAAGGCTGGCCGGACTGGTGGCCCGCCGCGGCAAGGGCCTGGTTGTAGACGTCAACAAGGCCGACCTTTTGCCCATTCCGCCCGACGAGGCCGAAAGGCAGGTAAAGAGGCGCCTCTTTTTCGTCGACTACGCTCCGGTGGTCTTTACGGTGGCCACCACCGGCGAGGGCGTGGACAACCTCTTTTCCGCCATTGACCTCGTTTGGGAGGACTACAACAAACAGCACAAAACCTCCTTCGTCAACAACTGCATCAGGAAGATAATCCGCGACAACCCGCCGCCCCACTACCGCGGAAAACCCACGAAGATTTACTACGCCTTTCAGAAAAAAACGCGCCCTCCCACGATAGTGGTAATCACCAACCGCCTCGAGGGCTGGAAGGACCACTACAAAAAGTACTTCGTCCGTCGCCTGCGCGAGTGCTTAAACATCCACTACGCACCGCTGGTTCTCGAAATAGAGGAGAGGGGAGAGGAGGGTTAGGTAAGGGCCGCCTTCCCCTTTTGAACCTTTTCCAGCCACTCGAGGGCCTTTTCGAGGTCGTCGGGTCGGCCGAGCAGGATTAAAACGTCGCCGCCGTGAAGCACGGTTCCGCCGTGGATGCTCAGGTCGAGGCTTCCGTCGGGGTGTTTGATTGCCACGACCGTAACGCCGAAGCGCCGCCTCAGGTCCAGCTCGGCCAAGGTCTTTCCCTCCAGCGGTGAGCCCGGCAAAATCTCAAACTCGGCCAGGTCTATCTCGCTCTCCTCGCCGAAGGCGATTTTTTCCAAAATGTTGGCCACCACGAAGGTGTGGGGGTGGAATATAAGGGCCGCAATCCGACCGGCGATGATGTGGTCGGGAACCACCACGTGGTTGGCCCCCAGCTCCCTCAGCTTCATTGCCGTCTCGTAAGTGCGGGCGATACCGATAATCTCAAACTTGTCCTTGTCGGGCCTGAGAAGGCGGGCCGTAACGATAATCGAAATGTTGGTCGCCTCGTCCATGTAGGTCGATATGAGACCTTTGGCGTGCTTTATGTTGGCCAAGTAAAGCGTCGACTTCCTGTAGGGCTTTCCTATAACGTAGTAGCGAACGTGTTCAAGCTCGAGCTCCTTTTTGACCTTCGGGCTTTCCTCCTCCAAAACCACCACCACCCTCAGACCGCGGTCCTTTAAAAAACGAATGAGTTCCCGCGCTATGGCGTTGTAGCCGACGATAATGTAGTGCCCCTTGAGCTTTTGAATTTCCTTAAGCATTCTCCACTCCCTGTAAATGTTGAGAATATCCTCCTTGAAAAAGAGTTCCGCCAACACTCCGGTAGCGTAGAAAAAGGTCGTAATCCCCGCAAAGTCGAGGAAAATCGTAAAAAGTCTTCCGACCGAATCGAGGGGTAAAATCTCACCGTAACCTATCGTCGAAATACCGATAAAGGTCTGATAGAAGGCTATAAGGGGGGGAAAGTCCTCGAGGGCCATGTATCCGATGGTTCCAACGTAGTGGACCAAAATAATCAAAATCAGCGGTTGGCGCAGGCGCGTCAGGAGCTGAAAGAAGCGATTTTCCAAGTACTCCAGACGGTTGAGCTCCTTGTAGCGGTAGGCGTACTTTTTTCGCTTTATCCGCCGCGCAATTTGCCAAAGCTTGCGCCGAAGCCTTTGCCTTCTCGTTAGCATTTTTTAACAAATTATGGAGCCCGCCCTTCGGGCGGGGGCTATATTTATTCCCTCTTGGAAATGGCGGAACAAAAAAAGTGCTGCTTTTGCGGCCTCGGCGAGGAGGAGGTCGAATTCCTCATAGAGGGACCGCAGCAGACCTACATCTGCGACCGCTGCGTGTCGGGTTGCTACGAAATCCTCAAAGAGTACAAGAAGGAGGAAACGCCCTCCCTTCCCAAGGAACTCGAATACCTCCCCACCCCCCGACAGATAAAGGAAATTCTCGACCAATACGTCGTCGGTCAGGAGAGGGCAAAAAAAATCCTCTCGGTGGCCGTCTACAACCACTACAAGCGGATACTCCAAAAGGAAAAAGGCCTTTCGCCCGACGAGGTGGAGATAGAAAAGTCGAACATCCTCCTCATAGGTCCCACCGGAAGCGGTAAAACCCTCCTGGCCCGGACCCTGGCCAAAATCCTCAACGTGCCCTTTGCCATTGCCGACGCCACCTCCCTGACCGAGGCCGGCTACGTGGGCGAGGACGTCGAAAACATACTGGTTCGCCTCCTGCAGGCGGCCGACTACGACGTCGAAAGGGCCCAAAAGGGCATCGTCTACATCGACGAGATAGACAAAATCGCCCGAAAGAGCGGGAAAAACCCCTCCATAACGCGCGACGTTTCGGGAGAGGGCGTTCAGCAGGCCCTGCTTAAAATCGTCGAAGGGAGCGTCGTAAACGTCCCTCCCCAAGGCGGCCGCAAACACCCCAACCAGCAGTTCATTCAGATAGATACGACCGACATACTCTTTATAGCCGGAGGGGCCTTCGTCGGCCTCGAGGACATAATAAAGCGGCGCGTGGGAAAGAGCGCAGTCGGCTTTGAGGCCGACGTTCGGAAGTTTGAGGAGACCGAGGACCTCCTTAAGCTCGTTACCGTCGACGACCTCATCGAGTTCGGAATGATTCCCGAGTTCCTCGGAAGGTTTCCCGTAATAGCGACCTTGGACCCGCTGAAGGAGGAGGACCTCGTTCGCATCCTCGTCGAGCCCAAAAACGCCATAATCAAGCAGTATCAGCGCCTGCTGGCAATGGACGGGGTCGAGCTCGTCTTTACCGAGGACGCCCTTCGCGAAATCGCCAAGGAGGCCATCCGCCGCAAAACCGGCGCCCGGGGCCTCCGCGCCATCGTCGAGGAGCTGATGACCGACGTGATGTTCGAAGTTCCCTCCCGCAAGGACGTGGCCAAGGTCGTCATCGACGCCGAGGTGGTCAAAGGCCTAAAACCCCCCGTCTACGTTCCCAAGGAGGCCGCCTGAGGCCTTTTGGCCTTAAGCTTTCTTCCTTTAGATGGTTTCCGTCAGGGACTTTTTCTCCTGGGAGGACTTTGCCCCCACCTTCGGCCTTACGGCGGTGGGCGCCCGCGTCTGCTACTCCAAAAAGACGCTCGGCGACCTTTTGGCCGAGCCGAAGGTTTCCTCCCCCGCGGAGCGGGCTTCGTTTTTATCGAAGCTGGCCAACTGGAAACACTTTTCGGTCTTTGCCCACTCCTTTGCCTACAAGCGCGTCGGCGAGGAAAACGCCGTCCGTCTGGCGGCCAAGTACTTCAAGAGCTACTGGAACGAAAGCCACCCCGACTGGATAGGCGTTTCCCTCCGCCACTACCTGGAGGAGCTTTCCGACGCCGAAAGGGATGAGGTTTTTAAGAAACTCGCACAGGTCGAAAGTCCGGTAAAACCCCTCGCGAGGGCCGAAACCGAAACCGGCACCGAGGTTGTTCTCCTGGGGGGAACCTACGGGGGTTTCGGCTACTTCGTTTTCTACCTTCGGGGAATATCGAGAATTGCAACCCACCAAATCGTTCGCCACACGGCCCTCAACTTCTCCCAAAGGAGCCAGCGCTACGCCTCCGAAAGGGAAAACGAGGCCGTAATTCCCCCCTCCTTCGGCGAAAGGGCGGCCGACCTCTTTAGGAGTTTCGACCGAATGGCCACCCAACTCTACAAGGTCCTGACCGAGGAGCTGAAGGTCCCCAAAGAGGACGCAAGGTTCGTCCTTCCCCACGGTCGCAGGAGCACCATAGTAATCTCGGGTCCCACCCCCTGGCTTCTGGACTTTCTCGCAAAGAGGACCGAGAAGGCGGCCCAGTGGGAGGTCCGCTCGGCGGCCGAAAGGATGCTCGCGCTCCTGAAGCCGGAGCTGGAAAAGGTCGAGCTCTACCCCTTTTAGGGGTCGTATTAAGCTTTTTGTTTTCCGATGATTAGGGTGTTCGTGGGCTTTTTCACCTCGCCGGTGATAGTGGAAAAGTCGGTCCGCCTGAGGGAGGAGGCCGGCCTCTTTATCCACGGAAAGTGGACCCAGCCCCAAAACCTCCACGTGACGCTCCAATTCGTCGGGGAGGTCGACCGCTCCACCTTGGCCGAACTCCTGAAGACCACCCAAGAGGTTGCCGCCTCCTTCAGACCCTTTCGGATAACCTACAAGGGTCTCGGGGTCTTTCCCAACCCCAAAAGGCCCCGAATTCTTTGGGTCGGCGTCGACGCCGGGGCCGGCACCCTCAAGAGGCTCGCGCGGGCCGTGGAGCAGGCCAACCGTCGCGTCAAAAACATCCGTCCCGACACCAAACCCTTCCACCCCCACGTAACCATTTGCCGCATGAAGCGCGTCGACAACCGCAAGCTCAAAACCCTGATGAAGCGCTACCAAAACTTCGTCTTCGGCGAGGAGGTCGTAAACAAAATAGCCCTCATAAAGAGCACGCTGACGCCCGAAGGACCAATTTACGCGCCCATAGAGGTCTTCCACTTTCCCGAGGGGTAAAGCCTTTTTCCGGAAAACGCCCGGCCTCCGGCCGGGAAAGTTTTTACCCGAAAAAGGGAAACGGAAGCGAAGCTTTCCCGAAGGTGGAAGGGTTTAGGAACTTTCCCCTTTTTTGACCGCGTATTCGGGTTGATAACCTATAACGTGCTCTTTGAGGATTTTGCACTTGGTGGTTCCCTCGCACCGCAGGACCACGTAGTGCTCCTCGATTTTTTCGACCGTTCCGAGAATTCCGGCGCTCGTTACGACCTTGTCGCCCACCTTAAGGTTTTGCAAAAAGCGTTGATGCTCCTGCCGGCGTTTCCTCTCCGGCCTTATCAGGAGAAAGTAAAAGAGGGCGACGAAAATCGCAAAGAATATCAGGTTCGTAATCAAAAAGCCGACGCCTCCGCCCTGCATAGCGGCCTCCTTATTTTAACCGCTCGGCCACAAAGAGCGTTATGTCCCGCATGCGGTTGGAGTAGCCCCACTCGTTGTCGTACCAGGCCACCACGTGGGCCAAATTACCGCCCACCACCTTGGTGAGCAAACCGTCGACTATCGAAGAGTAGGGATTTCCGACTATGTCCTGCGACACCAGGGGCTCCTCGGTGTATTGGAGCACGCCCTTTAGCTCCCTTTCGGCCGCCTCCTTCAAAACGGCGTTAATCTCCTCGGCGGTGGTATCCCTTTCGAGCTCCACCACCAGGTCTATCATCGAACCGTCGGCCACCGGAACGCGGCGCGCCTCGGCCACCAGCTTACCTTTAAGGTCGGGAATAACCTCTCCCGTCGCCTTGGCCGCGCCGGTGGAGGTGGGAATGATGTTCAGGGCGGCCGCCCGCGCCCTTCTGGGGTCCTTGTGGGCACCGTCGAGGAGCCGCTGGTCCATCGTGTAGGCGTGGGTGGTGGTCATTACGCCCCTTTTTATGCCGAAGCGTTCGTGCAAAACCTTGGCCAGCGGCGCCAAACAGTTGGTCGTGCAGGAGGCGTTGGAAATTATCGAATGGTTGACCGGGTCGTACTCTTCGTGGTTTACGCCCAAAACGACGGTTTTGTCCACCTTTTTACCCGGCGCCGAGATGATAACCTTCTTCGCTCCGGCCTTCAGGTGCTTGCCGGCCCCCTCGCGGTCGCGAAACTTTCCCGTGCACTCGAGAACGACGTCGACGCCCAGCTCCTTCCAAGGGAGCTTTTCCGGGTCGGGTTCGCTGAAGACCTTAATTTCGCAACCGTCGACGACCAAGGTGTCGCCGTTTTTGACCGAAACCTCTCCCTCGTAGGTGCCGTGGACCGAGTCGTACTTAAAGAGGTGGGCGCTGCTTTCGGCCCCGGCGAGGTCGTTTACGGCTACAATCTCCACCTCCTTGAGAAGTTCGGGATTGACCGGGGAGGCGAAGACCACCTTCGAAGAGCCCCTGAGGGCCTCGAAAAAGGCCCTCAGCGTCCCCCTTCCTATGCGACCGAAACCGTTAATGGCAACCTTGATAGTCATAAGTTCCCATATATTAACCGCCGATTGATAACCTTTAATTGCCGATGACCTACCGCCTTCTGGTCGTAAACTACGGCGGTCCCTCCCCCGGACGGGAGACCGAATACCTGAAAAACCTCTTTTCGGACCCCGTGGTCTTTCCCCTCCCCTCGCCGGTTAGAAGGGTTTTCGCCAACCTGATGGCCCTCTGGCGCCGGGGAGAGAGCGCCCGCATTCTTGAGGAGCTCGGCGGCAAGAGCCCGCTCCTAGAGCAAACGCTGGAGCAGGCGCGAGCCCTCGGGCGGCTCCTGGGCCCCGAATGGAAGGTTTCGGCCGCCATGCTCTACTCGAGACCCCTCCTTTCGGAGGTCTTGAGGGAGGTAAAGGACCAAAGGGTGGTCGTCCTGCCCCTCTTTCCCCAATACTCGGCCGCTACCTGGGGAAGCGTCCGGCGCGTCCTTTCCGAAAGCCCCGCCGAAGGAACCGCCGGCCTGGCCCGCCCCTTTTACGACTGCGAGCTTTTCCTCCTCGGTTGGGAGGAGGCCCTCGGCGAAACTTTAAAAGGTCTAAAGGAGCCCTTTCTCCTCTTTTCGGCCCACAGCCTCCCCCTTTACCTGATAAGGAGGTATTCCGACCCCTACCCGCGGCAGGTCGAGGAAACGGCCCGCCGGTTGGCAAAGAGGCTGGACCTCCCCTTTGCGGTCGGCTACCAGAGCAAACTGGGCCCCGTAAAGTGGCTCGAACCCTCGACCGAAAACCTTATAAAGGAGCTGGCAAAAAGGGGCGTCAAGGAGCTGGTGGTGGTTCCGATAAGCTTTACGGCCGAAAACAGCGAAACGCTTTGGGAAGTAGACCTCAACTACCGAAAACTGGCCCGCGAAGCGGGCATCGACGAATTTCGGAGGGTTCCAGTGCCCCACCTCTCGCCCCGCTGGCTCGAGTGCTGGCGGGCGCTGGCGCTGGAGGCGGCAAAATAGACTTTTCATGCTGGCCTTTATTGGCGGAAGCGGCCTTTACGACCTTCCCGGCCTCGAGATTTTGGAAGAAGTTGAGGTTGAAACGCCCTTCGGAAAACCCTCGGCGCCCGTCGTTCGCGCCCGCGCCGGGGGTAAGGAAGTCCTCTTTTTGGCCCGCCACGGAAAAAACCACGAGTATCCGCCCCACCGCGTTCCCTACAGGGCCAACCTGTGGGCCTTGGCCGAGCTGGGGGCGACCGCCGTCGTTGGAATAAACGCCGTCGGCGGTATAGACCCCCTCCTCAGGCCCGGCGACTTCGTGGTCGTGGACCAATTTCTCGACTTTACGAAAAGCCGGCCCCAAACCTTTTACGAGGGAAAGTTTTCCCCCGACTACGAACCCAAAAAGGGTAAAAAACACGAACTCCTGCTGGCCCAAAAGAAGGTCGTTCACGTCGACGTCAGTCACCCCTTTTGTTCCGAACTGAGGAGGCTCCTGGCCGCGGTTCTGGAGGAGGAAAACCTGCGCTACCACCTCGGGGGCACCTACGCCGCCACCGAGGGGCCCCGGCTCGAGAGCGCGGCCGAAATCAGGGCCCTGGCGCTTTTGGGCGCCGCAGTGGTCGGAATGACGATGGTTCCCGAGGTCGTTTTGGCGAGGGAGCTCCAGCTCCACTACGCGGGCCTCTGCGTCGTTACCAACCCGGCGGCGGGAATTGCCGGCCGCCGCCTCACCTCGGAGGAGGTCGTTTCGATGATGAAACGAAAGGAGGAGGAGATAAAGCGCGTGGTCCTGCGGTTGGTCGAAAGGTTTGAGGGAACCTCCGGTTGGAACTGCGACTGCGGGAGGACCCTCGAGGGGGCCGAGATTTAAACCTCGGTTCCCCCGACGGTCAGCCCCCTTATCCGGACCGTCGGTTGGGCGTCGGAAACCGGCACCCCCTGACCGTCCTTTCCGCAGGTTCCTATCGACCAACCGAGGTCCCGCCCGACCGCGTCGACCTGCTCGAGGGCCTTGGGTCCGTTTCCTATCAGCGTCGCCCCCTTTATCGGATAGGTGACCTTACCGTTTTCGACGAGGTAGCCCTCGGCCACCTCGAAGACGAAGTCGCCGGTGGTGGTGTTGACCTCGCCGCCGCCCATCTTAACGACCAGAATGCCCCTTTTGGTGTCGGCGATTATCGCCTCCGGGTCGTCCCTTCCCGGCGCTATGAAGGTGTTGGTCATGCGAACCAGCGGCGCGTGGCGATAGCTTTGGCGCCGGCCGTTTCCCGTGCTTTCGACGCCGTCCTTCATCGCCGACAGGCGGTCGTACATGTATCCGACCAAAACGCCGTTTTCTATAAGAACCTTCCTTTGGGCGGGAACGCCCTCGTCGTCGACCGAAAAGCTTCCGTTTTTACCCGGCAAAGTGGCGTCGTCGACCACCGTAACGAGCTCGCTCGCAACCTTCTTTCCCAACTTCGACTTGTCGTAGACCGAAACGCCCTTTTGAACCAGGTCGGCCTCAAGACCGTGGCCCACCGCCTCGTGAATCATCGTTCCTCCCGCCTCGGCGGCCATCACCACCGTAAAGGTCCCCGCCGGGGCCGGGCGCGCCCGCGTCAGCGTCAGGGCCCTTTTGGTTGCCTTTTCGGCTATCAGCTCCGGCGGCGTTTCCTCAAAGAGCTCGTAGCCCGTCAGGCCCCCCGCGCTTTCAAAGCCCCTGAAGAGCTCGCCGTCTTTGGCGGCCACCGCCTCTACGAAAAAGACGACCCTCTTTTGCTCGTCCTCGGCAATTTCGCCCAACGAGTTTACCACCAAAATCCGCCGCGTCCGGTCGGCCAAAACCGCCTGAACCTGCCGCAGGAGCCCGCCGCCGACCTCGCGGGCCCTCTGCTCGGCCCTTTTTAAGAGTTCCAACTTTTGAGAAAGCCCGACTTCGTCGGGGTCGACCTTTACCGGCGTAAAGCCGACGCGCTTTATCAGGCCCCACCTCACCGGACCCTGTCCCCCGCCCTTTGCCAAAGTTTTGGCCAGTTCGAGGAGGTTTTCGAAGGTGGGTTCGTTGGTGTAGCCGTAGTAGACCTTAAAGTCCTTTATCAGACGAAGGCCCACGCCGAGGTCGTAACCGTGGGAAACCTCGTCCACCTTGCCTTCCTCAAAGCGCAGGCGCGTTGAGCGAACCCGTTCGAAGAAAATTTCGGCGTATTGGCCTCCCTGCGAAAGGAGGGTCGAAAGAACGTATCCGCCCTTGGAGAGGATTAACTCCCTGACCTCTTCGGGTTTCATAGTAAATTGATTTTGACCGCCGCGGGTTCTACGCCTTGCCTTAATCCGCCCTTGGTGAAATAATCCATATCCTTATGATTAAGGTCGAAATCGTTACGCCCAAGGGTTACGCCTTTACCGGCGAAGTCGAACTGGTCAACGTTCCCACCGAAGAGGGCGAAATCGGCGTTTTGGAAAACCACATGCACCTGATGTCGGCCCTAAAGCCCGGCCTCGTCTACTTTAACGGAAACAAGGAGGAGGGCTTTTTCGTCACCGAGGGTTTCGTCGAGGTCAATCCCAAAAAGGTTAACATCCTGGCCGAGGAGGCCACCCCCATAGGGGAAATCGACCCCGGCGAGGTTAAAAAGCGCTACGAGGAGCTGGTTAAAAAGCTGGCGGCCGCCAAAACCCGCGAGGAGATGGAGGCCATCGAGAGGGAGCGCGAAATCCTCGAAACCCTTTTGGCGCTCGTAATTAGAAAATAAACCCTTTTGGGGAGCCCGAGCAAAGATGAAACTTAACCCGAAAATTTTGGAAAAGGCGATAAACCGCCTGGTGGAGGAACTGGTAAAGACCGGAATAGTGGAGGTCGACGCCGACAAGTTCGTCCTTAAAGTGCGCCAAGTTTTCGAGGAGGCCCACCGGGAGGAACTGCAACTCACCGAGGACGCCAAAAGGATTCTGAAGGAAAACCTCCACCTTTTGGACGAAACCGGTCTCGACAGCGCCAAGGCGGTT
This sequence comes from Aquificota bacterium, assembly GCA_013154305.1. Classification (GTDB taxonomy): domain Bacteria; phylum Aquificota; class Aquificia; order Aquificales; family QOAS01; genus QOAS01. The sequence continues at coordinate 37,074 of JAADCT010000044.1, forward strand.
TCCCTCATTCGCCGCAAACTGGCCGAGGAGAGGAACATAAACCTCAACCCCTTCGAGAGGATGAACCAACTGGCCAAACGGATTATGGACTGGATAATGGAGGACGAGGAAATAGAGATTTACGACGAACCTTACAACATCAGGAAGAAAATCGCCGCCGTTTTGCGCGAGGCGGTGGCCGAGCAAAAGGCTATAGAGCGCGAGGCCCTGCGCCGCACCGAGGAGGAGGCCAACAAGAGGGGCATTTTGGCCGGCAGCGACGACTGGAACTTCATCTACCGCCGCTACCTCTCGGAGGTTATGAAGGAAAAGGGCTACGAGTAGGGTTTAATTTTTCTTTCGATGTTTTCCCGCCGCGCCTTTTCTCTGGTCGAACTCCTCGTCGTTTTGGCGATATTCCTCCTCGTGGGGGTCCTGATATTCTACCTCCTGGTAAAGGGGCTCCGTTGGGTCGGCACCACCGCCGGTGAGGTAAAAGCCGAAGTTGACACCACGGTAAATACCGAGCTGTTGGTCTTTGACCTGACCCACGCCGGCTACGGCATAGCCAAAAACGAAACCCGCTTGGTAATCGAGTTTTTCAACGGAACGGACTATCCCTCCCCCTTGGCCGCAATAGCTACGGCCGACGACCTTTCCGACGGCGAAAAGGTTTTGGTTTTAAGGGAAACGGTGAACCTGGCAAAAACCTCGATACCGACCTACGGTTTTTTAGTGTCCAACGGCTCGGGAATAGTTTACGCCTACCCCCCCGGCGCGGATTGGGAAAGCGTTTATTGCGCCTGGCTTTCGCAGGACCGCGCTTGCCTGGGGGTTGACAACTGCACCGACCCGCCCCCCGGTTCGGCGGCCGTGGGCTATCCTTTGGACAACCAAAGCGCCTGCAGGGACGCAACCGACCCCTGGTGTTGCGTTGCCTGCAATTGCACCACGATAGTTTACAAACTTTACGAGCAGTCGGGAAGCTCCAAACCAAGCTGCATCCCCGGCGTTTTGACCTTCGGTAGGAAAACCGCCAACATGTCGGTTCCCCTTATCAACTGCGTTTCCGACTGGAGTGTCTGGTTTGGTCTCGACCTCGACGGCGACGGCGAAGTAGACACTTGGGAAAATCAAATTCCCAACGGGGAGGTCTTGACCAACGAGGACCTCAAAAAGGTCAAGGTCGTTAAGGTCTTTTTCCTCGTTCAGGCGTCGCCGACCGGCGACCCCGGCTACGACTTTTGTAAACTGACCGGCGCCAAGTGCGACGGGGCGGGCGCCTGCGGCGAGGGCTTTCTGGAGGTGGCCGAGCTGGGCGGTAAAAAGGTCTGCCTCAAACACCCCGAAGACCCCGCCTGGAAGACCTACCGCTGGAGGGTGGTCGAGGTTACCGTAAGCAACTTCCCCAACCTGCCTTAGGGCAATAATAAACCTGTTTCGGTAATGAATCCGAAACCCCTGAAGGTGGGAAGGGTCTTTTACAAAAACACCCTTCCCCTGTTTTACTTTCTCCCCTCCGAGGGTTTGGAGGTGGTGGAGGGTTCGCCCCGAAAGCTGGCCGACCTTTTGGCCCTCGGCCTCATCGACGGGGGGACGATATCCTCGCTCTTTTACCTTCGGAGGAAGGGGCAGTTCGTTCCCCTTCCGGGGGTTTCCATCTCCTCCTTCGGAAAGAGCGGTTCGGTAATTTTGTTTTCCGAAAAACCTCTGGAGGAGGTAAAGACGGTAAAGCCGAGTCCCGAAAGCCTCACCTCCAACTTTTTGCTCTACGCCTTTTTCAAAAAGGTTTTGGGAAAAAGGTTGGAGTTCGCCTCCCGAGGGGCGGACGCCGAGCTCGTCATCGGCGACCGCGCCCTTAGGCTCCTCAAGGAAAGGAGACGCCCCTTTGCCTACGACCTGGGCGAACTCTGGTTTCAAAAAACCGGCCTGCCGGCAGTCTTTGCCCTCTTTCTGGTGCCCGCCCGACTGGCGGCCCAAAGGCCGGCCGAGGTTTCCAAACTCGCCCTTGCGCTGATGGAGGCCAAGGATAGGTTTTTCAAAGAACTCGAAAACCTCCCCCTGGAGGAGGAACTGAAGAACTACCTTAAGGGGCTGAATTACGACTTTGGACGCGAACACCTCGAGAGTTTAAACCTGATGGAAAAACTCCTCGAGGAGGCTTAAAAAGGAAGAAAACTCAGGAGGGGCTTTTTTCCTTTATCCTCTCCCTGAGCTTGCAGACGAAGCAGACCTCCGAGGGGGAAGGTTCGCCGCAGACGGTGCACCTCCGAAGTTCCCCCTTTACGAGCTCCTCCTTCAGGGAGTTGAAAATGGGAAAAATCTTTTTGAGGTATTCGAAGTAAAAGCGATACTTGGTTCCCCTCGCGTGGTTTTCGATTTGCTCCATTATTCCCTTGTAAAAGTGGAGGTTGGCGGTGTCGCCCATCGGGCACGAGCGGTCGGTGTAGGGAATTCCCGACAGGTCGGCGTAAAGCCGAATTTGCTCCTCGGTCAGTTTAACCAGCGGTTTTACCTTTCTCGGAAAGCCCTTTTCCTCCGGCAGGACCGGATACTTCCGCGCCAGATACTTTACGTTCCAGTTTACGACGTTGGCCAAAAGGGAGGAGGCCTCGTCGTCGAGGTTGTGGCCCGTCGCCACGACCCTGTAGCCCAGCTCCCTCGCCACCTTGTTAAAGTGGTAGCGCTTTATCCGCCCGCAGACCGAGCAGGCCGACCCCATAACGAGGTTTTGAACCACCGGCAGCGGCGCCCCCAGCTCCTGCTCCAGCTTTACGATTTTGGGCTCCTTTCCTAGGATTTTTCCCAGCTCCAGGACCTTTTGCTTCGACTCCTCCGAGTAGTCGCCGATGCCCAGGTCTATAAAAAAGCCGTCGGCGTCGTAGCCGAGTTTGTTCAAAACGAACCACAGCGTTTGGCTGTCCTTTCCCCCCGAAACGGCCACCAAAACCCTTTCGGAGGGCTTGAACATCTTAAACTCCTTAATCGTTTCCCTGACGCGCCTTTCGAACCACTCTTTAAAGTGCTCCTCGCAGAGGGCCAGGCGGTGCTCCTTCATGTAGACGACGCTCTCGCGCCTTTGACCCTTTTGCTTACAAATTTGACAAAGCCTCCTTTGCCGACCCATGTCGAGTATTTAATTAAGGACCCCGCGGGGAGCCGTTGGCAAACTTTAAATAACCTTTTTGAGTTTGAGCCAGAGCAAAAGACCCCCGGTCACCGAAACCATCAAAAAGAGGCTTATCCAAAAGCCGAAGGGGCTGTGGAGGAAGGGAATAAACTCGAAGTTCATTCCGTAAATGCTGGCCACCAGCGTCGGCGGCAGAAACAGGGTCGCTATGAAGGCGAAAACCTGGGCCGCCTCGTTTTGCCTAATCGTAATGAGCCCAAGCAGGCTCTCCTGAACGCTGTCGATTTTTTCCATGTAAATGCTGGTGTAGTCGGCCAGGGCGCCCAGGTCCTCCATAATCATCTTCAGCTCGCGCTTGGTAACGTTGCTGACTTTGGTGCTCCTAAGGAGCTTGGCCAAAATCCTCAACTTTTCGTTTATCGACTCGCGCAGCGTCAGGTTGAGCTCGTCGTAAAAGGCAAGGTCTTTGATAATTTCGGGCGACTGCTCCTCAAAAATCTGCTGGCGGATGCTCCTTATCCGCTTTCCGATAATTTCGAGACGGTTTCCGATACGCTCCACCTCGAGGTTTAAAAGCTCGGCCATCAGGCGGTCGGGCACCGAAAAGGAAAGCTTGTGGCGGTCGACCATCCTCTTAAACATCGAGAAGGTGACTATCTTGCTGTAGCGGAGCGTAATCAAAACGTTTCCCTTCAGGAAAAACAGGACCGGTTCGGCGTAGACCTCGTCCCGGTGTTGGACCAAAAAGGAAAAAATCGCGTAAAGGTGGTCCCTTCCCTCGTAAAAGCGGGAGGAGATTTCTATGTCCTCGAAGACCTCCTTCGGGGGTTCGCGAAAACCGAACTCCCTTTGGAGAAAGCGCAGGTCCTCCTCGGTCGGTTCCCGCGCGTCTATCCACAAAACGGGAACCCTCCTTGCCAATTCCTTAATCTCTTTGCGGTCGTCGACGCGCTTTATTCCTCCCTCCGGGGGAAAGTAGTAGGCCTTTAACACCAAAAGTAGTTAATATATTCCCCCTTTCCCGCGGCGGTTATCCTTAATCCCCGATGAAACCCGTTTTGGAGCTCCTTTCGGTCAAACCCTTTTCGGTCGTAGGTCACCGCGGTTCCAAGGACGAATGTCCCGAAAACACCCTCCCCTGCCTGAGGAGGGCCCTCGAGGAGGGCGCCGACGCCGTCGAGTTTGACGTGCGAGCCACCAAGGACGGCCACCTAATCCTGCTCCACGACGAGACCTTCGAACGGGTGGCCGGACTGCCGCTGCGGCCCTCCGACCTCACCCTGGAGGAGGTTCGGGCAAAAGTCCGCGTTTTCGGAACCGAGGTCGTTCCCACCCTCGAGGAGGCCCTCGGGCTCGTAAAAGAGTTCCAAAAGGCGGCGCTGGTGGAGGTGAAGGAACCCCCGACGGTCGAAAAGGTCCTCCGAACCCTAGAGGGACTAAACTGCTCCGACCTTACGGCGGTAATCTCCTTTTACCCGGAGGCCCTGAGGAGGGTAAAGGAGCTGAGACCCGACCAAACGGCCGGCCTCATTTACTCCAAACCCTCCTCGGCCATTTCGGAGGCAAAGAAGATGGGGCTGGAGCTGGTTTTACCCCGCTGGCCGCTGGCAACGCCCAAGGCCGTCGCCTTTGCCCACCGCCTGCGCCTGAAGGTGGTGGTCTGGGTCGTCAACGACGAAAGGAGCCTAAAGAGAACGCTGGAGGCGGGCGCCGACGCGCTCGCCACCGACCGCGTCTCTTGGCTCGTGAAAAAGCGCGCCGAGCTCCTTCAGGAGTAGACCCTGAGGACGCGGTAGAAGGTGTCCCTCTCGGCGGGAACCTTTCCCGCCTCCCTGATTAGGGAAACGAGCTTTTCCTTGGCGTGGCCGAGGGCCGCCTCGGTCCCGGCGGCGTGGACGATTTTCTCCTCCAAGATGGTCCCGTCGAGGTCGTCGGCCCCGTAGCTTAGCGCCAGCTGGGCAATCCGCTCGCCCAAGGTAACCCAGTAGGCCTTTACGTGTTTGAAGTTGTCCAAAAAGAGGCGGGCAATCGCGACGGTTTTCAGGTCCTCGACGGGGGAGGCCTCCTCGCCCCCCAATTCGGTTCCCTTGGGACGGTACTTTAGGGGAATGAAAACCTGAAAGCCCCCCGTTTGGTCCTGAAGCTCGCGGACTTTGGTCATGTGTTCGACGCGGTCGGCGTAGCTCTCAACGTGGCCGTAGAGCATCGTTATGTTGGTGGGGATGCCGAGCTCGTGGGCCGCGCGGTGGACCTTCAGGTATTCCTCCGCGCTCGCCTTGTGGGGGGCTATGACCCTGCGCTTTTCCTCGTTGAAAATTTCGGCCCCTCCGCCGGGCAAAACGGCCAAGCCCGCCTCCTTTAGGTCCCTCAGGACCTCCTTTACGCTCTTTTTGGCAAGCTTTGCCATGTGGTGGACCTCAATGGCGGTGTAGGCCTTGAGGATTACCTCGGGATACCGCTCCTTAATCGCCCGAAGGAGGTTGAGGTAGTCCTCGTAGCGCCAGTGGGGCGGAATGCCGCCCACCAGGTGAACCTCCCTCCCTCCCAGCGCGTAAAGCTCGCCGACTTTTGCCAAAATCTCCTCGGTCGAAAGCTCGTATGCCCGCGGGTGGTTTCTGCCCTTGACGGCGAAGGCGCAAAACCTGCAACCGTAGATGCAAACGTTGGTCGGATTTATCTGAACGTTTACCACGAAGTAGGCCAGGTTCCCGTTGATTTTGCGGTTTTTGTAGTCGGCCAGGAGGCCCAAATAGGTCAGGTCGGCCCGCTCGAAAAGGTAGAGGGCGTCCTCGGGCGTCAGGCGGCGTTCCCCGAGCACCTTCTCGCCGATTTGAGCGAGCCGCCGGTCGCGGTGTCCCAAAACGACCGACTCCAAAAGGAGGTCCCTGTCGGTTTCGACCATCCGAGGGTTAAATCTTAACGCCCGCCCCTTTTGCGCGTGTAAGATATAAGTTTCCAAAAAGAGGAGGCACCGCAATGGAGCAAAACCAGCAACCGGTAAACCTGCAGGACGAAATCCTAAAAAGGGCCCAGGAAACGGGAACCCCCATAACGGTCTACCTCATCCGCGGAAACCGCATCAGCGGAAAGGTAAAGGCCTTTGACCGCTTCAGCATCCTGCTCGAAGTAGGCGGCGAGGAGCAACTCATTTTCAAACACGCCGTTTCTACCGTCGTTCCCGGTCGCCAGTAGTTTTCTTGATTAAGGAAAAACTCCCGCCGCCGAAGGCGGCGGGCTTTCTCTTTCGAAAGGAAGTGAAGTTTTAGGAACCTTCCTTGCTCTGGGCCAGGGCCTTGTTCAGGAGCTGGTAGACCCTCGAAACGCGTCTGGAGGCCTCCCGCTTGGTTATGACGCCCTTGCTCCAGGTGTGCATGATGATTTTTTGAACCTCGGGCAGGAACTGCTTGGCCTCCTCGAGGCGGCCTTCTTCGACCATTTTGCGGAACTTTTTGATGTAGGTTTTCATCCTCGAAAGGTGGTAGCGGTTGCGCAGCCTCCTGCGGACGTTTTGTCTGGCGGCCTTTTTGGCGCTCTTGGTGTTTGCCACCTCTTTTACCTCCTCCTTCGTTGTTTTATTTGCGAAGGTTTTTATTATAAACCCCCTTCGGGACGGCGGTTTCTAAGCTCCCTCACGAGGGAAAGAACCTCCTTCGGCCTTTTGAGGAGAAAGTCGGGGCGGGTTCCGTCCAGGGGTTCGGCGTAACCCCAAAGGGCGTAGGCCGAAAGGGCGCCGGCACCCTTGGCGGCCAAAACGTCGTCGGAGCGGTCTCCCACCACCAAGGTTTTGCGGGGGGAAACGCCGAGCCGCTCGGTTAAAAAGAGAACGTGGGCGGGGTCGGGCTTGTGGGCCGGCGGAAGGTCGCGTCCGACCACGAGGTCGAAGTAGCGGTCCATTCGGGCCGCCTTTAGGACGCGAAGGGCCCCCTCGGTAATCTTGTTGGTGGCCACGGCCAACTTGTAGCCCTCCCCCTTTAGGGTTTCGAGGACCTCGTAGATGCCCTCGTAGGGTCGGCTGTTTTTAAAGGCGTACTTTTCCAGGTAGTGCCTTCGCAACCTTTGGAGGGCCTCCTCGAGGAGCTCCTTCGGGAAAAAGGGTTCGAGGAAGCCGTAGGCGCCGCCGCCGATGTGGCGGCAAAACTCCTCGTAAGGGGGCGGCTTTAGGCCGTATTCGGCGGCCGTGTCGCAAAAGGCCGCATACAGGTCGGGGGCCGTGTCTATCAGCGTCCCGTCGAGGTCGAAGACGACCAGCTCAACCATTTAACTGTTTTAATGATGGAGCGTTTTTTGAAAAAGCTCACCGACAACGCCCCCTACGGGGTGGTGATTTTTTCGGGCGAGCCTCCGAAGGTGGTCTACCACAACAAAACCTTCGAGGGGTGGGGCCTTTTGGAAAAACCCTTTTTGGAGAAGCTTTTGGCGCTCGAGACCGACGAGGTGGAGTTTAAGGGAAGGACCTTTCGCGTTTACACCTTCGAGGAGGACGGAAAGAGGGCCTTCGTTTTGGAGGACTACACGCCCCTTAAGACCTATCAGAGGGCGAAAAAGGACTTCGTTGCCAACGTCAGTCACGAATTGAAGACGCCCATTTCGGTAATCGGTTCGGCGGCCGAAACGCTCTACATGGAGGAGACCGACCCGTTTAAGCGCCGCTTTTTGGAAAAGATACTCAAGCGGACGAAGGAGATGGAGGCGCTGGTGGAGGACCTGCTGATACTGGCGGCCCTCGAGTCGAAGGAGGGCAAGGTCCTTTGGGAGGAGGTGGCCGTAAAACCCCTGGTGGAGGAGGTTTTCTCCAACCTGTCGGAGTTTGCGGAGAAAAAGGGCGTTTCCCTTCTGGCGGAGGTCGGTCTGGAGCGCTGTCTTTGCGACCGCCACAAGGTGGGCATCCTTCTCAAAAACCTCGTGGAGAACGCGATAAAGTACAACCGCGAGGGGGGAGAGGTTCGCGTCCGCGTCTACCGCGAGGGGGACTTCGCCGTCTTTGAGGTCGCCGACACGGGCATAGGCATACCGAAAAAGCACCTCCCGCTGATATTCGAAAGGTTTTACCGGGTGGACAAGTCGCGCTCGAGGGAGGTCCGCGGAACGGGCCTCGGTCTTTCGATAGTAAAGCACATAGCGCTCATCCACGGCGGAAGGGTGGAGGTCGAAAGCGAGGAGGGCAAGGGGAGCACCTTCCGCGTTTACCTGCCTCTCAGGCCCTCAGCCCAAAACGAGGAAGGCGTAAAGGAGGTATAAAAGTCCGTTGGCCAAAAGCAGGCCGGAGTAAACCTTTTTCCTTATCCTCAGCTGGTAGAGAACGAGGGCCGCGCCCAGGAGGGCAATAAAGCCCGCCAAAATTCCGGCCCGGCCTATCTCCCAGTCGGTAAAGAGGAGACCCACCGAAACGGGAACGGTCGACTGAAAGACCATCGCACCGGTAATGTTTCCGAAGGCCAATTCGTACTTACCCCGCAGGGACCAGAAGAAACTGTTGAACTTTTCGGGGAGTTCGGTGGCAACGGGAGCCACCAGAAGGGAGAAAACCAGGGGGGCCACCCCCAGGTGCTGCGAAAGAACCTCCAGCGAGTGGACGAACACCTCCACCGACACCAAAAGGACCAAAAGGGCCGAAATCAGCTGAAAGACGGAGGTAAAGAGGTGTTCGGGCAGTTTCATAAAGCGGCTAAAGTGGAGGGTTCCGTCGGCCTCGACCTCCTCGCCGCCCTCCCTCACGACGTGATAGACGTAGTAGGCGTAGCCGGCCAAAAGCAGGAACGCGAAGGCGACCTTAAGCCAGTGCATGCCGGGAACGAAGGCCAAAAAGACGGCCGGCGGAAAGAGAATCGTAAAGAAGGTCAGGTCCCGCGAGAGCAAAAAGGCGTTTGTATTTATCACCTTCTCCCGCTTTATCAGGGCCGCCAGCCCGATGATGAAAAAGCCCAAAGTTGCCAGCATGAAGGGGGCGCCCAGTATGGCGCCGTTGGCTATCTCCTCCTTGGTTTCGGGCGAGCCGAAAATCAGCGCCACTATCGGAACCAGCGTCTCGGGAAGGGCCGTTCCCACGGCCGCCAAAAGGCTTCCCACCACCCCGTGCGACAGGCCCAGCCGGTCGCCTAGGTCCTCGACCGCGTTGGTAAAAAGCTCGGCCGCCAGCAAAATTCCCACGAACGAGGCCAAAAACAGCGCCACTTCCATCATTAGATTGAAATTACAGCCCGCCGTTTGAAGACAGTAGCCGCAAAACCGCCCGCCTAACGAGACCGTATTCGCCCAAAAGGCGCCGCAGGCGCCTTTCCAGGTAAGAGACCGTAGTCAGGTTTTGGGGGGCGCGGCGGTCGCGGAGGGGGTCGTTGGCAAAGGCCAGGGCCGCCGCGGCCGCCGCCTCGGCCGTTTTTACGGCCGTCTCCCTGTCTTCGGTGTAGGGCAGTTCTACGCGGGCCAGACCGGCCGTAGGGTCGCCCCAACCGTCGGTCAGGCGAACGTAGCAGGCCAGTTTTCGGACCGAGGTTTCGACGAAGCGCCCGTTTCGGAAGGCCGTCGTCTTTTCCTCAAAGAGAAACAGCGGAGTCCTTTGACCCCTCTTGAGGTCAAAGAGCACCTCCTCGAGCCCCTCGAGGTAAAAGTTCTTTTGCTCCTTTACGAGGTAGGCCACCCCCGGATAGAAGCGGGAGGTTTTGACCGTCCCGTCGAGAAGCAAAAGCGGCGAGCCGAAAAAGCCACGGGCCCCCTCCAGCTCGAGCCTCTTCATCAGGTAGTTGGCCGTTTTACCGAGGTCGGGAAGGGGTGAAAAGACCGACCGAAAGGTCAAAACCCTTTCGCCCACCTCCACGGCCCACCGTTCGGGAACCGACAGTGGCCCTTCCGAGTGGTAGATGAAAAAGCGGCGAACCTCCGACCTCAGGAGCCTGTATTCGGGCCTTTGACCCGAAAGGTCGACCTCCAAAACCCCCGCCCCGACGGAGATGAAAATGCCCTCTCCCGCGTAGCGGCCGCCGCTGAAGATGGTGCTCCGAAATTCGGTCCGCCGGACGCCGTCGACGAACAAAATCCGTTCGGGGAGACGCGTTTTGACCTCTAAGGGTTTCCAAACTCCGCCCACCTCGTAGTGGGGGTCGAGGTTTCTTAAAAACCTCTTCGGTTCGAAGTCGGTTTCCCTGTCCTCGTCGGGGGCGGGAAAAAAGCGGAGCATCAACTAAAGGATATATTGAAAACTCTTAATGAGAATTGAAGGTGAGCTCAGGGTTCCCTCCGACAAGTCGATTTCCCACCGCGCGATAATAATAGGCGCCCTCGCCGAGGGTGACACCCTCGTGAAAAATTGGCTCCGCTCGGCCGACACGACGGCAACCCTGCGCGTCTACCGCCAAATGGGTCTGGAGGTCGAGGAGAAGGAAAGCGGCGAGCTGGTGGTCAAAGGAAGGGGCCTCTTTTCGCTGAGGGAGCCCGACCGCGTCCTCGACGCCCAAAACTCGGGAACGACAGCCCGCCTCTCTTTGGGCGTTTTGGCCGCCCAACCCTTTTTCGCCGTTTTGACCGGCGACGATTCCCTCCGCCGCCGGCCGATGCTCCGCGTCGTCAAACCGCTCAGGGAAATGGGCGCCTCCGTTGACGGCCGCGAAGGCGGCAACCTCCTCCCGCTGGCGGTCAGGGGGGGACCCCTTCGGGGCATTTCCTTTTTCAACAAAAAGGCCTCGGCCCAGGTCAAGTCGGCCCTCCTTTTGGCCGGCCTCCACGCCGAGGGAACGACCGAGGTCGAAGAACCCTACCTTTCCCGCGACCACACCGAGAGGATGCTCCGCCTCTTTGAGGTCGACCTGGAGACGGTTCCCCTCGAAAGGGGCGTCCTCGTTAAGGTCAAGGGACCGCAACAACCGACCGGGGGAAAGGAGATATTCGTCCCCGCCGACCCCTCCAGCGCCGCCTTTTTCGCCGCCGCCGCCGTCCTTTTGCCCGGTTCGCACCTTCTGCTCAAAGAGGTTTTGGTAAACCCCACCAGGGACGGCTTTTTCCGAAAACTGCGCCAAATGGGGGCCCTGCTCGAATACGAAAACCCGCGGGAACTTTCGATGGAGCCGATAGCCGACGTTAGGGTCCGGCATTCGCCCGAACTCCGCGGCGTGGAGGTTTTTCCCGAAGAGGTCCCGGCTATGATAGACGAGCTTCCCCTTTTGGCGGTGGTGGCGACCCAGGCCGAGGGCACGACGGTAATCCGCGGCGCGGCCGAGCTCCGCGTAAAGGAGAGCGACCGCATAAAGGCCACCGTCGAAAACCTCCGGAAAATGGGCGCCCGCGTCGAGGAACTTCCCGACGGGATGGTAATCTACGGAAAGACGCCGCTCCGCGGAGGGGTGAAGATAAAAACCTACGGCGACCACCGCATAGCCATGGCCTTTACGGTGGCCGGGCTGGTGGCCGACGGACCCGTCGAGCTCGACGACCCCTCCTGCGTCGCCGTTTCCTACCCGCGCTTTTTTGACGACCTCAAAAAGGTTCTTAAACCCTAAAAACCCGCGGCGGTAAAAGCCCCATCCCTTTCCCCTCTTGGTGGGGCGTTTTAATCTAATGCACCTTTAGATGGGAAAAAAGCTCCGCGTCGGGACCCGCCGAAGCAAGCTTGCCCTCTGGCAGACCAACTTCGTCGTCCACCTGCTTCGACTCTTTGACCCCTCTTTGGAGGTCGAAGTCGTTCCGATAACCACCAAGGGGGACAAAATCCTCGACAGTCCCCTTTCGAAAATCGGCGACAAGGGCCTCTTTACGAAGGAAATCGAGGAGAAACTCCTTCGGAAGGAGATAGACTTCGCCGTCCACTCGCTGAAGGACCTTCCCACCACCCTACCCGAGGGGCTGACGATAGCGGCCTACACCATGAGGGACTTTCCCTTCGACGCCCTCGTGTCCCGCGAAGGGAAAACCCTGAAGGAACTCCCCGAAGGGGCCGTGGTCGGAACCTCGTCGCTGCGCCGCCGCGCCCAGCTGAAGCGCCTCCGGCCCGACCTCGTCGTTAAGGACGTCCGCGGAAACGTCGACACGCGCTTGAGAAAGCTCGACGAGGGCCTCTACGACGCCCTGATACTGGCCCAAAGCTCGCTCGAGCGCCTCGGCTGGGGCGACCGCATAACCGAGGTCCTCGACTACTTTATCCCCGCCGTCGGGCAGGGAATAATAGCCGTCGAGGCCCGCGAGGAGGACAAAGAACTCCTTCAGCTCCTGCGGGAGGCCCTCAACGACCCCGCCTCCGAGGCCG
>JAADCT010000019.1 GCA_013154305.1 Aquificota bacterium
CGGAGGTGAGGGTGGACTTACCGTGGTCGACGTGACCTATGGTTCCCACGTTTACGTGCTCTTTTTCGCGCACAAACTTCTCTTTGGCCATTTTCGGTCCTCCCGAAGTTAAGAATTTGAAATTTTAAACCAAAGGGGGTTATTATATCCCGACCCCACCGGGGAACCGAAAAAAAACGACGCTTTTCGGGGAATGGAAACCAATCCTTCCCCCGAAGGGAACGAACCTATTCGTCGCGACCGAAAAGGGGATTTTCGAAAAGATATGGAGCCCGGGACCGGACTTGAACCGGCGACCTCTCCCTTACCAGGGGAGTGCTCTGCCGACTGAGCTACCCGGGCAGGGTTGCGGCCTTCGGGCCGCCTATTGGACTTTTAATGGAGCGGGCGACGGGATTCGAACCCGCGACCTGCGGCATGGCAAGCCGCCGCTCTACCACTGAGCTACACCCGCTCCCGCTTCCAAAAAAGTTATTTTATAACGGAAGGGTTTGCGAGTCAAGGTTGGAAGGCGGCGCCCGGATTCGAACCGGGGAATAAGGGATTTGCAGTCCCCCGCCTTAGCCACTTGGCTACGCCGCCTTTCCAAGGAACCGACCGGGAGTTTTAAATTTAGCACAAAAGTCGGCGTCGGTCAATCGGAGGCCGATAAACAACCCGAAAAGGTTTGGTTAAAATTAACCGAAACTCGTCAACAAGCAAGTTGCGGAGGTCCCCTAAATGGCTCAAAAAACCGAAACCAAACCCAAAAGGCGGGTAGAACTGACCGACGTTACCTGCCGGGACGGAATACAGAGCCTTCTCGCCACCAGGGTCAGGACCGAAGACCTCCTTCCGGCGGTGGAAAAACTGGACAAGCTCGGCTTTTGGTCGTTGGAGGTTTGGGGAGGGGCCACCTTCGACGTGTGTTTGCGATACCTGAAGGAGGACCCCTGGGAGCGGCTAAAGCGCTTCAGGGAGGTGGCCAAAAACTCTCGGCTGGAGATGCTCGTAAGGGGGCAGTCCCTGGTGGGCTACCGCCACTACCCCGACGACGTAGTCGACGCCTTTATCAAAAAGGCCGTCGACGACGGAATTGACGTCGTCAGGGTCTTCGACGCCCTAAACGACGTCAGGAACATGGAAAGGGCCATCAGGTCGGCCAAGGAGGCGGGCGCGATAGTAAAGGGCGCTATTTCCTACACGATTAGTCCCGTCCACACCATAGACAAGTACGTCGAAATTGCCAAACAGCTGGCCGACCTCGGCGTCGACATCATCTCGATAAAGGACATGGCCGGCCTCCTTTCGCCCTACATGGCCTACGAACTCGTAAAGCGCCTCAAGGAGGAAATCGGCCTGCCGGTTCACCTCCACGCCCAGACGACCTCGGCGCTGGCGATGATGACCTACCTCAAGGCGGTCGAGGCGGGCGCCGACATCATCGACACCGACTGCTACTCGATGTCGCTTCAGACCGCCCACCCCACCGGCGAGACGATGATTTACGCCCTCAGGGAGTTCGGCTACGAAATTCCCGTCGACATGCAGGGCTACAAGGAGGTGGGCGACTACTTCGTCAAGGTGCGCAAGAAGTACAAAAAGTACGACGTTGCACCCCCCTGGCCCGACGTCGACGTCTTGATTCACCAAATTCCCGGCGGAATGATAACCAACTTCCTGTCCCAACTTAAGGAGCAGGGTCTGGAGGACAAGCTGCAGGAGGTCCTCGAGGAGGTGGTCCGCGTGAGGGAGGACCTCGGGTATCCGCCGCTGGTTACGCCCACCTCCCAAATAGTAGGAACGCAGGCGCTTATGAACGTCATCCACGGCGAGCGCTACAAGGTAATTACCAAGGAGGTTAAGGACTACGTTAAGGGTCTCTACGGACGCCCGCCGGGACCGATTAAGGAGGAATTGATTAAAAAGATTTTGGGCGACGAAAAGCCCCTCTACGACGTTCGGCCCGCCGACCTGCTCGAGCCTATGCTCGACAAGATTAAAAAGGAGGCCATCGAGGCGGGCGCGAGAAACGAAGAGGACATTCTCTCCTACGCGATACTGCCGGTGGTGGCCAAGGAGTTTTTCGAGTGGCGCGAGAAGTTCGAAAGGGGAGAGGTTCCCCCTCCGGAGGTGGAGGAAAGCCTCGAGGAGGTTCCCTCCGAGTGTTTGGCCCCTTACGAGTTTCAGGTCACCGTCCACGGCGAGACTTACAACATAGAGATAGCCGGCGTGGGCGAGAAAACCCCCGCCGGAAGGCCCTACTTCATACGGATTGACGGTCGGCTCGAGGAGGTTATGGTCCAACCCATCAGGGAGGCGGAGGTCATCAGCGGAGAGTTTTCCGAAACGCCCGAGGGAACGATTGCGGTGGGCAAGCGGCCGCGGCCCAAGGGAGTCGGCGACGTCACTTCGCCCGTTTCGGGTAAGGTTACCGAGATTAAGGTCAACGTGGGCGACAAGGTGAAAGAGGGCGACGTTCTCCTCATCGTCGAGGCGATGAAGATGGCCAACGAGGTCCACGCCCCCGTCAGCGGAACGGTTGAGGAGATACTGGTCAGGGTGGGCGAGCACGTAAACCCCGACGAGGTCCTAATCCGCATCAAACCCGAAAAGAGGAAGTGATGGACCTGGGGTCCCTGGAGGAGGTCCTCTCCTCCTTCTCCCCCGAGGAGGTCGAAAGGATAGAGCGACTCGACCCCCAATACCGGGCCCTCGAAAGGCTCTTTTCCTCCCTGGGGGACGAGGAACTCTTTTTTAAACTCGTTTTGGTAAACGCCCTGCTCTCGTACCGGCTTCCGACTAAGGGCGAAAGGTATTGGAATAACTTCGCAAACTTTTTTTCCCGCCGGCCCGACCTTTCGGCCTTTGAGGAATTCCTGAGGCTCTACAACAACCGTCTTTTGGAGGGAAAACTCAAAAGGCTAAGGAGGGCCCTGAGGGCGGTCGAAAAACTGTCGGCGGCCGAGTTTGCGCGCTTTTGCCGAAATCCCGAAGGGCTTTTGAACTTTTTGGTAAAGGAGATGAACCAGCCGCCGACGGCCAAAACGCTGGTCTTTGCGGTGAAGATGTTCCTTTACGCCTGCCGGGTCGCCGGTAAGGCCGCCGCGCGGGCGCCCTTTTCGCTGGCGGTTCCGCTCGACAGCCGGTTGAGGAAGGTCTCCGAGGACCTCGGATTTTGGAACGACCTTTCGAGGAGGGTGGGAATTGCGCCCCTTCACCTGGACGCGCTGGTTTGGCTCTCCCTCGGCGGGGACGCGGAGTTTCTGAGCTCCCTCGAGGGGGAGCTGAAGGAAAAGGTCCTCCGCCTGCGGTCAGTTTTGAAAAAACTGACCGGGGAGAGGGGTTAACCTTCGTCCGTTTTGAGTTGCTCTATTTTCTTGTAGTCGCTTTCGGCGAAAACGTCGATGTGGTAGCCGGTCAGGCGGTGGACGAGTTTGACGTTGGTTCCCCTCTTTCCGATGGCCAAGGAGAGCTGGTCGTCGGGAACGACGACCTCGGCGCGCTTTTCCTGAGGTTTTAAAACCACCTTGAGGGCGCGGGCGGGCACCATTGCGTTTTTGATGAACTCGTCCTCCTTCTCGCTGAAGCGCACTATGTCGATTTTTTCGCCCGACAGTTCCTTGGAAATCGGCTGAACGCGCTCGCCGCGAAGGCCGAGAACGACGCCCACCGGGTCGACGCGACCGTCCTTGGACAGGACCACCACCTTGGCCCGGTCGCCCGGCTCCCGAACTATCCTCTTTACCTCGACCTTACCCTCCTCGATTTCGGAAATCTCCTTTTCCAAAAGGCGGCGCAGAAAGAGGGGATGCGTGCGCGACAGAACCAGGTGGGGTTTTCCCCTCCTCTTTTCCACCTTCCACAGGAGGGCCTTTATGCGGTCGTTGACCGAGTAGGTTTCGGTCGGAATTTGTTCCCTCTTCGGTAAAACGGCGTCGATTTTTCCCAGGTCGACGACCACGTCGCCCGAGGGCAAAACTTTGCGGACGACGCCGTAGACGATGTCGCCCTCCAGTTCCTTAAACTCGCGGTAGCTCTGCTCCTTTATGGCGTCGGCCAGTTCCTTCAGGAAGGTCTCCTTGGCCGCCTTGGCCGCGTAGTAGTCGACCTCCTCCGGCTCTATCTCCAGCGGTATCAAAACGAGGACCACCCTCTCGCCGCCCTCGTAGGTCCTGTCGGCGGGATACTCCTTAAAGAGGAAGGTCCCCTTTTCGGTCTTTACCTTCAGACCCGAACGGGTTCGGTGGAGGACCGTTCCCTCCAGCTTTTGAAAGCGGTCGAAGTTGACGATTTGCCCCTCTTTGCGCTTCTTTTCCTCAAAAACCTCCTTGAGTTCGACCAGGTAGGGCTTTATCCCCTCCTCGGTAAACTCCACTATCAGGTTTCCCTCGATGCCCTTTCCCTTTTTGATGGCGGTGACTATGGCGTCCTTGAGGGCCTTTTCGACCAAGGCCTCCTTAACGTCCCGCTCCTGGGCTATCTGCTTTATCAACTTTTTTATCTGCTCGACGCTTATGGCGGCCATTTCGCTTTCCCCGCTCGCTGTAAATTAGGGGAAGAGGGTCTACCATTCAACTTCGAGGCGCGCCTTCGCTATCACGCTTAGGGGAATGTGGACGACCCTCTCCTCCCCCTTCGGTCTCACTTTAAGGATACCCTTTTCCACGTCGTCGATGTAGCCGACGATTTCCCTCTTTCCCTCGACGGGCTCTTTGGTAATCACCTTTATCAGGCGCCCGATGAAAAAGGCGTAGTGCTCCGGCTTTTTGAGCTCGCGCGTGAGGCCGGGCGACGTCACCTCCAGGTTGTAGGCGTGGGGAATGAAGTCCTCAACGTCGAGGAGAGGGCTGATGGTCCTCGAAAGTTTTTCCAGCTCTCCCAGCTTGACGCCGCCAAACTTGTCCACTATTACGCGAAGCGTCCAGCCCCTTCCCTCGGGCCGGTACTCAACGTCAAAAAGCCGCAGACCCTGCTCTTCGACGATGTCCTTTATGAGCTCCTTGGTCCTCTCCTCTATCCTCTCCCTCTCCTCCTTGAGGCTCATAGGAAAAAGAATGTAAGATGCGCGCCTTTAAAAAAGTGAGGTTTGTATTGGAAAAAAGCCGCGGCCTTTCGGCCGCGGGGCGTTTGGACCACCGCCGGTAAAGAATACGAAAATGTTTCCCGATGTCGGTCGAAGGAAGGAGGGTTTCCCTCCGCAGGCTCTACGGAAAACTCGGCTTCGAACCCCCAAAAGGGACGGACGACCTTTTCGTAAACCGAATCTGTTCGCCCTCCAAAGTCCAAAACCCCTGCGCGGTCGTGGCGTCCGAGGAGAAACATCTGGAGGAGCTTTCGGACAAACCGCTCCTTCTGGTGGTCGAAAAAGGGCTCTTTCCCCGGGCGGAAAAAAAGGGGATTTTCGTCCTCGGGGTGGAAAATCCCAAGCTGGCCCTGGCCCTCCTTCTGGAGGAGGTTTATCCGGAGGAGCATCCCGTCGGCGTTTCGGAGCTGGCGGTCGTCGAGGAGGGCGTCAGTTTGGGAAAGGACGTTTTCGTCGGGCCCTTTGCCTTCGTCGGGCGGGGGGCGGTGCTCGAGGACGGCGTTAAGGTTTATCCGGGCGCCTTCGTAGGCCCCAACGCCCGCATAGGCGCCGGGTCGGTAATCTATCCCAACGCCGTCGTTATGGCCAACGCCGTAATAGGCCGCGGCGTTCGCATCCATCCCGGGGCGGTGGTGGGCAAGGAGGGCTTTGGCTTCGTCTTCGACGGAAGGGAGCATCGGCGGCTGCGCCACGCCGGCCTCGTCGTAATCGAGGACGGGGCCGAGGTGGGCGCCAACAGCTGCGTCGACCGCGCCCTCTTGGACGAGACGGTCGTCGGAGAGGGCTCGAAAATCGACAACCTCGTTCAGGTGGCCCACAACGACCGCCTCGGCCGGGGGGTAATTCTGGTCAGCCAGGTGGGTCTGTCGGGCAGCGTCGAGGTGGGCGACTATTCGGTTTTGGCCGGACAGGTGGGCGTGGCCGACCACGTTAAAATCGGCAAAGGCGTAAAAGTCGTGGCCAAGTCGGGGGTCACCAAGGACCTCGAGGACGGAAAGACCTACGGCGCCGTCTGGCCCGCCGTCGAGTGGAGCCGCTGGAAGCGGCTTTACGCCCTCTTTATGCGCCTTCCCAAGCTCCTCAAAAGGGAAAAGTAGGCCTTCTCCTCCGGGCGGTTTTCCCTTTGAAAACCTCCGCTTTCGGGAAAGGCCGGAATTTTTTACCTCTAAAGGGTGAAATTTTAAGCCCTAAAAAGGGAGAAAAACAAGACTTGATGACCGCCGCTTCCGTTTTCTATCGTTTTTCTTGAAAACGAAAAGGGAGGTCGGGACCATGAAAAAGGGTCTCTTTTTGAAAGAACTTACCAACGAGGAGGACAAAAAACTCTTTACCGAGCTCTACGAGACCGACGAGGAGTTTAAGGAGTGGGTCGACCGCCACTACGAGTTGAACGTAAAAACCGACAAGCTCGAGCGCCACAATCCCATGAGCCACTCGTTGGAAATGGAGTTGGAAAAACTCAAAAAGGAAAAGCTTTACCTCAAGGACCTCATTTGGAGGAGGTTCAAAGAGTACAAAAAGCAAAAGAGTGCGGCCTGAATTTTTTCCTTTCCCGCTCGGGGTTCCCCTCCGGTTTCTAAGATAGACCTATTTTGGTTATGATTTCGTGGAACCCCGAGCTGTTTGAGTTTAAGTTGGAGGCCGTCGACGGAGAGGCCCGCGCCGGCGTCCTCAAAACCCCCCACGGCACGGTCGAAACGCCCGTCTTTATGCCCGTGGGAACGCTCGGAACCGTAAAGGCGGTAACCCACCGGGAGGTCAAAGAGCTCGGCTACAACCTCATACTGGGAAACACCTACCACCTTTACCTGCGGCCGGGTCTGGAGGTGATAAAGGAGGCGGGCGGCCTTCACCGCTTCATAAGTTGGGACGGCGTAATCTTGACCGACAGCGGCGGCTTTCAGGTCTTTTCCCTGGCGCGGAAAAAGGGCCAGGCCGGCGTTGAGGTAACCGAGGACGGGGTAATCTTTCGCGACCACCTGGCGGGGGACCTCCACCTCTTTACGCCCGAATTTACCGCCTACGTCGAGGAGGTCCTCGGCGCCGACATAATAATGCCCCTCGACGTGGTCGTTCCCTACCCGACCGACTACGGAACGGCGGCCGAGGCCCTCGAGCGCACCGTCCGCTGGCTCGAGCGCTTCATAAAGGCGCGAACCCGCGACGACCAGGCCCTCTTTGGCATCGTTCAGGGCGCCTTTTGGAGGGACCTGCGCCGCGAGAGCGCCCTCAAGACCATGAAGTACGACGAATACCTCTTCGGCTACGCCATCGGCGGTCTTTCGGTGGGCGAGGACGCAAAGACGATGTACGAAATGACCGAGGTGGTTACCTCCCTCCTTCCGAAAAGCAAACCCCGTTACCTGATGGGGGTGGGGAAGCCCGAAAACCTCGTCGAGAGCGTCGAAAGGGGCGTCGACATGTTTGACTGCGTCTTTCCCACCCGCGTGGCCCGAACCGGAACCCTCTACACCACCTACGGGAAGATGAACATTTCCAACCGCCGCTTTGCCAAGGACTTCAATCCCCCCGACCCCGAGTGCGACTGCTACACCTGCCGAAACTACTCGAGGGCCTACCTGCGTCACCTTTTCCAGGTCGAGGAAATCACCGCCTACATCTTAAACACCATCCACAACCTGGCCTTTTACAAGCGAATAATGGACCAAATGAGGGAGGCGATAAAAAGGGGCAGGTTCCAAAAGTGGAAACAAAACTTTTACGAAAAGTACTTTTCGAACGAGTTTTAAGAGGCCTCCCGGAGGAGCTCCTCCACCACCTCCTCCCCCCTTTGGGTCGAACTCTCCTTCAGGACCAATCGGTGGGCCAAAACCTCCTTGGCGCACTCTTTAAGAAGCTCGACCGGAACGAACGGCATGTCCCTTATGTGGGCGAGGGCGCGGGCGAAGTTCACCCACTGGAGGGCCCCCCGCGTCGAGATGCCCACGCGAACGGCCGGATGGCGGCGGCTTAAAGAGACCACCCTCATTACGAAGTCGAGGGCCCCTTCGGGGACCTTCTTTTGGGCGACCTTTTGCCTCTCGCGCAAAATCAGCTCGCGGTGGCCGTAGGCCGGCAGGCGCTCCAGCTTCTTGTAGGGGTCCTCGCCGGCCAGAATTTCCCTCTCCACCTCCTCCGGCGGATAGCCGACCGACGTCTTTACCATAAAGCGGTCGAGCTGGGAGTGGGGCAGGGGAAAGGTCCCCCACTCGTCGACCGGGTTTTGCGTCGCTATAACGAAAAAGGGGTCGGGAAGCTTGAAGGTGACGCCCTCGACCGTGACCTGCCTCTCGGCCATCGCCTCCAAGAGGGCCGACTGGGTTTTGGGTGAGGCTCGGTTAATCTCGTCCGCCAAAAGGACGTTGGTAAATATCGGCCCCTCCTTGAAGACGAACTCGCCCTTCTTGGGGTCGAAGACGAAAACCCCCAAGAGGTCGGCCGGCAGGGTGTCGCTCGTAAACTGAAAGCGCTTGAACTTAAGGTTTAAAACGCGGGCCACGGCCAGCGCCAAAAGCGTCTTTCCGACGCCGGGAACGTCCTCTAAAAGGACGTGGCCGTCGGCCAAGAGGGCCGCCAGCACGAGTTCGGCCACCCGCCGCTTTCCGCGGACGACCCCCTCGACCAGCTCCAAAACCCTCAGGTAGTCCACCTTCTATAAAGGTAATTCCCCCGTCCGCGCTATTGGAAAAGTTGCACCACCTCGTCGGGGATAAAGTCGCGGTTGGACCGGTCGAGGTGAACGTGAATTACCCCCGGAAGCCTCCTAATTTCGGAAACGACCTTGTGGACGTCCCTTACGGGGATGGTGGCGACGACGTTGAGCCGGTCGTCGTAAAAAATCTGTCTCACCAACTCCCTGAAGGGTTTGGAAAAGAGCTCCATCTTCCCTATTTCGTCTATCACTATGACCTTTTTACGGTCCTTGCGCGCCTCCTGAATGGCCCTCTTTAGGAGGGGAACGGCGATGTCCTCGAAGTACTTGACGTTTACCCCGTAGGAGCCGACCAGCTTTTTGGAGGTAAATATCTTGGAGGCGAAAATCCTCTTTTGACCGTCGGTGGTGACTATCCTAAAGCCGGTTCTCTTTTTGGTCTTGGGGTCGCGGACCTCCTCGGTCCAAAAACCTATCGCCCTCTTTCCGAGTTTTTGGACGATTTTCTTCACCGCGGTTGTCTTTCCCGCACCCGGTTCGCCGGTTATGAGCACCTTGGTACCCATTTCAGCCGCTCTCCTTTTCCTCCCTGGCCTTTTGAATTATCTCCGCAATCTTTACTACGGCCACCTCCTTGGGAACGCGGACGACGCCCCTTTCCTCCTTCGGAAGCTTTTGGAGTTGCTCCTCGATAAAGCGCAGGAGCTCCTCGATTTGCTTTTGCATCTCCTCCATCTGCTCCTTCATGCGGAGGATGATTTCCACCCCGGCCAGGTTTACGCCCAGTTCCCTGGTAAGGGTCAGGATAAACTCGAGCCGCTCGAGGTCCTCGTCGGTGTAAAGGCGGTTGTTGCCCGCCGTCCGGCGGGGTTTGATGAGGCCCTCGCGTTCGTAAAGGCGCAAAGTTTGCGGGTGGATGTTGTACATGCGGGCCACCATGCCTATGGTGTAAAAACCTTGGCGTTTCTTCATAACTCCTTCCCCCCTTCAGGAGGTTTTCCGCCGCCTGACGCGTTCGGGTTTGGGGAGCTCCTTTTGAAGCTCCTCCAAAAGTTCCCGAACGCGCCTTTGCCGGCCGCTCAGCTTGTCCAACCAGTTGAAGGAGGGAACGTCGAGGTGAAACCTCAAAACGAGGTCGCCGCGACCTTTGCCCCTCAGGCGGGGCATTCCCCTTCCTTCCACCCGGAGGGTGTCGTTCTCCCTAACGCCGGGGGGAACCTTCACCTTTACCGTTTCCCCCTCGGGGGTGGGAACCTCCACCTCGGTTCCCAAGACGGCCTCGGGAAAGGTCAGGTTGACGTCCACGTAGAGGTTGTCGCCCCTGCGCTCGAAAATCGGGTGGGGTTTTACCTCGGTAATTATGTAAAGGTCGCCGGGCGGGCCGCCGAAGCGCCCCTCGTGCCCCTTGCCCTCCACCTTGAGCTTGGTTCCGGTGTCGACGCCGGGCGGGATGCGGACCTTAACCTCCTCCTGTTTGTAGACGAAACCCTCGCCCCCGCACTCGGGACAGGGTTCGGCAATTACGCCGCTGCCGCGGCAGGTGGGACAGGTTTCCTCGACCACCATAAAGGGGTTGGGTTGAAAGACCACGCGGCCGGCGCCCGCGCAGGCGGGACACGTCTTTTCGTTGGTCGCACCCCGGCCTCCGCAGGAGGGACAGCGCACCCTCCGGGTTATCGGAACCGTTATGACCGTTCCCTTGAAGGCGTCCTCGAGGCTGAGAACGACCCTGTGTTGGACGTCCTCGCCCTTTTGGGGGCGGGCGGCGCGGCGGCCGCGCCTTCTCCTCCCGCCGAAGGCGGCTTCCTCAAAAATCCTTTCGAAAATGTTTCCGCCGAAAACCTCGCTCAAAATTTCCTCGAGGCTGGGAAAGCCCCCCCGCCCCGCAAACTGCTCCGACGAGGGCGGGCTCCCCTCAAAGGCGGCGTGGCCGTATTGGTCGTAAAGCTTGCGCTTTTCCGGGTCCGACAGAACCTGGTAGGCCTCGTTAATTTCCTTAAACTTTTCCTCGCACTCGGGTTTTTTGCATATGTCGGGATGGTACTTTCGCGCCAGTTTGCGGTAGGCCTTCTTTATCTCCTCCTGGGTGGCGTTTCGGGAAACGCCGAGGACCTCGTAGTAGTCCCTCTTTACGGCCATCGCTTTCAGTATAAAAATTTAACAACGGTCTTGTCAGCTACTTTACACCGTTTCTGTCAAACTTTAAATACTTTTTCCTATGCGGGTGATTTTGGCCTCCTCCTCCCCCCGAAGGAGGGAAATTCTCTCCCTCATAGGGCTAAAGAACTTCGAGGTAATCCCGCCGAAGGCCGCCGAGCGGAAGGTCAAAAGACCCGCCGACGTAAAACTCAACGCCCTTTTGAAGGCAAAGTCGGTCCTTAGGGACCTCGAAGGGGAGGTTTTGGTAATCGCCTCCGACACGGCGGTCTTTTTAAACGGCCGATTTTTGGGAAAACCGAAGGACCGAAACGAGGCCAAAGAAATGCTCCTTTCCCTCTCCGGAAGGTGGCACACGGTCTACACCTCGCTGGCGGTCTTTTACAGGAAGGGAAGGGCCTTAAAAAGGCACCTTTCGCTCCACCGAACGGCGGTCCGGTTTAAAAGACTCACCCCGAGGGAGGTCGAATGGTACCTAAGCACCGGCGAACCCCTCGACAAGGCCGGCGCCTACGGCATTCAGGGCCACGGCGCTATTTTCGTGGAAAAAATCGTCGGCGACTACTTTACTGTGATGGGATTGCCCGCCGCCGGGCTCTACGGGGCCCTAAGAAAGCTTTTGGGCGAGGAGAGGACCCTGGAGCTCCTCTCGGGCTTTTGAAGGTGGGGGCGGCGGGATTCGAACCCGCGACCTCGGGGTCCGGAGCCCCGCGCTCTATCCGGCTGAGCTACGCCCCCGGCCCGAAGTAATCTATTTTCCGCCGAAAACTTAAAATTTATACACCTGCCGATGGAAAGCAGGCTTTCGCCGCGGGAGCAGCTCGAGCTCCTAAAGAGGGGCGTCGTCGACCTCGTTTCGGAGGAGGAACTCCTTCAAAAGCTGGAAAGGAAAAAGGTTTTAAGGGTAAAGGCCGGCTTTGACCCCACGGCGCCCGACCTGCACCTGGGTCACGTCGTTCTTTTGAGAAAGCTCCGCCAATTTCAGGACCTGGGCCACGAGGTCGTCGTCATAATCGGCGACTTTACCGCCACCATCGGCGACCCGACGGGCCGGAACGAAACGCGCCCTCCCCTCTCAAAAGAGCAGGTTCTCGAAAACGCCAAGACCTACGCCGAGCAGGCCTTTAAGGTCCTCGACCCCGAAAGGACGAAGCTCGTCTACAACTCCGAATGGTTCGAAAAAATGGGCGCCCGCGACGTGGTCAAACTCGCCTCCACCTACACCGTCGCCCGGATGCTCGAGCGCGACGACTTTTCCAAAAGGTTTAAGGAGGGAATTCCGATATACGTTCACGAGTTTCTCTATCCGCTCTTTCAGGCCTACGACAGCGTTGCGATAGGGGCCGACGTCGAGCTGGGGGGAACCGACCAGCTCTTTAACCTGCTAATCGGCCGCGACGTTCAGAAGGAATACGGTCAGGAGCCGCAGGTGGCGATGACGATGCCCCTGCTGGTGGGCCTCGACGGCGTCCGGAAGATGTCCAAGTCCTACGGCAACTACGTGGGAATTACCGAACCGCCGGAAACGATGTTCGGAAAGGTCATGTCCATTCCCGACGACCTTATGTGGGAGTGGTACAGGCTCCTTACCGACCTTTCGGAGGAGGAAATTCAAAAACTCAAAAAGCTCCACCCGCGGGACGCCAAACTGAACCTGGCCTACCTGATAGTGAAGCAGTTTCACGGGAAGGAGGCCGCCGAGAGGGCCAAGGAGCACTTTTTGAAAACCTTTTCCCAAAGGGAGTTTCCCGAAAACGCGCCCGTCTTCAGGTTCGAAAGGGGAACGCGCCTGCGCCTCGACGAGCTCGTTTTGCGGCTGGGCTACGCGCCCTCCAAAAAGGAGGCCCAGCGGATTATAAAGGGCGGAGGGCTCAAAATAGACGGCGTTAAAAAAACCAACCCCTTTGAGGAGATAGCGGTCGAAAGGGAACTCAAAGTCCAGGTGGGAAAAAAGAAGTTTGCCCGCGTTTTGCCGGCCTAAAGGGCGCCCTTTACCCTTTGGGCCAGGCGGCGGGCGTAAAGCAAAAACTTGAGCTCGCTGTCGAGGTTGTTTTTACTTTCGACCTCCACCCGGAGGGGAACGAAGCCGGCGTCCTTTATCCTTTGGAGAAACTCGTCGGGAAAGCGTCCCAAAAGTAGCGGAAAGACCTTGTCGGAAAAGGCGGGGTTGTGCAACACCGCCTCGAGGGCGTCGCGGTCGCGCGGAAAGACGAAGGCCACGGCCGGAACGCCCCTCAGGCCCAGGTAGTACTTCCAACCGAAGACGACGCTCTGCCTCTTTCCCACCAAAAGGGGGGCGTAGAAGGCGAGCTTCTCCAAAAGGACCTCCTCCCTCGCTTTTACCGCCGAGGGGTCAAAGCGGTAGTTTTCCAAAAAGGTTATAATTTCCCCGACCCTTTCGGAGGAAGGGACCACCGCCCTCAGGACCTCCTTGAGGGCCTCGGTCAAAAACTCCCCCTTAAGGGGGGTGCAGTTTTCGAGACCGCCGCAGTCGGCGGCAAAGACCCTGACCGCCGGTCCCAAAAGGCGGAATATTTCCGCGAGCTCGGCCGAAACGCGGGGCATGACGGCCACGTTCGTCCCGTCGGGGGGAAAAACGGGCTTGTCCTTGTAGCGGAGACAGAGGTCGACGAGGCCGTCGCCCACCAATCCCTGAAGGAGGAGGTAGACCACGAAACCCTCCCCCTCGGCGTAAAAGTTGACGATTTTTCCCATTAAAGGGGAGTAATTTAAGGGCAAAACCTCAGGAGGCGGCCTCCAGTTTTTTCAAAACCTTTCGGAGGGCCTCCAGGAAGGCGTCGTTTTCCTCCGGCTTTCCGACGCCGACGCGCAAAAAGCCGTCGAGGCCGGGAAGGTAGGACACGTTTCGGACCAAAACCCCCTCCTCCAGGAGGAGGCGGTGAACCGCGTCGGCCTCGAAGGGCGTTTTAAAGAGGAAAAAGTTGGCCTTGGAGGGAAAGACCTCCACGCCCTCCATCTTGGAAAGTTCGGCCGTCAGGCGCTCGCGCTCGGCCACCACCCGCTCCACGGCCCAGCGGATAAACTCGAGCCCCTCCGTCAGGACCACTTTGGCGACCACCTGCGACGGATACGTCACGTTAAAGGGCATTTTTACCTTAAGGAGTTCTTTTACGAAGGCCTCGTCCGCAATCAGCGCGCCGACGCGCAGGGAGGCCAAACCTACTTTCGAAAGCGTTCTCAAAACGACGACGTTTTGGGCGGCGTCGACGGCCTCCGGCAGGTAGGTTTCGCCGCAAAAGTCGAAGTAGGCCTCGTCGCTGACCATAAGGGGAACCTTTTTTCGAAGGCGCTCGAGCTTTTCCCTGCTAAAGAGGTTTCCGGTCGGATTGTTGGGGTAGGAAATAAAGAGGAGGGCGGGGCGGTAGTCTTCCAAAACCCGTTCGAAGGCCCCCTCGTCCAGGTCGAGGTTTTCGTCGAGGGGAACCTCGTAAACGGGCCGGCCGAGGGTGTCGGCCACCACCCGATACATGGGGAAGGTGGGTATCGGGTAGGCGACGCCCTCGTAGAGCTCGCCGACGGCCGTTTGCAGGTAGAGGATTAGCTCGTCGCTGCCGTTTCCCAGAAGCAGGTTTTCCGGTTTTACGCCCCAAAGCTCGGCCAAAACCTCCCGCAGCTCGGTCGCGTAAGGGTCGGGATAGCGGTTGAAGGGAATTTGGGCCAGCTCCTTTTTAATCCTCTCTTTAAGCCACCGGGGCAGGTCGTAGGGAAGCTCGTTGGAAGAGAGCCTAATGCGGGCGGGCGTCGTTTCGGTCCGGTAGGCCTTGAGTTTTTCAATCCGACGGGCGAACATGGGCCAATTCCAATAAAGGTTATACCGACCTTCGGTTGAAAGGCCGCTCTTTTTAGGTTTAATAAAAAGGGTTGGTGCGACAGCAATCTCTGCCCCCCGAGGGGTTCGAAGGCAAGGAGGAGTTCAAGATAGCCCTCGGCTACGACCCGGAGGACGACCCCTCACCCCTGTTCGAGTACACCTTCCACCTGGCCCGGCTCCTGGGCGGCAGCGTCGTGGTGGTCCACGCGTTGGAAACGGTTCTCTCGACCCAAACGGAGGAGGAGGAAAGGGAACTTCTAAAGCGCATAGAGGAGGTTCTGAAAAGCCTCGACCTTCCCGAGGTTCCCACCGAGGTCGAAATCCTTTACGGGAAGAACTTGGAGACTTTTCTCCAGTTCGTGGAAAAGCGAAGCGTCGACCTCTTTGCGTTTTACTTTTTTAAAAAGCTCTTTGGAAAGACGCTGGCCGAGGAGTTTATGGAGGGGCTCCCCTGCGGACTCTTCGTCGTAAAGGAGGGGGTCCCCTTCAGGGAAATAAGGAGAATTTTGGTTCCCCTGGACTTTTCCGAAAGCTCCTTCCGCCAAAAGGAGTTGGTGGAAAGGATTAAGGCCTTTTCCCCCTACGAGGTCGAATTTACCTTCCTCCACGTGTTGGAGGAGGAAAACGAAGGGGAGGAGCAGGAGGTTCGCATGCTCTTTGGCGAGCTCTTTGACGGTTTCGGCGAGCTCAAAATCCGTTGGGGTGACCCGGCGGAGGAAATCCTGAAGGAGCTTTCCGAGAACGACTACCAGCTGGTGGTGGTGGGCCGCACCGGCAAAGGTTTAAACTTAGATTACGGAAACGTTACCAAGGAGGTGGTGGAAGAGGCGCCATGTCCGGTCGTTGTCGTGTGAGACCCTTTGGCCGCTTCGTCTTGAAACCCCTTTGGTTTTACCTCCTGGCTCCCCTCTTTAGGAAGGCGTTTAAGGTTCGGACCTTAGGAGTTGAGGTTCTCAAAAGGCCGGGACCCCTAATAGTGGCGCCCAACCACCGCAGCTACATCGACCCGCCGCTTATGAACGCCGTCAGTCCCGAGCCCCTCGTCTTTTTGGCCAAAAAGGAGCTCTTTGAGGGTCGGCTGAAAAACTGGCTCTTTAGAAACATGAACGCCATTCCGGTCGACCGCTCGAGGGCCGACCTGGAGGCCCTGAACGAGGCCCTCGAAAGGCTTAAGGAGGGGTGCAAGGTTTGCATATTTCCCGAAGGGCGTCGCGCCCCCGAAAACGGCTTTTTGAGGGGAAAGCCAGGCGTCGGATACCTGGCCGTAAAGTCGGGCGTTCCGGTCGTTCCCGTCTACATCCACAATTCGACGAAGATACTCTCCTCGGACAACAAAAAGTTTCGAATTCCCGACGAGGAGGTTTGGGTCGTCTTCGGCAAACCCCTGGAGTTTAAGGGTCTTCCCGACAACGCAAGGGGTTACAAGGAGGTCGCCGACCGCGTAATGGAGGAAATCAAGGCCTTGGCCCGAAGGTTGGAGGAAGCGAAAGCCGGCGGCGGGACTTGAACCCGCGACCTGGGGATTACAAATCCCCCGCTCTGCCGACTGAGCTACGCCGGCTGTAGGAACTTCCGTATTTTAACCCCCTTCGGACGAAGGGGCCGCACTTTTCCAAAACGGGACTTTTTGGGGAAACGACCTTTGCGGGAAAAGGCTTAAAGGGTTCACCTTTGTAGGTACCTTCGGTCTAAAACGCGTAAAGGCGTCGAAGAATCGAAAGAACTTTCGGTCGGATGGGTAAGAGGTGGAGGGGGCAGGATTCGAACCTGCGAAGGGCGGAGCCCGGGGGATTTACAGTCCCCTGCCTTTGGCCGCTTGGCTACCCCTCC
>JAADCT010000071.1 GCA_013154305.1 Aquificota bacterium
AAACCCTTAACCACCTCCACCAAAAACCTCACCTTGGCCGGGTCGGTTTCGGGCCAAATTCCGTGGCCGAGGTTGAAAACGAACTTGGTCTTCCTTTTTCGGGCCGCCGCCTCCAAAACCTTCAGGGTTTCCTCTTTCAGGACCTCTTCGGGGGCAAAGAGAAGGGCCGGGTCGAGGTTGCCCTGGAGGGCCGCCCCGCCCACCGCCCGGAGGGCGGTCTCCAAGTCCAAAGTCCAGTCTATCGAAAAGGCGTCAAAGGGCAGTTCGAAGGCCTTTCGGTAAAGGTGGCCGCTGCCGCGGAAAAAGTAAATAACGGGTGTTTCGGGGTGGCGGCGTTTGAGCTCCAGCGCCAGCTCCCTCAGCCAGCGGGAATACCTACCGAACGCCTCCGGCGACAGGACAAAGGCCCAGCTGTCAAAAAGCTGGAGGGCGTCGGCGCCGGCCTTTACCTGCTCCGACAGGTATTCGACCGACATTTCGGTAAGCTTTTCCATAACAAGGTCAAAGAGTTTCGGGTTCCCGTGGAGGACCTTTCGAACCTCTTTGAACTCCCTCGAGGTTTTACCCTCAAAGGCGTAGGCCGCTAAGGTGAAGGGCGCCCCTCCGAAACCTATTAAGGGAAGGGAGCTCCTTTTCTTTACCCCCTTTACGGTTTCGAAGACGAAGGAGACCTCCGAGGGGTCAAACCTCCTCCACTCCGACGGAGGGGGAACCTCCAACAGCGGACCCTTTCCCTCCTCAAAGCGGACGCCGAAGCCGAGGGCCTTGAGGGGAACCAATATGTCGGAAAAGAGTATCAGGGCGTCGACGCCGAGCAACCTCTCGGGCAGGAGGGTGACCTCGACGGCCAGTTCGACGGTCGAGCAGAGCTCCCAAAAGTTTTTCACCTTCGAGCGCAGGGCGCGATACTCGGGCATGTAGCGGCCCGCCTGGCGCATCAGCCAAACGGGAAAACGCTCCACCGGCTCGCCCCGCAGGGCCCTCAAAAAGAGTGAACTTTCGGCCATCGGTTTCAATTTTCTTTGGTATGGAGGGCGTCGGGCAGGTCCAAAGGTGGGCCCTTTTTTACCTCGGGCTCGTTTGGGGCACCCTGGCCATTTTAATATCTCTGGCCTTTTTCTACTGCGAGTGGAAACCCGAAAAGTGCGAGGCCTTCCGTCGCTGGCTTGAAAGAAACTATCCCCCCCGCAGGAAAAGGTAAACTGTTTAACAATTGATGGAAGTAAAGTATTGCGTCGTGTTTATAACCGCACCGGTGGAGGAGGCGCCCAAAATCGCCCGCTTTTTGGTCGAAAAGAAGCTCGCCGCCTGCGTCAACGCCGTTGAGGAGGTCCGTTCCCTCTACTGGTGGGAGGGCAAAATTGAGGACGACAAAGAGGGATTGCTGATAGTCAAAACGAGGTTGGACCTCTTTGAAAAACTGAAAGAGGAGGTAAAGAAGGTCCATCCCTACTGCGTGCCCGAGATAATAGCCCTCCCGATAGTGGCCGGAAACGAGGAGTACCTGAAGTGGGTCGACGAAACCGTCTCCTCCGAGGGGGGTTAGTCCTCCTCACTTTCCGCCTCGGGAACCCTTCAGTTCCTCGTAAAGGCGGTAGACCTCCCGCCGCCTGACGGCGTCGCCGTAGCGCTCTCTGAGGCGTTTGTAGACCTCCTTTGCCGGCAGACCCTCCCGCACCAAAGCTTCTACCTCCTCTTTCAGGTCAAGGTCCTTTTTAGCCGTTTTCCCGCTCGGTCTAAAGACCACCACGAACTCGCCCCTCAGGCGGTCGGGATTTCGGCGGAAGTATTCGACGACCTCGTCGGTCGTCTCCCCCCTGACGAACTCCTCGTGGAGTTTGGTAAGCTCCTTGGCCACCACCGTGGGGGGATTTCCGAAAACCTCCTTAATTACTTCTAAGGTTTTTAAGAGGCGGTGGGGCGACTCGTAGAGGACGAAGGTAGTCTCCAAACCCGCAAAAGGTTTAAAGAAGTCCTTTAGACCCTTTTTCGGGGGAAAGCCCAAAAAGACGAAGCGGTCGGTCGGTAGACCGCTTCCCACCAAGGCGGTAATAACGGCCGAAGGTCCGGGCAAAACCTCAATCGGAATACCCTCCTCGACGCAGCGCCTTATCAGCCGATAGCCCGGGTCGGAAATGCCCGGCGTGCCCGCGTCGCTGACGAGCGCAACGCTCTTTCCCTCTTTCAAAAGCCCGACTATCGTCGGGACTTTTTCCTCCTCTTTGGGGGCGTAGTAGGAAATCAGCTTCTTCGGCTTTATACCGTAGTGGTTTAAGAGTTTGAGCGTTTGGCGCGTGTCCTCGCAGGCCACGGCGTCGACCTCTCTTAAAACCTCCAAAGCCCTCAGGGTTACGTCCTTTAAGTTCCCTATGGGGGTCGGAACGACGAAGAGTTTGCCCATACGAAGGTCAAAAGTTTAGTCCCTCCTTTTTGGGAAAAATCGGCCCTCCTGCCGCCGAAGGTCGGTTAAAAATAACTCTTCCTGCGGTGGGTTTTTCAAAAAGTGACGAGACCTTTATGAGGAGGGCTTTGGCCCTCGCCTCGGTCCGCAAAGGTTTGACCCATCCCAATCCGACGGTCGGTTGCGTAATAGTAAAGGACGGAAAGGTGGTGGGCGAGGGCTTTCACCGAAAAGCGGGCGAGCCCCACGCCGAGGTCGTCGCCCTGCGCCGCGCCGGCGAGAATGCAAAGGGGGCGACCGTCTTCGTCACCCTCGAGCCGTGCGCCCACTACGGCCGAACGCCGCCCTGCTCGCTGGCACTGATAAGGGCGGGCGTAAAGAGGGTGGTGGTGGCCACGCTCGACCCCAACCCGAAGGTGGCCGGCAGGGGCATTGAGGCCCTCCGAAGGGCGGGAATAGAGGTCGAAGTCGGTCTTTTGGATGAGGAAGCCCGCCGCCTCAACGAGGACTTTTTTTGGTGGATTACCCGAAGGAGACCTTTCGTGGTTCTCAAGGTCGCCCAAACTTTGGACGGTTTCGTCGCCCTCCCCTCGGGGGAAAGTAAGTGGATAACCTCCGAAAGGAGCCGACGCCTCGTCCACCGAATGAGGTGCGAAAGCGACGCCGTCCTCGTCGGCGTTTCCACCGTCCTGAGGGACGACCCCCTTTTGACGGTCCGCTCGGTCCCCTGCGAAAAGAAACCCCTCAGGGTGGTGCTGGACGCCGCGCTCAGGACCCCTTTGGGCGCAAAGGTTGCGGACCCCTCCCTCGGTCCGACGCTGATTTTTACCGCCGAAGGGATGGAAAAGGGCGAAAAGGCCGACCTCCTTAGGAAAAAAGGCGTCCAAGTTGTGCCCGTTCCGAGGGACGAGGAAAACCCCTCCCATTTGAGTTTGGAGGCGGTTCTGGACCACCTCGGAAAGGAAAGGGAGGTCGTTCGCCTCCTCGTCGAGGGGGGACCAACCGTCTTCGGCAGTTTTCTGAAAAAAGGACTTTTTAACCGCCTTTCGGTCTTCGTCGCACCCAAGATTTTCGGAACCGGCCTTTCCCCTTTCGGGGGACCGAAAGCCTCCACCCCCGAGGGTGCGGTGAAACTGCGCCCCGAGGAGGTAAGAAAAGTAGGCGAAGACCTTTTGTTGGAATTCGTCAGGTCTTGAGTTTTTAACTAACTTTACGCTTCAATTCCGCCAGTTTCAATTTCATTAAGTTACGATAAAAC
>JAADCT010000067.1 GCA_013154305.1 Aquificota bacterium
CCAAAACGAGGATTACTAAAACCGAAGTTTCCGAAAGGAGAAAATAAAGGAAGGTTAAAGCTCCAAAGGAACTATGTCTAAGACCTCGATGTCGTCCAGGAGGTTGAAAAGTAGCGAAGGTTCCTTGGAGTTGAGAATTTTTAAAAATTCTTCGTAAGAGCGGGCGGGAATGCCGTAGGCTTCGGCCAGGCGTTTCCAATCCATGGAAAGGGTCCGGTATTCCGTGGGCAGGTTTAGGTTCTTTACGGTCTCAAAAACGGTGTCCCAAAGGGTGCGGTCGATAGCGTATCCGTAAGTGGGAAAAACGAAGTTTATTCTTTCCTTTAAAGGTTCCACTTTTTCCAAAGCCCTTTGAAGTTTTTCCGTCGAAGATACGTTAGCCTCGTGAAAGACCCGAAGGTGGCCTAAAAACACCCTATCCAAAAAGGGTATTTCCTTCGACACGTAACTTCCAAACAGGTTTCCGGTTATCAGGATACCGTTAGGGAAGTAAACGAAACCCTCAAGCTTCGCTCCCAAAAAGGGAGTATCCACCGCTTGCACCCCGTCGGGGAGAAAGAAGTGTTTTTCCAAAAAACCCTCTTGTTTTAGACGGCCCTTTATTACAGGAGTGGTTACGACGCGGGCGTAGGGGTTTCGTATCAAAAGGGACTTCAACCTGTTTAAACCCGCTTCGGTAAATTCGGTAAACACTATCAACGAATTGGGCGGAAGATTGGCCTTCTCCGGAGGTTGGGAATATACGGGAAAACCTTTGTAGGTAAACTGATAAACCCTTCTTTCCCTCAGGGGGTTTTCCCTTACCTTTTGAACGAGTTCCACGCGGGGGACCTCAACCTTAACCTCTTCTGCGGGAACCTCCTCGACTTCCTCCACCTTTAGGAGTTGGGAATAGAATTCGGCCGTTCCCCTGTAGACGGTTTTGTCCTGATAACTGACAGGTTCAAAGGATATGGTTTTCGGAACGGCATCGTCGGCGTTTATGCGGGCTATTTTCAGCGTGTCCTCGCTGGCGCTGACGACCTGCCCGTTTCTTATTCGCAAAGAGTACAAAACTTCGTTTTCCTCGGCGTCTTTAACGCTGAGGAAGGTGTTGGCCTCCTTACCGGCCAAGGTGTTTAAAACGTTAAACAACCCGTAGCGGAAAAAGTCAAATTCCTTAACGCCTTGCTCCAAACCGAGCTCTATGTTTTGAATAGTTTTTACCAAGGCCTTAGTTTTTACGAAAAGGGTTAAAGGATTGAATGGTATAGGTTCAAGGTTAGCCTCGGTCAAGCCGAGGCGCAAAAAGCGGTCCAAATTGGCCTCGTCGCTCAACAATATTACCACCGCTTTGGGATACCTTTTGGAGCTTAGTAAAACTTTAATACCTTCTTCGAAGTACTTGTCGAGCAGGTATGCGGCGTTAAAGGTATAACGGTTCAAGTATTGTTGGAACTTTTCTAAAGTGGGAACGGAGGTAACGTCCACCTCCGTTATCATCGTTATGTCCGTTAGGAGGGTTGCCACCTCCTCAAGGTCGTGGAGGGCTATAATCTTCATAAAAATTGAATTGTGCCCGAAGGGGAAAAATAAAAAGGAAAAACTTTATCGGAATTAATCCGGACGTTTCAATACCCGTTAGTTCTCAAGAACCCGAACTTGGTAATAAATCTGACCTTCCATACCGGGTGCCAGGTGTTCGTACTGACCGTCAGTGGCCTTCGTAACGTCAACCTTTATGGTGTCGTTGAAAACCCCCACCCCGTCGTTGTCGGAGTCGTTGAGGTCCAAAGTCCGGTAGAAGGTGTCGTTACCTATGACCAACTTTAGGTCGGTAGCACCGGAATAGACCCACTTAACAATCTTCACGTAGGAAGAAACAACGTCAGCTATTTCTATGCTGTGAACGTTTTGGGCGCTGATGTTTTTAAAGGTAATGCGATATTCGAGAATTTCGCCGGGCTGGGCCTCGTTGCTGTAGCCGAAGTCCTCGTTCCGACTAACGTTTCTGACCTCTTTGGTCAACCTTAACAGTCCACCCGAATAGGTGGCGGTTACCTGAACGGTATCCGTAACAAAAGTTATGTCGTCGTAAATACTTCCGGTTTCACCGTTAGCGTAAATAGTTCCCAACCAGTCTTCGTATACCCAAACGGTGACGCCTTCGGTAGTTCCCGGTTCGGTGTAGGAAGGAACGGTGTACTTTACGAGGAAACAGTATTCACCCGAAGGAAGGTCCGTTCCTAAAACAAAGTAGCCGTCCTCGTTAATAGGTGCAGGTCCCCCGTCCGGTTTGAGGTCGCAATTGAGGTCGGGATATACCGTGGCGTTAACTACTTCAACGTTTTCGAGGCCAACCGCCAGCGTTCCGGGAGTGTAAATAATGGCTTTGTGATACAGTGTTGCTGTTTGTCCGGGTGCTAAGGCTACGCTTTGGTCCCAATAAGCTTCAAGCTTTTTGACGTCGGCGAAGTTCCAAGGGTTGGGATAGACTTTACCCAGAATTTGAGTTCGCGTTAGTCGATTTCTCAAAATTAGCGTGTCGGTGTAATCCCGCGTGGCTGTATCACCCTTACTGGCCCCGGTAGAGGTATAACCCGGAGGGTCGGTTTCCATAACCCAAAATCTTTCCCCTTCGGGGACCGCATCGCCGCTAATCCAAACTTCGTAGTAGCCGTGGACATCGGTAAAGGTTTCGTCTATTACGGAGGTACAAGTTCTGTCGGCGCAGGCTTGGACCTTAACGCCGGGGATGCCGCTCTCGTCGTCCTGCTTTACCGCGTCGTTGGGTACCGAACCATTGTCGTTAAAAACAAAACCGCGGACCTTAGAACCGTAAAAGTCACCGAAGTTTACCGTAGCCTGAGTGTCTTCCGCCAGCGTCAACTCTACCACGTTGGGGGTGGTGGAAAGGTAGCCGTCGGGGTCGGAACCTTCGTCGGGGGTATCTCCGGCGGTGTTGTTGTAGTCTTCAATAACCCTAAAAGTACCAACGTCCCAAGGTTTAAATTCGTAATACCCTTCGGCGGTGGTATTCATAAAGTCGACCAAGGTCCAAGTTCCGTCCTTCAGATACCACAGTTCGACCTGAACCTCGCCGATACCGCTCTCGTAGTTGTCAAAAAGGGTGTTGTGATTTTGGTCTTTGTAAACGTAACCCTTTACGACGGAAGTCAGGAAGTAAACCCGACGGTTGGGACCGAATTCGGAGGTGTTTCCGTCGGCGTCAATAGCTATCGCCGTAACGTAAAGTTCACCTTGTTGGTTTAAGGTAAATTGACAAGTAAACTTCCCGCTAGAATCCGTCGTGCAGGTGTCGAAGTAGTAGCGTCCTTCCCCGTGGGGAACGGAAAGACCGTCTCCTTTTTCAACCTCCCCGTCGTTGTTTCCGTCGTCGGCGGCGAAGTATACTTCCACCGTCAAAGTTTGAGCTATAGGACTGTCGTTAGTTCCCACGTAGCCCTCAACTATAAAGGTTCCGTCGCGAACCACCGCCCGGGTGATAATCGGATAGTCGAGACCCTTGTTGGGTTGGGCGTCGTCAACTTGCCCGTCGTTGGGCGACACCCCGTCACCGTTGGGATTTACGCCGCTGTTTACCCCGTCTAAGTGCGTCAGGTCCAAGTCTATCGATATTCCCCCGTTGTTCCAAAAAC
>JAADCT010000065.1 GCA_013154305.1 Aquificota bacterium
ACCGACACTTTGGAAAACCTTTGAGACAGTTTTGAAAGGCCCTTCGGCCCAAAGGGAACCCCCGAAGGGGCCAAAGTCTTAGCCTTGAGATGGTGGGAGAAGTGGTCAGGGCCGTCCGCTCGGGAAACTGGAGGGCGTTGGTTGCCTCCTTTATTTACTTCGACCACTCTTTCAGCGTTTGGCTCCTTCTGGGGGCGCTGGGACCCTTCGTGGCTGAGGCGCTGGGCCTGAGCGGCCTCGAAAAGGGTTACATGGTTGCCGTTCCGGTGATAGCCGCCGCCGTCTTCAGGATTAACTTCGGCTACCTGTTTCAGCACTGGGACGGAAGGATAATAGCCACCGTCGGAATTTTGCTCTCCCTGGTCCCCCACGCCTACCTACTGCTTTCCAAACTGTTGGGATTTGAGGTTTCCTACACCGACCTGCTTTGGATGGGGGTCTTTCTGGGCGTGGCGGGGGCCTCCTTTGCGGTCGCGCTCCCGATGGCCGGCAGCAACTATCCCAAGGAGTATCAGGGGCTGGTTTTGGGTCTGGCGGCGGCGGGAAACGTGGGCGCGGTTCTCGACGGCGTCCTCTTTCCGCCGCTGGCGGAGCTAATCGGTTGGGAGTGGGCCTTCGTGGCCTCGTCGGTTTTGCTCTTCGTTGCGCTGGCCCTCGTTTTGGCGTGGGCCAAGGATGCGACCGCAAAGGGCGAGCGCTCGCTCCGGCCGTGGCTGGCCTTCTTTGCCACCTTGACCTTTACGGCCGTTGCGGCGGTGGGTTTTGCCGAGGGGTGGTTCGGCGTAAGCCCGTCCGTCGGAAAGCTGCTTTTGCCGGTGGCGGGGGCCCTCTTTGCGGTCCTGCTGATGCCGCCCGTTTGGAGGAGGGTCTTCTTGGAGCGGGACACCTGGGTTTTGATGCTGGCCTACTCGATAACCTTCGGCGGTTTCGTGGGAATGTCGTCCTACGTGGCTATGCTCCTTACCGACGCCTACGGCGTTTCGAAGGTGGAGGCGGGGCTGCTGATGTCGCTCTTTGCCTTTACCGGGGCGCTGATTAGACCGCTGGGGGGTTTCGTGGCCGACAAGGTCAGCGGCGCGACGGCCGTTCCGCTCTTTGTGGCCGGAATAGCCTTGGTAAACTTGGCCTTTGCGCTATTTACGCCGCCCCTGGCGCTGGCAACGGTTTTGTTTTTACTCCTTTACACCTTTTACGGTCTCGGAAACGGCGCCGTCTTCCAGCTGGTTCCCCACCGCTGGCCCGACAAAACGGGGTTGATGACGGGTATAGTGGGTGCCGCCGGCGGGATAGGGGGCTTTTACCTTCCGACGGTGAACGGTTTGGTTTACGATTACACCGGGTCCTACAACCTCGCCTTCCTGCTCTTTGGTCTGGTCGCCCTTTTCGGGGTTGCGGTCTTTTTGCTCCTCCACCGGAGCTACAAGGAGTGGTCCTCCGTGGGAGGGAAGGAAAACTGAAAAGGACCGCCGGCGGTCTCCTTTCGCACCTTTTTCCCCTTTATCAGAATTGTTTTCCGTAGAGTTTGCAGACCTCCTCGGGGTCGTCGAGGAGGACGGCGCCGGTGTCGGCCGAGGTTACCAGCATCGAGTAGCGGCGGAGCCAGCTGGAGGGAACCTCCTTTTTGAGGGGTTTGAAGTTTTTTCTCCTCCTTTCGAGCTCCTCCTCGGGGACCAAAAGCTCGAGGCGGCGGTTGGGAATGTCTATCAAAATCTCGTCGCCGTCCTCGACCAGGGCGATGGGTCCGCCGGCGGCCGCCTCGGGCGAAACGTGGCCGATGGCCGGCCCCCTCGTTCCGCCGCTGAAGCGCCCGTCGGTAATGAGGGCCACCTTGTCGCCCAAGCCCATACCCATAATCGCCGAGGTGGGAGAGAGCATTTCCCTCATTCCGGGACCGCCGCGGGGTCCCTCGTAGCGTATCACGACCACCTGTCCCGGTTTTATTTCGCCGCCCGTTATGGCCCTAACCGCCTCCTCCTCCGAGTTAAAGACGCGCGCCTTTCCCTTAAAAACGAGCATGTTTTCGGGAACGCCGGCCGTCTTTACCACCGCCCCCTTGGGCGCCAGCGAACCAAAGAGCACCGCCAGTCCGCCCGTTTCCGAATAGGGTTCCTCGACCGGCCTGATTACCTCGCGGTCCTTCACCTCGGCCCTTTCGACCGCCTCGCGGAGCGTTCCGTAGACCGTCGGCCGGTCGAGGTGAAGCAGTTTTTCGTCCTTTCGCAGGAGTTCTTTGAGAACGGCCATGACGCCGCCGGCGCGGTCGAGGTCCTCGATGTGGAGGTCGGGCCTCGAGGGCGAAAGTTTTACGATGTTGGGCGTCTTTTGGGATATCTCGTCGACCTTTTCGAGGGGAAAGTCGACGCCCGCCTCGTGGGCTATGGCCTTGAGGTGCAAGACGGTGTTGGTCGAGCCGCCGAGGGCCATGTCGGCCACGAAGGCGTCGTGAATGGCCTCGTAGGTGACGACGTCCCTAATGGTCAGGCCCTCTTCGAGCATTCTAAAGAGGGCGCGGACTGCCTCGCGGGCCAGCTCCTCCCTTTCGGGCGTGCAGGCCAATATCGTTCCGTTTCCCGGAAGGGCTATTCCCAAAACCTCCGCCAGGCAGTTCATCGTGTTGGCCGTAAACATGCCCGAGCAGCTTCCGCAGGAGGGGCAGGCCCTCGCCTCTATCTCCTTGAGCTCGGCCAGGTCGAGCTCGCCCTTTTTGAACTTCCCGACGCCCTCGAAGACCGTAACGAGGTCGATTTTTTGACCCTTGTACTCGCCGGCCCGCATCGGACCGCCCGATATCAAAACCGTGGGAACGTTTACGCGCAACGCCCCCATTATCATCCCGGGCACTATCTTGTCGCAGTTGGGAACCAAAATCAGGGCATCGAGCCGGTGGGCGTTCATCATCGTCTCGACGCTGTCGGCGATGATTTCGCGCGAGGGCAGCGAGTAGTGCATTCCGAAGTGGCCCATCGCTATACCGTCGTCGACCGCTATGGTGTTAAACTCGAAGGGAACGCCGCCGAGCTTGCGGACCTCGTCCTTGATGACCTCGACGAAGTCCCTCAGGTGAACGTGGCCGGGAACTATGTCGGTGTAGGAGTTGGCTATTCCTATAAAGGGTTTGTTAAAGTCCTCCTCGCTTTTTATAACGCCGGTGGCCCTGAGCAGCGAGCGGTGGGGGGCAAACTCGGGCAGTTTCCTTATGGGTTCGCTGCGGAGTTTGTAGTTCTTTCCCATAAAGGGAAAACTTTAAAGCCTACCGCCGGTCGGTCCGGCGGCGAACCAAAGGGGTCCTAAAGACCCAACTTGGTCAAAATCTCGCCGTAGACCTCGTCGGGGGACTTGGAGGCGTCGACCCTGACGAGGTTCCCCCTCCTTTCGTAGTACTCGACGAGGGGGGCCGTCTGACGGCGGTAGACCTCCAGGCGGCGGCGGACGACCTCCTCGCGGTCGTCGTCGCGCTGGACCACCTCAACCCCCTCCGGCGGGGGGTTGTACTTGACGTGGTAGACCTTACCCGTTTTGGGGTCGACGCGGCGGCCCGAAAGCCTTTCGACCACCACCTCGTCGGGAACCTCGAAGAGGACCACGGCGTCCACCTTCTTGCCGAGCTCGGCCAGCATTCGGTCGAGGGCCTCGGCCTGCGCTATCGTCCGCGGAAAACCGTCGAGAATTACCTTCCCCTCCTCGGGAAGCTTCTCCTTTATGAGGGCCACTATCAGTTCGTCGGGAACTAGCTCTCCCCTCTCCATGTACTCCTTGGCCTTCTTGCCCAGCTCGGTGCCCTTTTTAACCGCTTCCCTGAGGAGGTCGCCGGTGGAGATGTGAATGAAACCCTTTTCCTCGACCAGCCTTTGGGCCTGCGTGCCCTTGCCGGCGCCGGGGGGACCCAAGAAGACGACTATCATAAAGGTTAGAGTTTAATGAGAGTTCTCCAGGTCGTGGACGGCGTCGGCTGGAGCGGCACCAAGGAGCAGGTTTACCTGACCACGCGCGAGCTGGCCAAAAGGGGCGTTGAAGTCGGAATAGCCCTCGCCTTTCAGTACC
This sequence comes from Aquificota bacterium, assembly GCA_013154305.1. Lineage (GTDB taxonomy): Bacteria > Aquificota > Aquificia > Aquificales > QOAS01 > QOAS01. The sequence goes on from JAADCT010000065.1 coordinate 4,042, forward strand.
AAAAGATGGTCGAAAAGCTCAAACCCTACCCGGTAAAGGTCCACTACTTTGAGCACCACCGCGGGAGCAAAAGCCGCTTCTTTCCCGCCAACTGGTGGAGACTGAAGAGGATAATCGAGGAGTTTGACTACGACGTGGTGGTCGGAAACTCGGCCCACGCTATTGACTTTATCCGCTTTACGCTCCCCTTTTTGAAAAAGAAGCCAAAGCTCGTTTTCGTCCGCCGCAATCGGGGCGTCTCCTCCCCCTTTTCCAAGTGGTTTAAGTATTCGGTGGCCGACCGCATAGTGGTCGTGTCGAAAAAGGTCTACGACCAGCTGGTGGAGGCCGACTTCTTTCCCGAAAAGCTGGTCGTTATAGAAAGCGGCGTCGACCTTTCGAGGTTCAAACCCTACCGCCACCTTCAAAGGGAACTGAGGAAAAAGCTCGGCATCCCGACGGAGGGAAAAGTCTTCGTAAACGTAGCCAATTGGATACTCCACCACAAGCGGCAGGACCTGCTGCTGAGGGCCTTCGCCCGCGTTGCCAAAAGGCATCCCGACGCCTACCTCCTGCTGGTCGGCATCGACACCGACGGACCCGAGGCGAGGAGGATGATAGAAAGGCTGGGACTGAAGGGGCGGGTTTGGGGCCTCGGCTTTCGCGAGGACGTTCCCGACGTTCTCAACGCCGCCGACTACTTTGCCTTCAGCTCCGACTTTGAGGGCATAGCGGGGGCGCTTTTGCAGGCCATGGCGACCGAAATGGTGGTAATTTCGACCGCCGCCGGCGGCATTCCCGAATACCTGACCGACGGGGTAAACGGCTTTCTCGTTCCGGTCGGCGACGAGGAGGCGCTGGCGGCGGCTATGGAGAGGGCCCTCAGGCTCTCGCCGCAGGAGTACCGCCGGCTGGCGGTGCGGGCGAGGGAAACGGCCCAAAACTACTCCATCGAGCGGACCGCCGAAAAATACATAAAACTCTTCGAGGAGCTCGTGGCTAAATAGAAGCCTTATGGCGGCTCAAGGCGGTGAGGTGGCGCACGCGGCGGCCGAAATCTTTTTGGCCCTCTTTCTCATATTGGTCTTTGCGAGGATTTTCGCCGAGCTGTTTGCCTACCTGCGCCTTCCGCCCGTTTTGGGCGAGGTTACGGCCGGAATAGTCCTCGGTCCCAGCCTGCTGGGATGGGTCGAGCCCAACGAGATAATCCGAATACTGGCCGAAATCGGCATCGTTTTGCTCCTCTTTGAGGTTGGTCTCGAAACCGACGTGGAAAAACTGAAAAAGGAGGGTCTGAACGCCTTTTTGGTGGCGGTGGTGGGCGCCTTCGTGCCCTTTGCGCTCGGCTTTGCCGTAGCCCACTACCTTCTCGACCTGCCCCTCCTTACCTCCCTCTTCGTGGGCGGAACGCTGACGGCCACCAGCATAGGGATAACCCTGCGAGTGTTTAAGGACCTCGGAAAGGAAAAGACCAAGGAGGCCCAAATAGTGGTGGGCGCGGCGGTCTTGGACGACATCATCGGCGTCGTTTTGCTCGTCATTTTGGCCGACTTCGCCTTCCGCGGCGAGATTAAGCTCGAAAACTTCCTCAAGATAGTGGGTCTTTTGGCCGTCTACTTCATGGTGGCCCCCGTTTTGGCCAAGCTCCTTTCGAAGGTCGTTCACCACTACGACCGGCGCTACCGCCGCGTTCCCGGCTTTATTCCCACCGTAATAGTGTCGCTCATACTCTTTTTCGCCTACGTTGCCCACCTTTTGGGCATTCCCGAAATAGTGGGTGCCTTCGCCGCCGGCGTGGCCCTCTCGAGGCGCTTTTTCCTGCCCTTCGGCATAGTTTGGAAGGACAAGGAGGAGTTCGTCCGCGAGGTGGAAAACCAAATGCGGCCTCTCGTATACCTCTTTACCCCGATTTTCTTCGTCTCCGTCGGGCTTTCGATGAACCTGCGCGTAATCGACTACTCGTCGCCCGACTTTTGGTTGCTGACGCTTTTGCTCTTTGCGGTGGCGGTTCTGGGTAAAGTCGCCGGGGGCTTTGCCATGCCCAAAAAGAGCAACTTCGAGCGCCTGATAGTGGGCGTTTCGATGGTCCCGAGGGGGGAGGTGGGCCTCATTTTCGCCGAACTGGGGCGCACGGCCGGCGTTTTGAGCCAAAAGGTCTTTGCCCCCGTCGTCTTTATAGTCTTTCTGACGACCCTCTTTGCTCCCCTGGCCCTAAAGTACCTCTACCGAAAGTGGGACCAGCTAAAGGAACGGAAGCAGACTCCTTAAAAACCTCTTAAGACCGTAAAAAAAGACCTCCCGGTAGCCCCTCTCCCCCCTCAAAAGTCCGAAGAAAAACAGAAGGTCCTCCTCCTTTGCCCTTTCGAACATAAACCTTTGGAAGTTGTAGGCCAAAAGGCCCGTCAGGTAGGCGAAGAGAAATTCCCTCTCGAGGGGCTTTAAGCTTTTCTTGTAGCAGGCGAGGGGTTTTTCCGACGGCAGGCAGGAGGCCAAAATGTGGGCCTGCCTTACGGCGTAGTATATACCTTCGCCCAAGAGGGCGTCGGTGGCCCCCGAGGCGTCCCCGACCAAAAGGAGGTTTCCCTCCCCCTTCAGTACGAACCCCCGGGAGGGGGGAATGAACCAACCTCTGAGGGACGAAACCCGCGCGTCCTTTAAAAGGGGATGGGAGGACAGGTAGTCCTCCAAAAGGGAGCGGAGATTTTTGACCTCCCCCTTAAGGGTGGCCAGTCCGACGCTGGCCCTCCCCTCCCCTTTCGGAAAAATCCAGGCGTAGCCCCACTTTACGAGACCGAGGTCTATAAAAACCTCGTCGGAGGGGGCCCTTTCGGTTTCGACCACCGCCTCGACGACGGCCACCGCCCTCGGCCTTGCGCCCCAGGCGCGCAAAACGGTGCTGAGGGCTCCGTCGGCCCCTATCAGGTAGCGGGCGCGGTAGGTGGTCCGGTCGGTAACGACCTCAAAGCCGCCGTCGGAGCGGCGGAAGTTCAAAAACCTTTCGCCGAAGCGGACGGTCGCCCCGGCGTCCTCGGCCTTCAGCGTCAAAAAGAGGTCAAAGGAGGCCCGGTCCACTATTTTGACGACGGGCTTTGCGCTGCGCGCCGAAACGTAGCGCTCGCCCCTCCAGCCGAGGTTGCCGCCGTAAACCTCGTTCAAAACCGCGTTTTCCCAGCCGGGGGGCAAAAAACCGTCGGCCCGCAGCGAAACGGCCCCCGCGCAAAGCTTTTGGCGGGGCGGCCGGGCCTTTTCGAGGAGCAAAACCTTAAGTCCCTTTTGGGCCAAAAGGCGGGCGACGGTGGCGCCGGCGGGCCCGGCGCCCACCACTGCGGCGTCAAACATCGCTTCCTAACGGAGGATGGTAAAAAGAAAGGGGGCGCTTTCAAAGTTGCAAAACCTAAAAGGCGCACCAACCTATCGGTTCCTGACGAACCGTCAGCTCCCTCGTTTCGGTAAGGAGCTCCGACGCCCAACCCAAAAGGGCCAACTCCGACGCAATTTCCGAAAGGTGGTGGTACTCCTTGCGCCCTTTACCGGTCTCAATCCTCTCCAAAACAAACAGTTCGGCCCCGTAGGGCAAAATCCCCTCCTTGTAGTTGAGCTTTACGAGCCTTTCGCTACTTTCGGCCTCGACCGTCTCGAGCCAGCGGACCGCCACGCTGTAGCCCCGGTCGCCGAAAAAGGCCTTGTCCGCCTCGAGGACCTTCAGCGAAAAGCGGTTTACCACCTCGACGACCCTATTTTCTTTAAAGACCTCAAAGAGGAGGGGTTTTTGCGCGTGCCTTTCGTAGTCTAAAGTCCTCTCTTTCGAAACCCCGAAGGTTCCCTCAAAGACCGAACCCCTCTCGGCGAACTTCCTAACGCCGACGAAACGCTTGGCCCTTCCCACCAGCTTGACCTTCTTTTTGACGAGCTCGCCCTCCCCGAGGCGAAAGTCGGAGACCTCCAAAAGCCTCAAAAGGTTTTTCTCCTCGTCGAAGTTTATCACCTCACCTTTAACGATTTCGGGCTCGCCGCCGCAGAGGACCTTCTTTTCCAGCCAAAGGGCAACGGCCTCCAGCTGGCGGCGAACCTCGGTCCGGTTTTCGCGGTTTTCGCGGTAAAAGTCCCACCACCACAAGAGCTTCTTGTAAAACTCGTCAAAGAGCTCCTTGTCCAGCCTCAGGTTTTCGTAAACGAGGGCGTTTTTGACGAGCTCTTTCAAGGTTTCGGCTTTCAGCGCCGGCGTGCCGTTTTCAAAGCGGGCGACCGCGTTCGTAAGCATTACCGGAGTCAGCGCTCTCAGTTCCATAAGTAGACTTATTTAAAAGCCCTTCGGGGAAAGTCGGTTTAACCTTTAATCTTGCTGGAGATGGCCCCTTCACTCTTCGTTTCGGTGGGCGACCCCTCGGGCGAGAGGGCCCTCGAGCCGGTCCTGCGGCGGGTGAGGACGGAGGGCATTCGCACGGCCGGCCTCTTCGGCCGCCTGACCGAAAAACTTATGGACGAACCGGTGGCCGACCTCGAAACGATAAACGCGACCGGCCTCCTGGAGGTCCTTCCCAAACTCCCCTCCGTTTGGAGGACCAAGAAAAAGGTCGAAAACCACCTGAAGGAAAAAAGACCCGACCTCCTCCTGCTGGTCGACGCCCCCGGCTTCAACCTCCCCCTTTTGAAAAAGGCGCGCGGGCTGGGGGTGCCCAAGGTGGCCTACTTCATCCTCCCCCAGGTTTGGGCCTGGAAGGAAGGGAGGAAAAAGGTCCTTGAGGAGGAGGCCGACCTCCTCCTTTCGGTCCTGCCCTTTGAAAGGAGGTACTACTCCCCGAAAAGGGGAAGGTTCGTCTTCGTCGGCCACCCGTCGGTCGAAAGGCTCGAACCGGTCCTTTCGGAGGACCCCTCGAAAGTTCGCTCCCGCGTAGGTCTTAAGGAGGACTACTTCGTCGTCTTTTTGGGAAGCCGCGCCAACGAGGTAAAACGCCACCTTCCCGTTTTCGAAAAGGCCCTACCGGCGGCGGTTAAGGAATTCGGCCTCCGGCCGGTGGTGTTGGCCTTTAGGCGTTTTAAGCCCCTCGTTCGCCGCCTGCGGCCGACCGCCCGAATAGTTTACCTCGACGAAAACCCCGACCTCGGCTACCGGCTAATTCGGGGCGCGCGCTTTGGCTGGATAAAGTCGGGAACGACCGCCTTTGAGGCCGCCCTTTTGGACCTTCCCCACCTGACCTTTTACCGCCTCAGCCGCCCGACCTATTGGCTGGCCAAAAGGCTCGTAAAGGTTCCCTTCGTCCACCTGGCCAACCTCGTTTTGGAGGAGCGGGCCGTTCCCGAACTCCTTCAGGAGGAGCTGACGGTTTCAAACCTTTTGGAGGAAACCTACCGCCTGCTGGGAAACGCCGACCACCAGAGGGACAACTTCCGAATTTTGAGAAAACTGCTGAGGCCGGAGGGAAAGAGAACCTCCCAAAGGGTGGCCGAGGAACTCCTGAACCTCCTGAAGGGTTAAAAGTCAAACGGGTCCCTCGGCCGGCCCACCAGCTTCGGCAAACAGTTGTCCTCGGGACAGGCGTTTTTTAACCGGGCCAGCTTTACCGTCTCCAGGTCGCCGAAGCCCAACAGTTTCAAAATCGGCGCCGCCGGAACGAAGACCCACCAGGGCAGCTCGACCACCCACCGCCGATAACCGAGGTATTCGAGCGCCCTCCGGACCAGCTCCCCCATCGTCGTTACCCTCGGACCGCCCAGCTCGCAAACGGCGTTTTTAAAAGCCTCGTCGGTCGAAACCCTAAAGACCGCCTCCGCCAGGTCCAAAACGCTCAGCGGCTGAACGACGGTCCTGGGAACGAACAAGACCGGCAAAAAGGGCGCCACCGCCTTAAGCTGGCGAAAGAGGAGCTGCCGCCTCCCCACCACAATCGAGGGTCTTAAAATCGCGTAAGGAAAACCCGAGTTCCGGACGAGCCTTTCGGCCTCTTCTTTGGTAGTCAGGTAGCGGCTGAAGGAGGCCCTCCCCACCCCGCAGGCCGAAATTTGGACGAACCTCCTCAGGTCCAAACCCCTCAAGGCCTCCAACAGGCGTTTTAAAAATTCGACGTGGACCTCCTCGAAGGTCGACTCCCTTTCGAAAAGTATTCCCACCGAGTTTACGACGACCTCGGGCCCGAGCTCCTTCAGCCTTTCGGAAACCCTCTCCCACCCCTCGGAGAGGTTTATCAGTTCCACCCCTTCGGGGAGAAGGCGTCGGGCCCTTTCGGGGTTTCTCGTCAAAACCCACACCCGGGAATCGGGTTCCTTTAAAAACCTCTCGACGACGGCCGAGCCCACGAAGCCGCTTCCGCCGGCCACCAAAACCCTCATACCGCTTTAATTGGAACCCCGATTAAAACTTTTCAAGTTCGGGATTGAAGGGCAGGGTGCCGTAGCGGGCCCCGTCGACCCAAACCTTGTTTCCGTCGACGCGGACTCGGCCCTCGGCAAACCACTGAACGACCTGCGGATAGATGCGGTGTTCGTGCTCGAGAATGCGCGCCGCCAGCGTTTCGGGCGTGTCGTTGGGCAAAACGGGAACGACCGCCTGCGCTATTATCGGACCGGAGTCCAGCTCCGGCGTAACCAGGTGAACGGTACAACCGGTCAGCTTGACGCCGTAGTCGAAGGCCTGCCTTTGGGCCTCGAGGCCCTTAAAGGCGGGAAGGAGCGACGGATGGATGTTAACAATCCGGTTTTTGAAGGCCTCGATAAAGTTGGCGGGAACCACCTTCATAAACCCCGCCAGGACGACCAACTCGGCCCCGCTCCTTTTGACGGCCTCGATTAGGGCCTCCCCCCACTTCTCGGGGGTTTCAAACTTTTTGGAGGGTATCACCTCGTAGGGAATGCCGTGCCTTTCGCACCTTTGGAGGGCGGGGGCCTTGGAACGGTTGCTGACGACCAGCCTTATTTCGGCGTCGAGCCGACCCGCCTCTATTGCGTCGATTATCGACTGGAGGTTGGTACCGCGGCCGGAAACGAATACCGCAATGGGGAGCTTGTCCCTTTTCATTGAAAGTTCCCTATTTTCCCCGAAATTTATAACCATCCGATGGACCTCGTCGAGAAGGTCGAGGAAATCATCCGGCGGCTCAAAAAACTCTATCCCGAACCCAAGCTGGAACTGGAGTTCGAAAACTCCTTCCAGCTGCTCGTAATGTCGATAATGGCGGCCCAAGAGAGCGACCGAAAGGTAAATCAAACGGCCAAAGAGCTCTTTACCGAGCTGAAGGAGCCCGCCCACTTTGCCCTCCTCGAGGTCGAGGATTTGGCCCGCCGCATAAGCCGCGTGCGCTGGAACTACCAAAAGGCGGAGTGGATTATAAAGTGTTGCCAGAGTTTGGTCGAAAACTACGGCGGAAAGGTTCCCGACGAGGTTGACGAACTGGTCAAACTCCCCGGCGTGGGAAGAAAGACGGCCAACATGGTGGTGGGCGGGGCCTTCGGTCGGCCCGCCATCATCGCCGACCGCCACTTTATAAGGGTGGCCAACCGCCTCGGCCTGACCAAGGAAAAGACGCCCGAAAAGGTGGAAAAGGACCTGGCCTCCAAAATTCCGCCCGAGTATTGGCTCGACCTTTCGTTGCTTTTAATCGAGCACGGTAAAAAGGTATGCAAGGCCAAAAATCCCCTCTGCGAGGAAAAGTGTCCACTGACCGACCTCTGCGAGTGCTACCAAAAGACCAAGTGTTCCGAGGTTCGGACCAAAAAGAACTGACCTTTCCGGAGCGGACGGAGGAATTTTTTGTAAAAACCTCTTTGAGGAAAAGGAAGGTGGGAAAAAACCGGCGGAGGTCGTTAAACGATTTCGACCTCGGCGCCGACCTCTTCCAGCTTGGCCTTGATTTGTTCGGCCTCCTCTTTGGAAACCCCCTCTTTGACCTTCGAGGGAGCGCCGTCGACGAGGGCCTTGGCCTCTTTAAGACCGAGTCCGGTGATTTCCCTGATGACCTTGATGACCTTAATTTTGTTGGCACCGGGGCTTTTAAGAACCACGTCGAACTCGGTCTTTTCTTCCTGCTGGGCCTCGGCCCCGCCGGCGGCTCCGGGAACGGCGGCCACGGCGGCTACCGCCTGGGCCGAAACGCCCCACTTCTCCTCCATCATCTTGGTGAGCTCAACGATTTCCAGCAGCGAGAGCTGTTCGAGCTCTTCGATGATTTTCTCCAGTTTTTCGTTCGCCATTTTCTTCTACCTCCCTTTTAGTTTTTGGTCGGGCGGGCGGGAGCCCCTCAGGACCCCTCACCCTCCTTTTTCTTCTCCTCGTAAGCTTTAAGCGTAAGCAAGAGGTTTTGAGGTACAGCCCTGAGCAGGCTGTAGAGCTTTTGAACGGGACCCCTGATGGCCCCGATGAGCATGGCCAGCGCCTGCTCCCTGGAGGGGAGTTTGGCTATGGCCTCGACCTCTTGAGGCGTCAAAAACTGGTCGTGGTCGACCAGGTATCCGCCCTTAATCTTGGTCGTTTCGTACTTTTTGATAATTTCGTCGACGACGTACTTGGTCAGCTCGACCATGTCGCCGTAGGAGAAGATGGCGGCGGTGGGACCGGTGAAGACCTCGTCCTCGTGGTCGGCCACGGCGGTATCCATAAACGCCCTAAAGAGCAGCGTGTTGCGGCCGACGACCATTTCCCCGCCTTTGTCGCGGATGTCCATGCGGATTTGGGACATAGGCCAGGCGTCTATTCCGCTGAAGTCGAGGAATATCACGAGGTTGGCCTTTTGGAGCCTCTCCTTGTAGCCCTTTATCAGTTCCTTTTTGCGGGCGAGGCTCGGTCTGTTGACGTCCACAACGTAACCGGTCATTTGTTTATCCTCCCCTCACTCGTTTAGGCCGCCTCTTCCGACTGGATTTGGAGCAGGGTCTTATTCACATCTAATTTTACGGAAGGTCCCATGGTCAGGGACAGCGCAATGTTTTTAACGTATTGACCCTTAGCCCCGGGCGGACGGGCGTCGACCACGGCCTTAATCGCCGTTTTTATGTTCTCCAGGAGCTTTTCCTTGTCAAAGGAGATTTTTCCGACCGGCATGTGAACGTTTCCGGCCTTGTCGGTTCTGAACTCCACCCTACCCTTTTTGGCCTCCTCGATTGCCCTCTTTACGTCGTTGGTGACGGTTCCCGTCTTGGGGTTGGGCATCAGTCCGCGCGGACCCAAAATCCTACCCAGGCGGGCGACCTTGGGCATCATGTCGGGCGTGGCGATTACGACGTTAAACTGCTCAACGTCGACCCTGCCTTTGAGAATGTCCTCGACCAGTTCCTCACCGCCGACCAGGTCGGCACCGGCCTCTTCCGCCTCGCGGATTTTTTCGCCGGAGGCGATTACCATCACCTTTATCGGTTTACCCAAACCGTGGGGCAGGACCACCGTGCTCCGAACCTGTTGGTCGGGATACTTGGGGTCCACCCCCAGCCGGAAGGCGATGTCGACCGTCTCGTCGAAGTTGCGGGGAACCGCCTCGGCCATTTTTTTGAGGATTTCAACCGCCTCCTCGAGGGTATACCTTCTGGTCTTGTCGACGAACTTTGCCCTCTCTATGTACTTTTTGCCCCTCTTTGCCATTACTTACCCTCCTCCCAACCTTCGATTTCTATTCCCATGCTGCGGGCGGTTCCGGCAACGGTGCGCATTGCCGCCTTGAGGTCGCGGGTGTTCATGTCCTTCATTTTGGTCTTGGCTATTTCCTCCAACTGTTTGACGGTTATCTTTCCGACCTTAATGCGGTTGGGTTCGGGCGAACCCTTTTCCACGCCCGCCGCCTTTTTGAGCAGGTAGGAGGTCGGCGGAGTTTTGAGGACGAAGGTAAAGCTGCGGTCGCTGTAGATGGTAATGACGACGGGTAAAATGGTCCCCGGTTCGTAGTCCTTGGAGGCGGCGTTAAAGGCCTTGACGAATTCCATAATGTTGACCCCGTGCTGACCGAGCGCGGGGCCGACCGGTGGTGCGGGGGACGCCTGTTGAGCCGGTATCATCAGCTCAACGGTGGCTACCACCTTTTTGGCCATCTTTTATTCCTCCCGGATTAGTTGAACTAAAGTTTTTCCACCTGCGTGTAGTCGAGTTCCACCGGAGTGGGTCGGCCGAAAATGGAAACCATAACGACAACCTTTTCCCTTTCCGGTATTACCTCCTCGACCGTTCCGGTGAAACCCATGAAAGGCCCCTCTATTATACGAACCTGTTCGCCCTTTTGGAAGGGTATCTTCTTGAGTTTGACGCCCTTTCGGACCTTTTCGAGTATGGCCATTACCTGTTCTTCCGGAATGGAAACGACCTTTCCGCCGACGATTATCGGCTTGTAAACGTGGGGCGTCCTCTCTATCACCCTGAGGAGTTTGTCGTTGATGTAACCTTTGAGGAAGATGTAGCCGGGAAAGACGCGGTTGTCGAGGACGATTTTGGCCTCCGTTTTGTTTTTCTTGCACTGGATTTTTTGCCCCGCCTTGCTGATGGGCGGAACGTCGACGCAGGTGTCGCCCTCGACGCTCTCTTTTACGAAAACCTTTCCGTCGGGCGTTATAACGAAGGTGGTTATCCCGAGTTTTCCCAAAACGTCTATTTCGCGGTCGGTGTCCTTTCCGGGCACTCTAAGGGGCAAGCGGTACTTTTCCTTTCCGAGGGCCTTAATTACGACCTTTTCCTCCGCGGGGACGATGATTTCGTCGACCAGGTCCTGGAGCCCCTCCTGTTCGATGAGCTGAAGGAGGTTTTCCCTGGCTATGAATTCCTTGCCCGCCTCGACCTGGAGGGCGTACCACTCCTTCTTATGTTCCTGTTCCTGCTTTTCTTCCGTAGCCATAACGGGAGCCCCTTAGAGGTTGTTGAAAACCAAAGAGATAATTTTAACAAACAACAGGTCCCAAAGCCAAAGGTATACGCTGAAAAAAGCGGTAAAGAGCACCACGGCTATCGAAGCCTTTATCACCAGCTCGCGCGACGGCCAAACGACCTTTCTCAGCTCCTCCCGGACGCCCCTGAAGAACTCAAACAAGGAAGCCGACATCGATTTTTAGATTATCGCCGAGCTTAAAATTAAGAACTTGATGTTGTATACCGCAACTTTCTTTCTGTTAATGGTCGTGGCGGTGCTTTTGATAATCGTCGTTTTGCTTCAAAAGGGCACTTCGGAGTTTGCGCTCGCTTTCGGCTCCAACCCGATGCAATCGATTTTCGGCGGAACCGAGGCCGACACCGTCCTTACGAAGATTACCTACTTTTTGGGTGCCCTCTTTTTGGTTCTGTCCCTGCTCTTGGCGGTAATGAGTAAGTCCCAACAGGAAGAGCTGCTCAAAAAACTTCAAACCACCGAGCAGGTCCAAAACCAAAATTCCACCTTTTAAAGTTTTCTCTTTATGCAAACTGTTTTGAGCCTCCTTACGGTCGTTTTGGTTTCGATTCTGCTCCTTCTGGAGGTCTTTCCCCTTCTGAAACCTAAAAAGGAAACCCTTCAAACCGAACCCCGGGCCGTCTACGAAACGCCCTACACCCTATCCCTCGAGGGGGACCTCGGCCTGGTAGAACTCCTCCTGAAGGAGGGTTTCCGCTTCACCTACTCCGACGGGAAGGTCTTTCTGGTGTTGACCGACCAAACGAAGGTCAAAAGGGTTTTGAACCTCTACGGGGAATACGAAAAGAGGAGGAAACTCGAGAAGTTGGCCTCGGCCGCCGTTTTGCCCCTGATAGAGGAGGACGCCCTGCGGACCTCCGAACTCCTGAAGGAGGTTCGAAAGGAGCTCCAAACCCTCAAGGAGGTCCTGAAGGCGAGAAAGGCCCTTCCAAATCTGGGGGTCTTTGAGGAATTCGTTTTAGAACTCCAAAGGGAAACCTTTACCGCCTACTCCGCCTACTGGGACAAAAAGAGGGAGCAAATCCTCAACGGGTTTAAGGAATTCGTTCCCGAGCCGGAGGTAGACTACGCCCGTCTCCTCGAAAAGGCGCGGCAGTATTACGGCGACACCCTGAAGGTAAAGTTCTTCGAGCTGTATCTGAAGGAGAAACTTTTGGAAAGCCGCCTCGAGGCGGACTACTACAAATATAAGGAATATGGAGGTTAAAGTTCTCCGCTTTTACCCTTTTCCCCTTCGCGTTAAAAACGCAACCGTTTTGGGCTACGCCGACGTTTCCCTCGACGACAAACTCGAAATTCGCGGAATTAAACTCCTCAAAAAGGACAACGGCGGAGTTTTCATCACCCCGCCGTCGGTCCAAACCAAGGAGGGCGACTTTATCGAGGTCGTAAAGTTTTTGGACCGCGAAGTGAGGGAGGAAATCCGCAAAGCCCTAAAGGAGTACTACGCCAAACACTTCGGCGAAATCTAACCTTTGCGAAAAG
>JAADCT010000051.1 GCA_013154305.1 Aquificota bacterium
CAGCTCCTTCAGCTCCCCTTCGAGTTCGGCCTCCCTCCCGGGTAGGGCGCCCTCCCTCCGCAGGGCGGAAAGTTCGCCCTCGCGCTCGGCCACGGCGGCCTCCAGGGCCCTCACCTCCGCCAAAAGGGCCGAAACGCTCCTTTCGAGCTCGCGCTGGCGCCTTTCCAGTTTTTTCAACTCCTCGGCGCCGGCCGTTCGGACCTCCCTCTTTTTCCTCTCCAGGTGTTCGGCCGAAAGGGGGGTTCCGCAAACGGGGCAGGGTTCGCCCTCGTTTAGGTCCTTCAGGAGGAGAAAGACCATCAGCGTCCTTTTTTCCCTTTCGAAGCGGGCCGAAACCTCCTCCAGCTCCCTTCGGAGCCGCTCCAGCTCCTTACGCTTTTGCTCCAAACGGTCTTTCAGCTCCTCCAACTCCCGCTCCAGTCGGCGGGCCCGCCGAACCTTTTCCAACAGCAGTCGGACCTCCAGTTCCCTTTGGGGGTCGAAGTCCTTTTCCCGCAGCTCCTCCTCCAGTCGGGAAACCTCCTCCCGTTTTTCGAGAAGGCGCTTACGCTTTTCCTCGGCGCGCCCTTTTAGCTCCTTCAGCTGCTCCTCCAGTTCTTCCAAAAACCTTTTTTCCCTTCGTAGTTCGTTAAAGAGTTCGACCAACTTTTCGGCCTCGGTAAGGAGCCTTTCGTAAAGTTCCGCCCGCCCCTTTTGCCCCTCCAGCTCCCCGAGCTCCCTCTTTTTCTCCCCGTAGAGGGCTCGGAGGTCCTTAGCCTTCCTTTGGAGGAGGTCGGCCCTTTCCGACAGCTTTCCCAGGCGGTCGAGGAGGTCGTTCCTTTCCCCCTCGAGTTTGACCAATTCCTCCAGCTTTCCCAACTTCGGATAGAGGGGCTTTAGGTCCTCCACCTCGCGTCGGAGGTCTTCCAGGTCCTCCGACCGCAACTCCTCCAGTTGTCTTTGAAGTTCCTCCCTTCGGCGCAGGAGAAGCTCCTTCTCCTCCAGAGGTTTCAGCTCCTTTTTCAGTTCCTCCAAAAGGGACGAAAGTCTCCCCTTTTCCTCCGAGAGGAGGGCCAGCTTTTTTTCCAGCCCCTCGAGGAGACTTTCGTCGAAGGTCTCCAGGGCCGCCAGCCGCCCCTCGAGGTGCGAAAGCTCTCCCTTTAACCTCTCCCTCTCCTTTTTGGCCTCCTCGGCCAGCCTTTCGTACAGGTCGAGGTTGAGCAAAGAGAGGATTAACTCCCGCCTTTCGGCGGGCTTTCCCTTTAAAAACCGGTCGTATCGACCCTGGGGCAGGAAGAAGATTTTTTTGAACTGCTCGGCGTCGACGCCCAAAATCTTTTTCACCTCGAGGGCGAGGGCGGACGAGGAAACCACCTTGGGAACGCCGTCTACGAAGAAGCGGACCTCCCCCGAAAAGCGGCCGCCCTTTTTGGTAATGAGCCTTTCGATGCGGTAGGTCCGTCCCCTCACGCGAAAGGTGAAGTCGACCAGGGCCGAGGAGGCCCCCTTAAAGACGAGGTGTTCGTAGGGAAGGTCCACCCCCTTGTCGCCGAAGAGGGCGAAAACGACCGCCTCCAGGAGCGAGGACTTTCCGCTCCCGGTGGGTCCGCGGATTACGAAAAACTCCAGGTCGGAAAAGTCAACCTCCTGCCTCTCCCTGAAGGGTTTGAAACCCTTCAAAACCAACTTGAGCGGTCTCATCCTCCGAAACTTCCAATAAAAGTTTAAAGACGGCCGGGCGACCCCGAAAGGGACCGAAATTTGACAACTTAAAATGGATAGGTTAAATGCTCAAAAAACCGAAGATTTCGATAATCGGCAGCGGTAAGGTGGGCGAAAACGTGGCCTACTACGCCGCCATTAAGGGCCTCGGCGACGTTTACCTCTTCGGTCGCGCCAAGGACGGAATTCACAAGGCCAAGGGCATAGCCTACGACATCAACGAAATGGTTTACCTGCTGGGCCACGACATCCGGGTCGAGGGCGTTTCTTACAACGAGGAGGGTTGGGACAAGCTGGAGGGTTCGGACATAGTCGTAATCACCGCGGGCGTTCCCCGTCGCCCGGGAATGAGCCGCGAGGACCTCCTGAAGGTCAACCTCGAACTGATAAAGAACTTTTCGGAGCAAATTAAAAAGCACGCACCCAACGCGGTCGTAATAGTCGTCTCCAATCCCGTCGACGTTTTGACTTACATGACGCTCCAATTTACGGGCTTTCCCAAAGAGAGGGTCATGGGAATGGCGGGCGTCCTCGACACGGCCCGCATGAAGGAGGTCCTCTACAAAAAGGCCGAGGAGGAACTCAACAAGGTCTCCATAAAGGACATAAAGGCCCTCGTTTTGGGAACCCACGGCGACACGATGGTTCCCGTCCTTTCAAAGACCTACATAGGAAACACCAACATCCGGTTCCTCTTCGGTAAAAAGGACATCGAGGAGATAGTCGAGAGGACCAAAAAGGGCGGCGGAATTATAGTCCAGTACATGGGAACGAGCGCCTACTCGGCCCCGGCCGCCTCGGTCGTCGTCATGCTCGAGAGCATCGTCAGGGACCTGCACCGCATCCTGCCCGCCTCGGTCTTCGTCGAGGGGGAGGTGGCCGACTGGTTCGGCTTTGAGGACGTTTGCGTCGGTCTGCCCGTAATGCTCGGAAAGCGGGGCATAGAGGACTACGAGCTCGTTACGCTTAACGCCCGCGAACTGCGCGAGCTCCAAAAGTCGGCCGCCCACGTTAAGAAGATGATTGAACTGGCCAAAACCCTCGTTTAGGTCCGGCAAAACTTTCTTTCCCCTTCGGGTTCGGTAAGTCCAATTTTCCCCCGAACGGACGGATTGACCTCCGCAAGGCGGGGAAACTTTTTCCGTCCCTTCCGCCTTCGGTAAAAGCCTTTAAGGATTTTTCCCTTTTCGGTCGGAGGGATTTTTCGACCCTCCGCGGTGGAGCCCGGCCCGACTTTCCGAAACTCCTATTGGTAAGTTCGGACTACCTTCCCCGGTAACCGGGAAAACTTAACCCCTTTAAGCCCCGGTTGAGGGACCGAGCGGAGGGCGGAAACCGCCGCCTTTTAAAGTTTCGGGAAGGAACCTTTCTAAAAGAGGTTTCCCCCTAAAGGAAAGGGAAATAGGAAGAATACATCTAATCGTTAGAAACCGCCTGGCAGAGATAGACCCGGAAGCGGCTAAGGTACTAAAACGGCTACACGAACTCCGAAAAGAAGCCGATTACGAACTTGACACTCCCGTAGGCTATCCCGAATGGAAAAAGCCCTTTGGTATGCCAGAATTTTAAAAAGGAGGTTAGGGTTGTGAAATCTCCACTAAAGAGGGTTTTGGAAGAACTGAGGAAGCGAAACGTAAAGGTTAAACACTTTAAAGTCTCCACCGATTACGAAACGGGGGAACGAACCATAATAATTCGCACCCCATCTATAAGCTCCGTCAGGTATTCCACAAAACTGGAAAACCAACTCCAAGAAACTCTTCTTAAGAACTTTAAGAAAAGAAACTCTTCTTAAGAACTTTAAGAATTGGGATTTAATCATAATCCCTATCGGAAAGGTAAAAAGAAAAAAACAAACTCGAATTTGCGGGGTGCCGGCGGTTTCGAG
>JAADCT010000028.1 GCA_013154305.1 Aquificota bacterium
AGTTGCTAAAACTGATAAAAGACGGCACCATTTCGGTCAAAATTGCCAAGGGGCTCCTCAAGGAGATGATACAAACCGGAAAAACCGCCGCCCAGCTCGTGGAGGAAAAGGGTCTCAAACAGATTACCGACGAAGGAGCCATCAAACAGGTCGTGGAGGAGGTTTTAAAGGAAAACCCCGACGCGGTTCAAAAGTATAAAGAAGGTCAGACCAAGGTTATAGGATTTTTGGTGGGGCAGGTGATGAGAAAAACGAAAGGAAAGGCGAATCCCCAGTTGGTCAACAAGCTCCTCCGGCAGTTGTTGGAACAAGTTTAAAAATCCCTCTTTTCTTTTGTTCTAAAATCTTTGGAGCTGATGGAATTTTTTAACTGGCGGAACCTGGCGGCGTTGCTGGTGGGCGCCCTCCTGGCCGGTTTGGTCGTGGGCGTTTACGCGCAGATTAAGGAGGGCAAAAGGGAAGAAGTTGCAAGGCTCCTGGCGCTCGGTCAAAAGCTCGTTTTCGAAAACAAGACCGAGGAGGCGGCCGAGCTGACCGACCGAATACCGCCGCCCTCCAGGGCTTACCTTCACCTCCTCGTGGGCGATTCTTTCTTTTCCCGCGGCGACTACGGAAGGGCGGCCGGGCACTTTGAGGGGGCCGCCGGCGCCGTAAAGGGGGTCGACCTTCCCCTTTCTTACCTCTCGGTCGAAAAGGAGGCCTACTCGCTCTACAAGGCCCGAAAGTTGGAGGAGGCCCTTAAGAAGGTCCAAAGCGTTCCCGACGAGGCGCCGAACTTTTGCACCGCCCGACTGTTGGAAGCCCAGCTCCGCTACGAGCTCGGGGACGCCTCCGGCGCCGCCGGCCTGCTCGACCGGATTTTAAACTCCTGCAGGGAGGACACAGTCCTTTTGACCGCCAAGTGGCTCCTTTTAAAACTTTCGACCGGTCAAAGGTAAAAAAAGCCCCCGGCCGGAGGCCGGGCTTTTTATCCCGAACTTAAATCAAACCGTACTTTATCAAAAGCTCGGCGATTTGAACGGCGTTGGTGGCCGCCCCCTTCCGTATGTTGTCGGCCACGACCCACATGCTGAGGCCCGGGTTGAAGACCCTGTCCTTTCGAATTCTTCCGACGAACACCTCGTCCCTGCCGGCGGCGCGTATCGGCAGGGGATACTCGTTTTTAGAGGGGTCGTCGACCACCACCACCCCCGGGGCCCTTCTTAGGACCTCCCGGGCCCTTTCGGGGGAAATTTCCCTCTCGGTTTCGATTGAAACGCTTTCGCTGTGACCGTAAAAGACGGGAACGCGCACGCAGGTGGCCGAAACGTTGATGCTTTCGTCGTGCATAATTTTGCGGGTTTCAAAGAGCATTTTGTTCTCCTCGCGGGTGTAGCCGTCGTCGAAGAAGCGGTCGATGTGGGGAAGGGCGTTGAAGGCTATCTGGTGGGGAAACTTTTCGGCCGGAGGGAGGTCTTTAAACAGCTCCTCCAACGCCTCGGGGGAAACGTCCTCCTCCGAAAGACCCCTCTTTTTCAGCTCCTCGACGAAGGCGACCGTTTGGCGAAGCAGGTCGGCCACCGCCTTGGCTCCGGCGCCGCTTACCGCCTGATAGGTGGAAACGACCACGTTTTTTACGCCCGCCTCGTCGTATATCGGTTTGAGGGCCACCACCATCTGTATGGTGGAACAGTTGGGGTTGGCGATTATGCCGTCGTGCCACTTAACGTCGTCGGGATTTACCTCCGGGACCACCAGCGGGACCTTGGGGTCCATCCTCCAGGCGGAGGAGTTGTCGACGACCACCGCACCGTCGGCGGCGAACTTGGGGGCCCACTCTTTGGACGTCGAACCGCCGGCCGAAAAGAGGGCCAGGTCTATACCCTTAAAGCTGTCAAAGTCCTCGAGGGCCCGAACCTCGTATTCCTCCCCGCGGAAGACGACCTTTTTACCCCTGCTGCGGGCCGAGGCTATCGGCACCAGTTCCCTTACGGGGAAGTTTCGCTCTTGGAGGACCTTGAGGAAGGTTTTTCCGACCTCGCCGGTTACGCCTACGACGGCAACTCTGTAGCCCTTCATCAAGAAATATTGATTATTTCGGAAGGAGGGATGCCCCGGGGGGGATTCGAACCCCCGACCTCGAGATTAGGAATCTCGCGCTCTATCCTCCTGAGCTACCGGGGCTGACGACAAAACGATTAATATACTCCAAAATCGGCGAAAGTTCAAGGTTTAAAATTACGATACTCCAAATGGAGGACAAGGACTTCGTGATAGTGGGCAAAATTGAGGACGCCTTCGGCTACGACGGAAAGCTGAAGGTAAAGATTTTCGCCCCCCAAAGGCTGTTCGAAACGGCCGAAAAGCTCTACCTCAAGAGGAAAACGGGGGAGTTCGTTCCCTTTGAGGTCGAAAGCGTCGAGGTCCGCGGTAAAAAGGCCTATCTGAAGCTAAAGGGCATCGACAGCGAGGAGGACGCCCTGAAGGCCGTCGGGGCCCACCTTTACTATCCGGAAAACCAACTGCCCGAACTAAAGAGCGGCGAATATTACTACTACCAGCTGGTGGGGTCCAAGGTCGTCGACGCCGCCGGCAACGAGCTGGGAACGGTCCAATACGTCCACGACACGGGCATGTATCCGATGCTCGTTTTGGAAAACGACCTGATAATTCCCTTCACCAAGAATTTTGTACTGGAGGTTAAACCGGAGGAGAAAACCATAGTGGTCGACGCGGAAAAGTTGCCCCGATGAGGTTGGTAAAGCCAACTTTTTCGGTTCTCTACAATCCGGCCTTTCGCGACCGCCTCGCCGAGGCCCTCAAAACCCTTAAAGGTTGGATTGGGGACTTTGACCTCGTCAGCTCCGAATACCACTTTCCCCACCTGGAGAGGTATTACGGAAAGGAAATGGGAAAGCCCCTTTACAGGCTCTACCTTTCGGGCGAGAGGCTGATTTCGGCCGACCCCTGTTCGCCCGACCTCAATCCGGTGAAACTCAAACTCCTCTCGACGGAATTGGAGGAAAGACTCTCCGAAGGGGGAAAAAGAACGGTAAACCTCGACCCCGGTTGGGTCGACGACCACCACCTGTTTCTGACCACCCGTAAGGAAAGGGGCGGCAGAATTTACCTCGGGAGGGGCGTCTTCGCCGAAATGGAGTACCTCTACTTTGCCAAGGACTTTAGGGACCTCTTTTGGACCTACGAGGACTACCGACGGAGGGAGGTTAAAAACTTCTTCCTCGCCGTCAGGAAAAAGTACCTGCTCCAGCTCAAGGACAAAGCTTAGTTTTTGCAACCTAAAACGGGTTTTTATAAAATTGCCGAAGGTAATGGCGGCAGTAGTCTTTACCGTAGAGGGAACGACCAAGGACGGTAAAAAGGCCAGGGTAACCGTAACCCTTAAAAAGTTCTGCGCCTGCAAACCCACCCATCCCAACTGTCAGGAGGAGGCCCAGAGGGACCTCGTTCCGAAGGTTCAAAAGGTTTTGGCCGAATTTTCCAGCGACGAGCTCTTTTGGCTCGAGGGTAAGGTAAACCCCAACTTCTTCGTCCGCGTAATGGAGATGGTTACCGAGGTCCTCGAGGCGGTCTGCATTACCGTCCGTTCCGACCACCTCCAGGGGGCAGACGTTAAGGTCGAACTCCTTTAGGTCCCTTTTTCCCGCTAAACTCTTATAGGTCTTTATGGACCTGTCCTCCGCGCTGAAGGAGGTCCTCCTCGCCTACTTTCTCCTCCTGTCGGTCGTCCTCTTTGACCTGAAAAACGGCTACGGGGTGTGGCGGGAGCTGGTTCCCGTTTCGGTTTTGTCCTTTCTCCAACTCCTCCTCATAGGTTTCGTAATCCTTTACCTGGCGCAGGTCGACCGCCCCGAACTTACCCTTTTGGTGGTCTTCTTTATGACCCTCAACGCCGCCCTTATAGCCCGCCGCCGCTTCCGCCTGAAGGCCTATTCGGGCCCCTGGACTTACGCCTTCGCCTTTTTGGCCATAGCCGCCGTGAACTACTTTCTGCTTCTTCTGTACGCCTTAGTCGGCATTTTGAAAGTCAAGGCCCAATTCCTGGTCCCCTTTGCGGGACTGCTTTTGGCCGCCGGTATGCGGTCGCTTTCGCTCTTTTCCCAGTACCTGACCGACCTGCTCGCCAAGGAGAGGGCCGTAATTGAGGGAATGTTTGCCCTAGGGGCGCCGCCTTCGGCGGTTCGAAATTACCTTCTAAAAAAGGCCGTTCCCCTGACGACGGTGGTAATCCGGGACATGCTAAAGGCCGCCGGAATAGTCCACATTCCCGGCGTTATGGTCGGAATGCTCCTGGCCGGCACCCACCCGCTCAAGGCCGCCACGATGCAGTTTCTGGTCCTGTCGTCGATGCTCTTTTCGATGTTTTTTACCCCGGTGGTCTTTTACTACCTGCTGACCTCCTTTAGGGGCGTTTTCCTCGTTTCCCCTCAGGAGGAGAGAGGTCGGTAAAAGGAGGACCTCAGGCCGGTTCAATCTCGTATTCCCACTCCACCTCGGCGGTGGATTTGAGCATCGCGCTGACGGAGCAATACTTTTCCATCGAGAGCCTTATCGCCTGCTCGACCGCCTTTTGCGGCAAGTCGCCCTTAAAGCGGTAACGAATTTTTATGTGGGTAAAAACGCGGGGATGCTCGCTGCGGCGCCGACCCTCGACCTCAACCTCGAAACCTTTGACCTCCAACCGCTTTTTGTTGAGGATGGTTATAACGTCCATTGCGGTGCAACCCGCCAACGCCATCAAAAGCAGTTCGACCGGCGAGGGGTACTCGCCGTCGCCGAAGGGGGGCTTTCCGTCCATTAAAACCTTTTTGCCGTCCGAATTTATCCCCTCGAACTTAAGCTTTTCCAAGTGACGGACGACCACCTTCATCGGGGGCAGGGCCTGCTTCAGCTCCTTCATAAGGAAAGAAAAACTCTACCTCAAATGGTTCGCGAAAACCTGCGCTCTTTCCTCCTTTTGGTGTAAACGTCGAAAACCATGCACACGTTCCTTATCAGGAGCCTGCCCAGCGGCAGGACCTCTATCCCCCCTTCGGTCAGTTTCAAAAGGCCGTCGGCCTCCATCGGTCTCAGCTCCTCCAGCTCCCTTTCAAAGTAGTCGTCAAAGTCGATGCCGAAGCGTTCCTCTATCCTCCTCTTTTCGAGGCGGAAGTTGCAAATCAACTCCGTAATCACCTCCCGGCGAACGAGGTCGTCGTCGCCCAGCTCGACCCCCCTAAAGGTGGGCAAAAGGCCCGCGTCAATCGCCTCGTAGTAAGGTCTTACCGTCTTGTAGTTTTGACCGTAGTAGCGGTCGAGCATCGAAATCGAGCTCATCCCGATGCCGATGAGGTCCACGCCCTTTTTGGTCGTGTAGCCCTGAAAGTTCCTCCAAAGCCTTCCCTCCCTCTGGGCCACCACCAGCTCGTCGGTCGGTTTGGCAAAGTGGTCCATACCGACGTACTCGTAGCCGGCGTTCGTAAACTCCTCTATGGTTATCTGAAGCATTTCCAACTTTTCCTTCGGTCGGGGTAAAGTCGAAGGGTCTATCCTCCTTTGGAGGGGTTTTAACCACGGAACGAAGGCGAAGTTGTAGACCGCCACCCGGTCGGGACCGAGCTCTATCGTCCTGCGGACGGTTTCCCTGAAGCTTTCGGGCGTTTGGTGGGGAAGTCCGTAAATCAGGTCCACGTTGAGGGAGTGAAAGCCGAGCTCCCTCACGCGGGAAACGACCTCCCTGACGACCTCGTAGGGTTGGATGCGGTTTATCGCCCTTTGGACGGTCGGATTGAAGTCCTGCACGCCGACGGAAATGCGGTTAAAGCCCAGTTCCCTGTAGAGTTTCAGGTATTCGTAGTCGACGCTGCGGGGGTCGACCTCGACCGAGACCTCCGCGTCGGGCGCCAGGTTGAAGTTGTCCCTTATCAGGTTAAACAGGTATTCGGTCTGGTCCTTCGTAAGGTAGTTGGGCGTTCCTCCCCCCCAGTGGAGCTGAACCACCTCCCTCGAAAAGTCGAGGTGGGGCCTCAGCAGGTCGATTTCCTTTTTCACCCTTTCGAGGTAGGGAACCTCCCTTCCCCGGATTCGGTTTATAACCACGTTGCAACCGCAAAACCAGCAGGCACTCTCGCAGAAGGGAACGTGGAAGTAGAGCGACAGCGGCCTTCCGCTCTCGTTGCTAGCCTTCAGGTGCCTTTCGAAGTATTCGCGGCCGTATCTCTCACTGAACTCGGTGGCCGGGGGGTAGGAGGTGTAGCGCGGTCCCGGCCGGTCGTACTTTTTAATAAGCTCCTCGGAAAAGAGAACCTTCATTCAGAAGATGAATATAAAGGCCCCCTACGGGGGAATTTAGAAGGAAAGGCGTAAAGAGAGGGCGCCGAAGGCACCCTTTGCCCTCACGTCGGCCGAAACGTCGCTAACGTCGTCGATGCGGTAGCGCTGATAGCGGTATCCCCCGTCGAGGGAAATCCTGAGGTTTTCCTTAACGTCGTAGTGGAGCCCCGCCCCGACCCTCCAATCGTAAAAGTAGTTCTTGCCGTCGACGCCGAGGCCCTTAATCTCGCCAAAGGCGTGAACGAATCTCACCTCCCCGGCCGCCTTTGCGTAAAGGTAGGGCAGCGGAACAACGGCCGACTCCGATTCCTCCTCGCCGGTGTTTTCCCTGCGGACCTTAACCTTGAAGTCGACCACCTTGGTTCCGAAACCCCAGCTTCCCCTCAAAAACTCCGTCTTCAGCGGCGAATAGTGGAAGGTCAGGTCCAGCTGGTGGAAGCGGAGCTCGGTCGATATCGGTTCGTTGGCGTTTACCGTAATGTCGCCGAAGGTAAAGGTTCGGCTTACGACGCCCCTGCCGTAGGTGTTCATCCGCAGGTATTCAACCCTCAGGTCGGGAAGCGGAATAAAGCCGAGTTTTGCCGAGTGGCGCAGCTCCAGGTATACGAAGTACTTAGTCTTATCCTGAAGCGCCAGGTCCCTTTTGACGTCCACCGCTTCGCCCTTGTAGCTGACCCAGCCCCTGAATTCCTCCCTCTGGGGACCGCCGCCGACTTCCAACTCGAGGGCTACGGACGCCAAAGTCCCCGCCACCGTCAAGAGCAAGGCCCTTTTAACCATGAACATAAATTAGAGTTATATCCTATCCTTAATAGGATTGTAAAGTTTCAACGATGTTAACAATTTTGTGAAAAGTCTACCGCTTTTTCCGTCGCGGGTTGTTTACAAAAAGGTAAACACTATGGCGGAGAGCACGATAGTTTTGGCCGACAACGTTTGGATTTTGGTTTCGACGGCGCTGGTTTTCGTTATGGGGTTTACCGGCTTGGCGCTCTTTTACGGAGGTCTGACGCGGACCAAAAGCTTACTCAACACCGTTTACATGGTGGCCGCGGCCTTTGCGGTCGTTTCTATTCTTTGGGTCGTTTACGGCTACAGTTTGACCTTCAGCGGCGACCTGTTTGGGGTAATAGGAACCCTTAAGGACGCCTTTTTGAGGACCCTGGAACCGGGAGACCCCTCACCGGTGGCCCCCAACTTGTACGCCTACCTCTTTGCGTTTTTCCAAATGACTTTCGCCGCCATAACGGTGGCCCTGATTGCTGGGGCCTTCGTCGAAAGGATGAAGTTTTCCGCCTGGCTCCTGTTTTCGGCCCTTTGGTTTACGGCGGTCTACGCTCCGGTGGCCCACTGGATTTGGGGCGGCGGCTTTCTGGCCGAACTGGGCGTAAAGGACTTTGCCGGCGGTCTGGTGGTTCACGCCACCTCGGGCGTTGCCGCCCTGGTCGGTGCGCTGGTTCTGGGCAAGAGGAGGGAGGCGATTTTGCTGCCCTCCCACCTCCCGCTGGTGGCCGCCGGAACCGGCCTTCTGGCCTTCGGTTGGTTCGGGTTTAACGGCGGTTCGGCCTTGGCCATAAACGCCCAAGCCGTGACGGCCGCCTTCGTCAGCCTGCTGGCGGCCTTTACGGCGGCCCTCGTTTGGGCGGCCCTCGAATGGTGGAAGTTCGGAAAGCCCACCTTACTCGGATTTTTGACCGGCGTAATCGCCGGCTTTGCCTCCATCACCCCGGCGGCCGGTTTCGTCGACCTTTCGGGCGGGCTGATAATAGGCCTGTTGGGCGGTTTGGCCTGCTTTCTGGCCGTGGTTTGGGCCAAACCTAAGTTCGGCTACGACGACGCCCTCGACGTTTGGGGGGTTCACGGCGTGGGCGGAATTCTCGGAACCTTGGCCATAGCCTTTTTGGCCTCCGAAAAGGTCGGCGGCGTCAAAGGTCTCCTCTACGGGGACGCATCGCTACTCCTTCCCCAACTGGCGGGAACAATCGTCGTGGTGCTTTACACGGCCGTAGCGACCTTCCTGGTCCTTAAGTTGGTCAAACTGCTGGTTGGACTGCGGGTTCCCGAGGAGGTCGAAGTTGAGGGTCTTGACGCCGCCCTTCACGGCGAAAAGGCCTACGGCGAGCGCTGAGCCCTTTCGCCTCCTATTTTCTTATTTCCATGGAGAAGGAAAAAAAGTACGGCGAACTGGAGATAGAGAACGCAAAGCTCGAAAGGTGGCCCAATCCCTATCCCGACCGCGATTACTTGGTGGAAATCTACTTTCCGGAATTTACCTGTAAGTGTCCGCGAAGCGGCTATCCCGACTTTGCCAAGATTTACGTAAAGTACGTCCCCGACAAGTGGATTGTGGAACTGAAGAGCTTGAAGCTTTGGCTGAACCAATACCGCGACCGCTACATTTCCCACGAGGCCGCCGCCAACGAAATCTACACCAAACTGTGGGAATTCCTGAAACCCCGCTACCTCGAGGTGGTGGCCGACTTCCACCCGCGCGGAAACGTCCACACGGTCGTGAAGGTTTCCTCCCGCGACGTTTTGGAGCTCAAAACCCCCCCTCCGAGGGTGGACGAACCCAAAGTTTGAAAACCCTAGGGTTTGTACTCCCGTCGGTTTTGGAGGGCCTCGGCAACCGTAAAGTCCTCGAGCAGCTCCAGATAGGTTCCGAAGGCCGCACCGAAGCCGATGCGGCTGACCTTAAGCTCGGGAAAGCGCCTCTTCAATTCCCGGGCGAGGTAAGAGGCGGTCGCCTCCCCTTCCGCGTTGGGGTTGGTGGCCAAAATTACCTCCGCCGGTCGGTAGCGCTCCACCCTTTCAAACAGGGTTTCAACGTTTAGGTCTTCGGGACCTATTCCCTCGAGGGGGGAAATCCTCCCTCCCAAAACGTGATAAACCCCTTTGTACTTTCCCGTCCTTTCGACGGCGTAGGCGTCGGCGCTCTCCTCCACGACGGTCAGGAGCTTTTTACTCCTTTCGGGGGAGGAGCAAATTTCGCACACCTCGCGGTCGGTGTAAATGCCGCATTCCTTGCAGGGTCTCAAATTTTTCGCCGCCTCGGCCAGGACCTTCACCAGTTCAAACCGCTCGTTTCGCGGAAGTTTCAGCAAACCGTACAAAAAACGGGCCGCCCCCCTCTCCCCGTAGCCGGGAATCTTTTGAAGGAGCCTCAAACTTTCCTCGATTTCCCGCGGAATAAAGGCCATCCCTAAATTAATTAAACGCGGCGGGGCGTAAGTGGTCGTTTATTTAATTGACATTTAAAAGTTCACAATCGCCGCTCGTCCAAGTCGCACAATATTCCCATATTCGGACTTGATAATATTTGACAGGGAGGCTGAGGATGTCCAAGAAACGGGTAGTCATCATCGGTGGCGGTATCGGAGCCCTGGCAACCGCCTTTGCCCTGCGCAACCTTATGAAAAACCTCGACATCGTCGTGGTTTCCGATAGGCCCAACTTCGTGTTTACCCCCTCCTTGCCCCACGTTGCGGTTTTGGACAAAAACCACGAGGGGATACAGGCCGAGCTCGCAAAAATACTACCGAAGAGAAACATCCAATTCATCCACTCGGCGGCCGAGGAGGTCGACCCCGACGCCCAAAAGGTGAAGTTGGCCAACGGCCAGGTCGTCGAGTACGACTATCTGGTCTTTGCCACCGGACCGAAGCTCAACTGGGAACCGGTTATAGAAATCGAAGAAGGCGCCAAAGTTTACTCGATTTGTACCCTGCCCCACGCCCTCGAGACCCAAAAGGCCATTCACGAACTCATCGAAAATCCCGGGCCCGTCGTGGCCGGTTCGCTACCCGGAACCTCCTGCTTCGGACCGATGTACGAGTTTGCCTTCATGGTCGACTACCGGATGCGCAAGCACCGCATCCGCCACAAGGTTGACATGAACATAATAACCTCCGAACCCTACCTCGGATACGCCGGTCTCGGAGGTATAGGACCCTCCAAGAGGTATCTCGAAGACCTGACCATGGAAAAGTCGATATGGACCTACGCCAACGCCAAGATTAAGAAGGTCGGTAAAGACTACGTCGAGTTTGCCCTCTGCGACGAGGAAGGCAAAGAGATTAAGACGATGCAGGTCGAAAGCAAACTGACGATGCTGATGCCCTTCTTTACCGGTCCCGACGTCATAAAGTCGGCCGGCGACAAGGTGGCCAACGAAAAGGGCTTCGTTAAAACCAACCGCTGTATGTACGTTCCCGACTATCCCAACATCTACGGCGTTGGCGTTTGCGTGGCCATTCCTCCCGTTCGACCGACGCCCATACCCACCGGCGCACCCAAAACCGGGCAGATGATAGAGGGTATGGCCGTTGCGGTCGCCCACAACATCTACAACGACATCAAAAACATTCCCGACCGCGTCGCACCCCGACTGCCGGCAATTTGTATCGCCGACTTCGGTGACAAGGGTTTCTTCGTTTTGGCCGACCCGGTCATCCCGCCCCGCCAACGCGTTCTGTGGAAGGACGGTCGCTGGGCCCACTGGCTTAAAGAAGCCTTCGAGCGCTACTTCATGTTCAAGGTTAAGTTTCTCCGAAACATCACCCCCTGGTTCGAGGAGCTCGGTCTCAAGTTCATGTTTGACATCGAATACATCGAACCCTGTTTCGACTGCGCCGGTCCCACCGGCAGCCGTTGTTAAGCCCCCTTTTTCCTTCTTTAGGTTTCTTTTGTTCTCGCAAGTTCCGCCGAAGGGAAAGGAACCTCGTAAAGACCAAAGAAAGAAAAGCTTTCTAAACGACCGCCAGACGGAGGTACTTGTAATAGGCGGCGCAGGCTCCCTCGGAGGAAACCATACAGGCCCCGACCGGATTTTGGGGGGTGCAGGCGGTTCCGAAAATTTTGCAGTCGGTGGGTTTGGCCTTTCCCTTTAAAATCTCGCCGCAGATACACAGTTTGTGGTCGTCGACCGGCCTTTTGGGCAAAATTTCGTCGAAAACCACCTCGGCGTCGAACTTGGCAAACTCCTCTTTTAACTTAAGCCCGCTTCGCGGGATGTCCCCCAAACCCCTCCAACGGAAGGTTTCCCGGACCTCAAAGTAGCGTTTCATCAACTCTTGCGCCTTCTTGTTGCCCTCCCAAGAAACGGCGCGCGTGTATTGGATTTCCACCTCGGCCCTGCCCTCCTTTTTTTGGCGGACAATCCTTAAAACGCTTTCGAGAATGTCGGTCGGTTCGAAACCGCTGATGACCACCGGAACTCCGTACCTTTCCACAAAAGGTTTGTAGGCGTTTCCGCCGATGATGGCGCTGACGTGACCGGGCCCTATAAAGGCCTCGATTTCGCTCTCGTTAATTACCGCCTCCATTGCGGGAATGACCAAAACGTGGTTGACGTGAACCAGGAGGTTTTTTATACCCCTTTGGCGGACCACCTCCAGCAGGGCGGCCGTCATCGGCGTCGTCGTCTCAAAGCCGATGGCGAAAAAGACCACCGTTTTGTCGGGGTTTTCCTCCGCTATTTTGAGCGCGTCCAGCGGCGAATATACCATCCGAACGTCCCTCCCGGCCGCCCTTTCCTTGATAAGGGAACTTTCCGAACCGGGAACCCGCATCATGTCGCCGTAGGTGGTCAAAATCGTGTTCGGTTGGCGCGCTATGGCCACCGCCTGGTCTATTCGCTCTTTGGGCATAACGCAAACCGGACAACCGGGCCCGTGCAAAAATTCAATGCCCAGCGGTTCCAAAAGCTTGTTGAGGCCAAAGCGCATTATCGCGTGGGTGTGCCCGCCGCAGACCTCCATAATCTTCAGGGGAGAACCGTCGTGCTCCCTTTCAATGGCCGAAACGAGGGCTTTAACCGCCTTCGGGTCCCTGAAACTCCTAAACAGGTTCATTAGAAATGAAGGATAAAACCCCAACCCGGGATTAAGTTTTTGCCAACTTCCGGGGGACTTCTGGCCCGATTTTAAAAACATTCGAAGGTTCTTATGTTCTTTTATTGGACCCCTGTTGGTGATAAAGTTTAGAAATTAGGTAGACACCTCGGAGGTTTGGCGAGATGGGAAAAACTTATTGGGAAGCCTTTAAGGAAAAGGGGCTCTCCCGAAGGGAATTTTTGAAGTTTGCAACCTACATAACCGGGCTAATGGGATTGGCTCCCTCGATGGTTCCCAAGGTGGTTCACGCCCTGGAGACCAAGGAGAGGATACCCGTTATTTGGCTTCACGGTCTCGAGTGCACCGGCTGCACCGAATCTTTCATCCGTTCCAACGCCCCTTACGCCTCCGACCTGCTTTTGAACGTTATCTCGCTCGAATACGACGAAACCATCCCCGCCGCTTCGGGAATCTTCTACGAAGAAAACGGCGAACTTAAAAAGGCCGGCCTCATCAAACACCTCGAGGAGATTGTTGAGGAGTATAAAGGCCGCTACGTTCTCATCTACGAGGGAGGCGTTCCCCTCGGAAACGACGGCCGCTACTGCATCGTTGCCGGCCGCCCCTACAAGGAGGACGTCGTAGAGCTGGCCCACCACGCCATGGCCCTGATTTCGGTGGGTACCTGCGCCTCCTGGGGGGGTATTCAGGCGGCCCGTCCCAATCCCACCGAGTCGGTTGACGTCGCCACCGTAGTTCACAAGCCGATAATCAGGGTTCCCGGCTGTCCGCCTATTCCCGAGGTGATAACGGGAACCATCCTCCACCTGGCGCTCTTTGGCCCTCCGCCGGTGGACGACCAGGGCCGCCCCAAACAGTTTTTCGGAAACCGCATCCACGACACCTGTTACAGAAGGGCGTTTTTCAACGCCGGACAGTTCGTCGAGAAGCCGGACGACGATGCGGCCAAAAAGGGTTGGTGTCTTTACAAAATCGGTTGCCGCGGACCGACGACCTACGCCTCCTGCGGAAACCTGCGTTGGTTCGGCGGAATTTCCTATCCGATACAGTCGGGTGCACCCTGCATAGGTTGCGCCGACAAAAACTTCTGGGACAAAGACCCGTTCTTCGAACGGCAAAAGGGTATCGTCCTGCCCAACGTTGAGGTTAACGCCGACAAGGTCGGTATGGTAGCCGCCGGCGTAACCGCGGCGGCCTTGGCGGCCCACGCGGTGGCCTCCGGCATCAGGCACATGAAGAAAAAGGACGAGGAGCAATAATTCCCTCGTCCTTCCTTTAATTAATGACAAAAAGGAGGTTTAAAGGATGGCTAAGAGGGTTGTAGTTGACCCGGTTACCCGGATTGAAGGCCACCTGAGGCTTGAAATAGTCGTCGACGAGCAAAACAAAAAGGTGACCGAGGCCGTTTCCTCGGCCACCATGTGGCGGGGTATCGAAATCATCGTTCGCGGTCGCGACCCCCGCGACGCCTGGGCCTTTACCCAGAGAATTTGCGGAGTTTGTACGACCATCCACGCCCTGGCCTCGGTAAGGGCGGTAGAGGACGCCCTCGACATTCAAATACCGAGAAACGCCAACTACATCCGCAACATAATGCTCGCAACCCTGCAGGTCCACGACCACCTGGTTCACTTTTACCACCTGCACGCATTGGACTGGGTTTCGCCCGTTGAGGCTCTGAAGGCCGACCCCGCCAAAACCGCCGAGCTCCAAAAGACGGTTCTAAAGTGGGCCGAACCCCTCATAGGTCTCGCCAAGGACTACACGGGCCTCAAGGCTTACGCCAGAAGGTTTCCCAAGGCCACGCCCGCCTACTACAAGGCCGTTCAGGACAAAATCAGGCAAATCGTCGAAAGCGGCCAACTCGGAATTTTTGCGCCGGCCGAGTGGTGGAGCCACCCCGACTATCAAAAACTTCCGCCGGAAGCCCACCTGATGGCCGTCGCCCACTACCTTGAAATGCTGGACGTTCAAAGGGACCTCGTGATTTCCCACGTGGTCTTCGGCGGTAAGAACCCCCACCCCCACTACCTGGTCGGCGGAATGACGTGCTCCATATCGATGGACGACGGAAACGCCCCCGTCAACGCCGCAAGGCTCGGCCTCGTTCAAACGTCGGTCGAGCTTGGCCTCGACGCCGTAAACTACTTCTACCTGCCGGACCTCATTGCCATCGGCCTGCTCTACCTTAAGGACAAGTGGTTCTACGGCGGCGGATTGGCCAAAGAGCGCGTTCTCGACTTCGGAGACTTTCCCGACGAACCCTACCGCGACTTTAGCCGCACCGGCGACTACTGGGACAAAATCCTTTATCACTCCAACGGAATCGTCCACAACTTCAAAGAGGGCGTGGACAAGGCCAAGTACGAACCCTTCAACAAGGACAGCCTCGAGCACGTCGCCGAATACGTTCAGCACTCGTTCTTCCACTACACCGAGGGAGACTCGAAGGCTCTCCACCCGTGGATGGGAGAAACCATCCCCGCACCCGAGGAGGTTCCCCCCACCCCGTGGAAGTTCCTCGACCCTAACAAGAAGTATTCCTACTCCAAGACCCCGGTCTACAAGGGAATGACGCACGAGGTGGGACCGCTGGCCCGCTACATCATCGTCTACACCGCCGTCAAGCAGGGCCACGTTAAACCCTCATTCGTCGACGAGATGGTCGTCGAGCAAATCGAAGCGGTCCAAAAGATTATCAAAAACGTCCTGGGAGAGGAGCTCCAACCGCACCAGTTCCTCCCCACGACGGTCGGAAGGACCCTCGCCCGCGGATTGGAGGCCCAACTCTCGGCCAACCTCAACTCCTACTTCCTTAAAAAGCTCTACGACAACATCAAGGCCGGCGACACGCAGGTGGCCAACACGACCAAGTTCGACCCCGAAACCTGGGGTGAGGGAATCAAAAAAGGCGTGGGTATGACGGCCGCTCCCAGGGGCGCCCTGTCGCACTGGGTCGTAATCGACGGCCGCACCATCAAAAACTACCAGGCCATCGTTCCCACCACGTGGAACGTTGCGCCGAGGATTAAAAACGAGCACGGCGAGCAGAGGGCGGCCTACGAGGCTTCGATGCTCGACACCGAGGTCAAGGACCCCAAACAGCCGCTCGAAATCCTCAGGACCATCCACTCGTTCGACCCCTGCCTGGCCTGCGCAACCCACATTTACAACGACAAAGGTGAGGAAATTACCTCCTTCAGCGTAAACTCCGCCTGCGCCGTTTGACGGCCCTTTTTCCTTTAAACCCTTTCGGAGGGTCGAAAGATGCTTGCAAACGTAATTAAAAAGAGCTTCTACAGGTTTTACCTCTTTCAACCGGGCTTGAGGATTTGGCACTGGGTTCAGTTCCTGTCGATATTGGTCCTCTTTTTCACCGGACTTTACATAGGTGACCCCTTTTTCATAGGCTCGGTCGGCTGGGAGGCCACCGAGGCTTACGCCCACGCCCTATCGATGGACTTCGTTCGCTTCCTCCACTTTTCGGCCGGATATGTGCTTCTCTTTGCCTTCGCCTACAGGCTCTTTCTGATGTTTACCAAAAAGTCCCACTTTTGGCTCCTGATACCGAAGTTTTGGAGAAAGTGGTTTTGGAAGGGCATCTTCGAAACGATTCTCTTTTACCTGCTTATAAAGCGTTCCCACCTTCCGCTCATACGGAACCCCCTGGCCCGCACGGCCTACCTTTTCGTCCTGGGTCTGATAGCCTTTGAAATTTGGACCGGTTTTGCCATGTACGGCCTTTCGGACCCCGAGGGCTTTTGGGGTCGCACCGTAAGCGCCTGGACCCTATCGCTTTTTGGAAGCGAATACGACATTCACTTTTGGCACCACGTGGTCGCCTGGATTATCGCGATTTTCGTAATCGTTCACGTTTACATGGTCTTTTACAACGACTTTATCTCCAAAGAGGGTGAACTTTCCTCCATGACCGCCGGCGTTAAGTACTTCCCCGAAGGGCACCTACCCGAAGATTGCGACGACGTTGCCTCTAAAGAGGA